>NZ_JBFAON010000015.1:0-144685 GCF_040659795.1 Pseudonocardia sp. NPDC049635
CCCGCTCTGCCATCCGATCGCGATCAGCGGGGTCACCCTGGACCTGGTGACCGGCACCGGTGACACCACCGGCCGGGTCGAGATCCGGGCCATGAGGCTGAGGCGGTCGCTGTGGGAGTGGTCCTCGCAGAAGCGGCAGCGCAAGTGCGGCCGGGTGCCGTTCCGCACCGGTGGTGGTGCGGTGGTCCGGTGTTCGGAGACCGAGGACGGTCGTCGGGCCGGGATCTCGGGGCTCCAGTCCTGTGGCTTGTGGACCTGTCCGCAGTGCTCTCGCAAGATCTCTGCGGAGCGGGCTCAGGAGGTGGCGGCGGTGCTGAGGGCCGCTGCCAGCAAGCAGTGCTCGGTCTCGTTCGTGACCCTGACTTTTCAGCACCGGGCCGGGACGCCGTTGCGGGCGTCCTGGGATGCCCTGACCACGGCCTGGCGCTCGGTGTCCTCCGGTGGCGCCTGGACCAAGGATCAGCAGAGGTTCGGGGTGGTCGG
Organism: Pseudonocardia sp. NPDC049635; assembly: GCF_040659795.1. Taxonomy (NCBI): domain Bacteria; kingdom Bacillati; phylum Actinomycetota; class Actinomycetes; order Pseudonocardiales; family Pseudonocardiaceae; genus Pseudonocardia; species Pseudonocardia sp. NPDC049635. The sequence continues at coordinate 484 of NZ_JBFAON010000015.1, forward strand.
GTGGTTGCGGGTCGTGGAGCTGACGCACGGCGCCAACGGCTGGCACGTCCACTGCCACGCGATGATCGTGTTCGACGGTCTGGTGTCCCCAGAGCTCCAGGAGGCTCTGGGGGACCGGATGTTCGGTCGCTGGGAGAAGGGCCTTGCCCGGAAGGGTTTCACCGCCGTGGCGGAGCGGGGCGGCCTGGACGTCCGCCCGGTGGAGCTGACGGTCGAGTCCATCGAGTCCCTGGCCGTCTATGTCTCCAAGGCAGCGATGGAGGCGGTCAACGCCGCCGGGAAGGTCGCCCGCAGCGGCGGGAACCGTTCACCGTTCCAGATCCTTCGTGACGCCGTGGCCACCGGCAACGCCGATGACATCGGGCTCTGGTGGGAGATCGAACAGGCCTCCGCCGGCCGGAAGAAGATCACCTGGTCCACCGCCCTGAGGGACTGGGCGGGTCTGCATCGTGAACGTACCGAGGAGGAGATCGTGGCCGACGACCAGCACGGAGAAGATCAACTAGTGCTTCCCCCGGAGACCTGGGCCCGGGTCCAGCACGAAGCCGAGGACCTCCTGGAGATCATCGAGGACGAAGGACTCCCCGGCGCCGAACGCTGGCTCAGATCACGAGGACTGGCCTACCGGCTCGTACCAACGCATCATGAGCTACAGTAACCCTCGTCCGGGGATGTTTCCCCAGGTCGCGGCTCATGATCATCTCGCAGGCTCGTAATGCGTAGGTCGCGGGTTCGACTCCCGCAGGCGGCTCCGCCAAATCCCCTGGTAGCAGCGCTACCGGGGGATTTCTGTTGCTCGGGGTCGAGTCGCTACGTACCCCGCGCTCGCCTGGACTCCCGGCGAGAGAAGATGACGGGGGACGATACGCGCGTCGCTGATCGGGACGTGCAGCAGGTGTGGGCCCAAGGACGCGCGGACGCCGGAGGACCTCCAGCTTCCGGCACTGATCCTGGGGCGCACCAGCGAGGAGATGGTGGCCAGCGGTTGATCGTGAGCGTGCGGACGGTGCGCCGTCGCCTTGCTCGCGTCCTGGGCCTCCTTGTTGTCGACAACCGCTTCGCCGCGTGCCCCACTAGCGAGCTTCCTGACGCATCAGCAGGTAGCCGGCCGGGGGCTTGCCTGGGGCGGGCGCAACGATGCGCATGCGCCCGAGCTCGTGGAAGCCACGAACGTGCAGTACGTCGCCGAGCGCGCCCAGGTTCCACAGGTAGGCGGGCGACGCCTTGTGGTCGTACGGGACCCAGCCATCGGCGCCTGCGGTGTCGGTTACCTGCACGCCGACGAGGAGCGGCCCGCCCGGCTCGATCGCTCGGGCGAACTCGGCCACGACCTGGGGCAGGAGGTCCGGCGGTGTGTGGATCAGCGAGAAGCCGGCCAGGATGCCGGCGACCGACTGGTCCGGTGCTCCCAGATCGAGCATGGAGCCGACCTCGTAGCGCAGGTCGGGGCGACGTCGACGGGCAATCCTGATCATGGCCGGCGACAGGTCGATCCCGTAGGCCCGGACGCCGGCTCGATCCAGGTGGTCGGTCCACTGGCCGGGTCCACAACCGGCGTCGAGCACGGCGTTCTCGGACCCGCCCGCGCGGACGAGACGAGCGAAGGCGTCGACCATCGCTGTGCAGAAGGCGTCTGTGACGAGGTCACCCCTCTGCACCATCTCGTCGTAGAGCTCGGCGACATCGTCGTAGTCTCGACGTGTCCGATCGACCGCCTCCGGCTCGCTCATGTGGCGGACGATAGACAGGGGCTCCGACACTTACGCGTCGGCCGGCTCGCAGCGTGCAGCCTGCTGGTGCCGCCGCCGGGAGGTTCCCGAGGCTCCCCTGCCCGCGAAGCGGTGCGGCGTCCCGGGTGTATCGGTGGCCGCTCCGACTCTCGGCTTCGACGACTGGACGAGTCGTTCGCCCGTCGTTGTGGTCGGGAGCGAACCGACTGCCGGGACGGCCCAGCAGCGGTGTGAACAGCGCCCTCGGCGCGCCAGGGGGTGCCGGAAGAAGGTTCAGCATCTGAAGATGCCCAGGCGGCCGTACCGGCGTGTCTTTCGACAACTCGAAAGATGGTACGACCAACACTCGACCCGTGGACCCGGAGGAGCTCGCCGAACTCGCCCGTCTCCTCGCTCGTCCGCTCGATGAACTGTCCGACGAGGACCTGGTCCGTGCGGTGCGTCTGGCCGACGCCGACCGGGACGCGGCGAAGGAGCGGGTCGGTCGGCTGCTGGCTGCCCTCTACCAGCGCGAGCGCCTCCTCCTGGCCGCAGCTGGGCGAGAAGACCGGGATCCCGTTCGGCACCGCGCACGGCCTGGCCAGGCCCTACGTCCAGCGCGACGAGTCGCCCTGATGAGGCGCGGTCGCACTCCTGCCCGGGCACGATCGCCGAGGTAGGGGCGGCACATCGCGTCGTCGCCGAGCAAGCTGGACCGACGGCGAGTGCATCGGCCACGGCTCGACGGAGCAGGATTCGGAGCTCGACGCCGCCGAGTTCGCGGTGAGCCGGTTCCGGGCCCACCGCACAACACCCGGCCCGGTGCCGACGACACCGGCGAGGCGGGCTCACCCCACAGGGTGGCAGCAGTGCTGAACCGGAAGCTGCCGGACGGATCCGGTGGGGGCACATGTCACCGCAGCGGCCGCTGCGACGCGAACTCCCAGACGATCGTCGACAGGTCGGGCCCGGCCCGGTCGGTGAAGGTCCCGGACGCCCGCGGCCCGGACCAGGTGTGCCCCATCCCCTCGACCAGGTACGAGTCGACGGTCGCCTGACCTGGGACCCGATGGCTGGTGCGGGTGTAGGGGTGGGCGCCGGGCGGCTCGACGCGTTCGACGTCGTGCGGTGTGGTGTCGACCTCGGGTCGGCCGGTCGCGATGAGCGACCCGAGCACCAGCCACTGGTGCACCAACCGCTCGGCCATGATCGGCGGCACGACCTCGTCCTGGTCACCCTGCACGACGATCATCGGAACCGGCCGGGCTCGCGGGCCCATCTCCTCCAGCGCGAGCTGCGCGGTGTCGACGGGTGTGACGGCGTCCAGGTCGTGCTCGGCCAGGTGGAAGCGGTACTCGCCGCCGGCCACCGAGGTCACGGTCGCGACCAGATCCGGGTAGGTGGCGCCGAGGATCACGGCGGTCCCCGCGCCGGAGGACGCGCCCGCCACGTGCACCCGGGTGGGATCGGCGCCGTACTCGTCGATGACCTGCCGGATGGCCCCGGCGATCAGCTCGGGTTCGCCCCGCCCCCGCTCCTGGTGGTCGGGGGACAACGAGTTCCAGCACAGGTAGCCGTTGCGCAGCAACGACTGGGTCGGGTACACGACGAGGAATCCCGCGCGGTCGGCGAGGTCGTCGAACCGGGTCATCGACTTCATGGAGTTCAGCCCGTAGCCGGTCATGCCGCAGCCGTGGATCGCCACCATCACCGGCATCGGCCGGTCGGGCCGCCAGGACGGCGGGGCGTGGACCTGGTACATCAGGCGCCCCTCGGAGCTGGAGTAGCTGCCCAGCCGATCGGCCCCCGCCGCCGGGCCCCGTGACGTGGCCGTACCGGCGGCGACGATGCCGGCCAGGGCCAGAACCGCCACGGCCACCACCGCCACGAGGCGTACCAGGCGACGTCGATCCGTGCCGCCACCGGGCCCGTTCCCGTCCGCCACCGGGAGATCCGAGCTCACCGGAACCACCCCTTCCAGTCGGTCGGAGCCCAGTACAGGCCGTGCCGCTACGGCATGGTCAAACCCCGAGCCGGCCCGCCGGCAGCGTGGTCTGGCCGGCCCGCCGGCGGTGTGGTCTGGCCGGCCCGCCGGCGGTGCGCTCCACGCGACACTCGGGCTAGCGTTCCGCGCAACTCGGCCGCAGGCTCCGCCCCGGCCGACCGGAGGAGGCTGCGCGATGTCGGACGGGTTGGCCCGGTTCTGGTTGCCCGAGTGGCGACGCTCGGGAACGAGCACCACTCTCGCCCTGCTCGGCGGAGTCGTGATGATCGTGGTCGCCGAGACGCAGGACACGGGGCTCGCGCTCGTCGACGGCTGGGTGCTGCTCCTGCTCATCTACCTGAGCGCCTACCTGGTGTTGACGACCGCGGCCTTCGTACGGGCGACACCGGCCCAGATCCACGACTGGGCACACCGGGAGAGTCGCGGGACGGTCCTGGAGCGCTACGTGCTGGGTACGGCACCAGGCCCGGGGGCCTCGCTCTTCTTCGCGGGCGTCGCGCTGGCCGTCGCGGTGTTGTGGATGCCCGGGCACGGGGGCGGCAGCCTGCCCGACGGGATCCGGATCGCGGTGGCGGTCGTCCTCATCGTCGTGGGGTGGTTGTGCGTTCTGGTCTCGTTCGCGGTCGCGTTCCACGCGGACGACCTCGTCGAGGACGGTGCAGCCCTGCAGTTCCCCGGGGACGGTGTCCCCGGGTGGGCCGACTACGTCTATTTCGCCGTCTCGGTGATGACCACGTTCGGCACCACCGACGTCACCGTGCTCTCCCGCGAGATGCGCCGGACCGTCACGGTGAACGCGGTGATCGCGTTCGTCTTCAACACGGTCACGATCGCCACGGCGGTGTCGGCGCTGGCCGGCGCCTGATCGGGTGCCCGAGCCCTCCGGCGAGGGGTCGGTCACCGCTTGTCACCGGTCGGGTCGCGGGGCGTAGGCCCGGAGCAGCCCGCCGGCTACCCGGACGGCCGGTCACCGCGTCGTGATCCGGGGAGCCCGCGGCCTGCCGGGCGTGACCGGGCCGCACACCACCCGGAGCGGCGGCCGGTGGCGCAGCGCCTGGTCGCATCACGCACCCGGTTCAGAAGGCGAACTGTCCGAGGAGCAACCCGGCCCCGATCGCGACCATCGCCGCGCCGGAGATCCGCGACACCGTGCGCGTCCAGCCCGGGTGGGCCGACAGGAGCCGCCGGGCGCCCGTCCCGACCGCGAGATACACGACCCCGCAGCAGGCGACGTGGACCGCGCCGAGCACCAGGATCTGCCCGCCGACCGGCCAGCCCCCGGTCGGGTCGGTGAACCGGGGCAACAGGGTCAGGAACAGCAGCAGGGCCTTCGGGTTCAGCCCGCTGGTCCCGGCCCCCTTCACGGCTTGACGCAGCCACGCCCCGCTACCGGGGCCGGCCCCCGGGCCGGGGGCCGCACCGGCCGGGCGGGCCAGCCCGATCGACCCCAGCCAGATCAGGTAGGCGGCACCGACCGCGGTGAGCGCGGTCAGAGTGGCGGGCGAGCTCGCGACCAGCGCGGCGATCCCGGCGGCGACGGCGCCGGTCAGCGCCAGGTGACCGGCGAGCAGCCCGGCGACCGCAGGCAGCACGGTGCGCTGTGCCAGTCCGGCCCCGATCACGTACGCCCAGTCCGCACCCGGGGTGAGGACGAGCAGCAACGACAGCCCCCAGAACGAGACGATCGCCTGCACCGCCATGCCTGCCCCCCCGGTCGGACCTACTCGGGAAACGCTATGGCGGAAGAGCCGGAAGGTGTTTCCAGAGTTGCGCAGGATCCCGACGGTTGAGGGAAGATCTGGGCTGTGGATGCGATCGACCGGAAGATTCTTGCCGAGCTGCAGCGTGACGGCCGGATCACCGTCACCGAGCTGGCCGAACGGGTCCGGCTCAGCGTGTCGCCCTGTCACCGGCGGCTGCGTGCGCTGGAGGAGTCCGGCGCGATCGCCGGGTACCGGGCGCACCTCGATCCCGGGGTGCTCGGTCTGGGTTTCGACTCGCTGGTCTTCGTCACGATGCGTGACGCCGACCGGGCGACCGTCACCGCGTTCGAGGCGGCCGTCGCGGGCATCACCAACGTCGTGCAGGCGCAGCGGCTGTTCGGTGACCCCGACTACCTGCTCCGGGTGATCACCCGGGATCTGTCGGCGTTCCAGCATCTCTACGACGACCGGCTCGCCGCCCTGCCCGGTGTCCAGCGGCTCAGCTCGACGCTGGTGATGAAGAGCGTCGTCGAGGACCGGCCGCTGCCCGTCTGACCGGTGGGATTCGGGTCAGGCCCTCGCGGGAACACCGGGCTCGTGCACCTGGACGACCGACCGCTCTGTCCGCGCTGCGGAGTGCAGTTCCCGCTCGGCGACGGCGCCGGGCCGTGCCCGGTCTGTGTGGACGAGCGCGAGTACGTCGACTGGGCGGGTCAGCGCTGGACCACCCCGGCCCGGTTGCGCGACGAGGGGTTCCGGGGAGAGGTCCGCGAGGAGGTCCCCGGCCTGTGGGGCGTCGGGACGACGCCGGATCTGGGGATCGGGCAGCGGGCCCTGCTGGTACCGGGGGCGGGTGGGAACGTGCTGTGGGACTGCACCGCCCTGCTCGACGACGAGACCGTGGGCCGGGTGCACGAGCTCGGCGGGATCGCGGCGATCGCGATCTCGCACCCGCACTACTACTCGACGATGTCGGCCTGGAGCCGCGAGTTCGGTGACGTGCCGATCCACGTCCACGCGGCCGACCTGGGCTGGGTGCCCCGCGGTGCCGAGGTCGAGCCGTGGAGCGGCACCGAGCACGAGATCCTGCCCGGTCGCGCCCTCGTCCACCTGGGGGTGCACTTCGCCGGCGGCGCGGTGCTGCACTGGGCGGACGGTCCCGACGGGCACGGAGCGGTCTGTGCCGGTGACATCGTGACGGTCGTCCCCGACCGTCGCTGGGTCGGCTTCATGTACAGCTATCCGAACCTGATCCCGGCCCATCCGGACGTGGTGCGCCGCGCCGTCCGGACATTGTCCGGGTACCGCTACCGCTCGCTGTACGGCGCCTGGTGGGGCCACGTCGTGCAGGGGGACGCGCATCCCGCCGTCGTCCGTTCGGCGGCCCGCTATCTGCGGCATCTGGGACTCGACCCGGACTCGGAACGGCGCTGAGCGGTTACGGTCGGGGGTTCGTCCACGCCGAACCCACCGTCCGGAGGAGCCCCGTCGTGCACGATCTCGATCCGGAGGAACTGCATCGGGTGCTGTCGCGCAGTGCGGCCGCCCTGGTCGCCCGGGTGACCGAGGACGACCCGGAGACCGTCCTGACCAGGCTGTGCGCGGCTGCGGTGCTCAACGTCCCGGGTGTCGAGCTCGCCGGGATGACGATGCGCGACCGGGACGGGAGCCTGTCCTCGCACGGCTCCGTCGATCCGCTCGTCGCCGAGCTCGACGCGCTGCAGGTCGAGCTGACCGAAGGCCCCTGCGTGGACGCGGCCCTGACCGGGACGACGACGACCGTGCACGTCGAGGACTTCGCCGTCGAGACCCGGTGGCCGCGGTTCTCCGCGGCGGCCCGCCGGCGCGGGGTGCGTGGCCTGCTGTCGTTCACGATGGCCCCGGCGGAGGTGTCGCCGGGGGCACTGAATCTCTATGCGCGCTCGCCGCACGCGTTCGACGAGACGGCCCGGCTGATCGCGGGGGCGTTCGCCACCCAGGCGGCGATCGCCGTCTACGGAGCCAGGCGGATCGAGGGGCTGGCCGACGCCGTCGAGACCCGGGACGTGATCGGCCAGGCGAAGGGGATCCTCATGGAGCGGTTCACCCTCGACGACCAGGGCGCGTTCGAGTTGCTGGTCCGTTCCTCGCAGGACTCGAACCTCAAGCTCGTCGACGTCGCGCGGTGGCTCACCGCGGAGGCGCGGAGTGCCGCCGCCGGGCGGGGTCCCGCGCCGGCGCCCGCCCGGCGTCCCGGGCCCGGTGTTCGGCGATCCGCCCCGAAAAGGTGAGTAACCATACGGAAAGTAATATGCCGGCACGATGGTGTTGCCGGGTTTGATGGCGACGATTCCGGCCGTTACGTTGTTCGCAGCCGGCACGGGCTCCCCCCTTTCTGTCTGCGTGCCGGCAGGTGCCGGTTCCGCGGACTCGCGGTTCCGTAACTCATCAGGAGAAGAACTGTGCTGAAGAAGAAGGCCGGCCTCGTCGTCGCCGCGTCCGCCGCGGGCCTGCTCGCGCTCTCCCCGCTGGCGTTCGCCGGCAACGACGGCAACGTGATCGACAAGGGCGCCGAGGGCGTCGTCGCGGGCCTGAACGGCAACAACGTCCAGGTGCCGGTCGAGGCGTGCAACAACAACGTCCCGGTCAACGTCCTGGGCGTCCAGGTGCCCGTCGAGGGTGCGGCCGCCGCCAACGGGCTGACCGGTGCCGCCGGTATCGCCGGCGAGGGCAAGGCGCTCTCCGGTGACTCCGCCACCGACCAGTCGGACGCCTGCGCGCAGGAGGCCGGCGCCGGCGACTCGATCGACGACTGATCGCCCGGTAGCTCATCGACGGCGTCCCGGGGCCCTGTGGCCCCGGGGCGCCGTCGTGTCCGGATCCTGCCCCGCGTCCACCGGCTCGGCCGGTTCTGCAGAGAACCGGATCGAGGGAGTATCCACACGTAAAGTAGTTTCGCCACCCGATGGGGTCACGGAAATTGTCTCCGCGGTGGCCGGTGGATAGATTGCAGCGCAGCCGGCACGGGCTCCCCCATTTTGTCAGCGTGCCGACAGGTATCCGGGACCGTCGACGCACGGGCTCGAGACTCATCAGGAGAACAACTGTGCTGAAGAAGGCCGGAATCATCGTCGCGGCGTCCGCCGCCTCCCTGCTCGCGGTCAGCCCGCTGGCGTTCGCCGGCGACTACGCCGCGGAGAGCTCGAAGGACACCTCGAAGGACGCGGAGCGCCACGGCTCGCACGACGGCGGCGCGATCGACAAGAGCGCCGACGGCGGCCTGGTGGGCGCTCTGAACGGCAACAACATCAACGTGCCGATCCAGATCTGCAACAACAACATCCCGGTGAACGTGCTCGGCGGGCAGGTCCCGGTCGACGGGGCCGGGCTGCTGAACGGTCTGACCGGCGCCCTGGGTCTCGGTGGCGAGGCGAAGTCGAAGTCGGGCGACTCGGTCACCGACCAGTCCGACGCCTGCGCGCAGGAGTCCGGATCGGGCGACTCGGTCGGCTGAGCCCCACGTCCTGCCCCCGGTGGCCGATCGGCCACCGGGGGCGGACGTGTGTCCGGGGCCGATCGGTGGTGGCGCTTCAGGGCGCCGAGCGCCGCTGGTCGCGGCGGATCCCGGCCTCGTTCCAGTGGTGTCCCTCCTCGTCGGTGACGGGTACCGGCACCGGCACCGGGCGCCGGTTCTCGTCCATCGCGACCAGGGTGAAGTGGGCGTTCCGGGCCTTGCGACATCGCCGGCCGGCCCGGGACCGGATCGGGCCGGAGGTCACGCAGGCGGTGTGGCGCGGACGGCGCCGGGCCGTGCGCCGCGCGCGTCACGAACCATCTTGCGGACCTCGATCCAGGACACCGCCACGATCGGCACCAGCACCGCCACGAGCCACTGGGCGCCGGTCAGCGGCACCAGTCGCAACGCGTCCCGCAGCGGGGCCACGGTCATGATCACGGCGAGCGACGCGGCCGTCACCACCGTCCACAACGGCAGGAACCGGTTCGAGAGGAGCCCGGCCGACAGCAGCGGGGTGCGCTCGGTCCGCATCACCCACGCCAGGGCGAGATAGCCCGACATCCAGGCCACGAAGGCGAGCGTCTGGGCGGTCGCGCTGTTCGTCCCGGTGAGGGCGGCGACCAGGTAGAGCCCGCCGACCGCGGCGAACAGCGACGCCCCGCCCGCCAGCAGATCGGTCACCAGCGGCCGGTCGAGGAAGCGCTCGGTCCTGCCCTGCGGTCGCCGCTCCATCGCGTCGCGCTCGCTGCGCTCGGCGGCGAACGTCGCCGTGCCCGCGACGTCCATGTACATCTCCAGCACCACGATCTGGATCGGCGCGAACGGGATCGGCAGGCCCGCGGCGACCCCGGCGGCGGCCGTCGCGACCAGACCCGCCTTGCAGGCCAGGTAGTACTTCACGCCCTTGCGCAGGTTGTCGTGCAGCGTGCGCCCCTCGCGCAGCGCGCGGGTGAGGGTGGAGACGTCGTCGTCGGCGAGGACGAGATCGGCGGCGTCGCGGGCGACGTCGGTGCCCGAGGACCCCATCGCGACGCCGACGTCGGCGCGGGCCAGCGCGGGGGCGTCGTTCACCCCGTCACCGGTCACCGCGACGATCTCCCCACGGTCCTGCAGTGCAGTGACCAGCCGCAGCTTGTGGGTGGGTGTCACCCGGGCGAACAGGGTCACCCGGGTGACGGCGTCGGTGAGGGCGTCGTCGTCGAGCAGGTCCAGCTCGGGGCCGGTGAGCAGGGCGTCACCGGGGATCCCCACCCGGGTGGCGATCGCCCGGGCACATGCCGGGTGGTCGCCGGTCACCATCAGGACCCGGATGCCGGCGTGGTGCGCCGCGGCGACCGCGGCGGCCGCTCCCGGCCGGGGCGGGTCGGACAGTGCGACGAACCCGGTGAACTCCAGGTCCCGCTCGGCGTCCTCGACCCGGGCGGGGACCTCCGTCACCGTCGCGGTGGCGACGGCGATCACCCGTAGTCCACGGGCGGCGAGCTGCCCGGCGCGGTCGAGCAGGGCGGGATCGGTCGTGCGGCAGCGGGCGAGGACGGACTCGGGGGCGCCGGTGGTGACCACGCGGTGGTCCGGCAGCACCACCGTCATCGATTCGCGGACCGGGTCGAAGGCGAACCGGTGCACCGGTTCCGGTGGCGGCGGCAGACCACGGTCCCGGGCCGCGACGAGGAAGGCGACGTCGGTCGGGTCGCCCGCCCAACCGCCGTCCGGCTCCGGGGTCGCCTCGGTACAGGCGGCGCCCGCGGCGAGCAGTTCCTCGGTGGTCGCGCCGACCGGCTCGACCTGGTCGACGGCCATCCGGTTCTCGGTCAGCGTGCCGGTCTTGTCGGTCGCGATGACGGTGACCGCACCGAGGGTCTCGGCGGCGCGCAGCCGGCGGACCAGGCCACGGCGGCGGGACAGCCGGTACGCACCGAGCCCCAGCACCAGGCTGATGATGATCGGCAGCTCCTCGGGGACGGTCGCGAACGCCAGTGTCAGCCCGGTCAGCACCATCTCCCGCCACGGCTGCCCACCGAGCACGCCGATCAGCGGAACGAGCACGCTGAACGCGATCGCCAGCGTGGCGAGCGCCTTCGACAGGTCCCGCATCGCCTGTTGCAGCGGGGTGCGCGGCGGTCGACCGGCGACCACCAGCCCGGTGACCGCGCCCAGTTCGGTCGCCGTCCCGGTGGCGACGACCACGCCGCGGGCCCGTCCGGCGACGACGGTGGTCCCGGCGAACGCCAGGTTGGTCCGGTCGCCGAGCGCGGCCGCATCGTCGAGCACCCGACCGGCGTGCTTGGCGGCGGCCACCGACTCACCGGTCAGGGCGGACTCGTCGATCCGCAGGCCCCAGGTCTCGCTCAGCCGGACGTCCGCGGCGACCCGGGTGCCCGTCGACAGCGGCAGCACATCACCGGGGACCAGGTCCTCGGTGGCCACCGAGCGGGTGCGTCCGCCGCGCAGCACCGGTGTGGTCGGTGCGGTGAGCGTCCCGAGCGCGGCGATCACCGACTTCGCGCGGTACTCGGCGAACACCTCGACCAGCACGACCACCACGATGATCGCGACGATGGCGACGGTGTCCTCCATCCGGCCCCAGATGCCGTAGAGCACCGCCACCGCGGCCAGCAGCAGCATCATCGGCTCGGTGATCTCGTCGGTGAGCACGCTGCGGAAGGTGACCCGGCGCGGAACGACCCACCGGTTCGGTCCGTGCTCGGCGAGCCGGGCGGCGGCCTCGTCGTCGCCCAGCCCGACGGCCGGGTCGGTGCCGAGCTGCTCCGCGACCGCGCTCGCGGTGGCGGAGTGCGCGTTCATTCCGCGCGCGGCGGCAGGTCCGGCGCGACACCCTCGGCGCGGTAGACGGCCTCGGTGAAGGCCTCCATCGAACGGCGGCAGCGGTCCAGTGTGGCCTCCGCTTCCTTGAGCCGCTCGTCCGGGAAGAAGTCCCGGGCGGTGATCTTGGCCAGCCAACCGGTCAACCGGTCGATGTCCTGTTCGTTCTCCTCCAGCTCGGCGAACGAGAAGTTGTCGCGCGCCGACTCCTTCTCCAGTTCGGCCAGCAGCGCGCCGGCCCGCTCGGCGAACTCGGCGAACTCCTTGGCCCGCTCGGCGCGGAAGCGGGCGACGATCCCGTCGTCGTCGCGGGCGACGGTCTCCATCGCGTAGGCGGTGCCACCGTGCTCGCGGACGTAGCGGGCCAGGCCGTCGAAGAACTCGCGGTGCGCGTCGGTGCCGGGCAGCACCCACGCGCCGTTCTGCAGGCCGACGGCGCCGGCCGCCCTGGCACGACGCCACAGTGTCACGCGCGGACTCGACGGCGAGGCCGGCAACTGGGCGAGCAGCAGGACCCAGCCCTCGGTTGGCATGGAGGGGACGCTACGGGCGGGGTCAAGCACATGCAACAGGTGTTTCATCGACGGTGGCAGGCCCGGGCCCGGCACGGCAGGCTGTGCCCATGTCCGCCCCCGCGTCCCGGCTCGGCCTCGGACTGGCCGCCGTCGCCCGCCCCGCCTACATCACCTCCGGTCGCGCCGAACGGCTCGGGGACACCCGGGACGTCGAGACCCTGCGGGCGCGCACCCACGAGCTGCTCGACGCCGCGTACGCGGCGGGACTGCGCTACGTCGACGTCGCCCGGTCCTACGGACGCGCCGAGGAGTTCCTGGCCGGCTGGCTGGCCGCCCACCCCGAGATCGACGACGTCGAGATCGGATCCAAGTGGGGCTACCGCTACGTCGGCGGCTGGCGGATGGACGCCGACCGGCACGAGACCAAGGACCACTCGCTGGACGCCTTCACCGAGCAGTACGCGCTGACCGGGGAGCTGCTGGGGGACCGGCTCGGGATCTACCACGTGCACTCGGCGACCCTGGACACCGGCGTGCTCGACGACGCCCGGGTGCACCGCGCACTCGCGCACCTGCGCGACCGCGGCATCCGGGTCGGGATCTCCACCTCCGGTCCCGCACAGGCCGACGCGGTGCGCCGCGCTCTCGAGATCGAGGTGGACGGCGAGCCGTTGTTCACCTCGATCCAGTCCACCTGGAACCTGCTCGAACCTTCGGTCGGGCCCGCACTGGCCGAGGCCGCCGACGCCGGCGCCCGGGTGATCCTCAAGGAGGTGTTCGCGAACGGGCGGTTGGCGCCCGGTGGTGACGCCGCCGCCGTCGCGCTCGCCGACCGGTTCGGCGTCCCGGCGGACCGGCTCGCCGTCGCCGCGGCACTGGCGAACCCGTGGGCGTGGCGGGTGCTGCTCGGCCCGGTGGACACCGCACAGCTCGCCAGCAACGTCGCCGGTGCGGAGTGGACGGTCCCGGCCGGTTCGACGGACGAGCTGGACGCGCTCGCCGAACCGGCACGGCAGTACTGGTCGGCCCGGTCGGCCCGCCCCTGGTCATGACCCCGCCGGTCCCCGATCGGGGGAGACCGCCGCGCTGCGAGCCGGTGCCGCGTTTCCCGTGGGACGGACGCTCGTTTACCTTCTAGTCACCTGACGGCCGACGTTCCGACGCCAGTCCTGCGCCTCCCGTTCCCCGAGCGATGCGGAGCCACGCGGACGCGGCAGCGGTGCGAATGTCCCGGCCGCGCAGAAGGAGGGGACATGACCGCCCAGCACCACATGACGCGCAGCGCCGACGAGGACCCGGCGACCGAGGTGATCCCGCGGTTCGACGAGCGCGCGGCGGGCGCCGCCCCGACGGGTGCCCGGGCGGCTGCACCCGCCGAGCCGTCCCCGGCGGTGCAGCCGGCCACCGGCGGGCCGCACCTGGCCCTGCTGCGGCCCGCGCGGGTGGTGGCCGTCACCGGGGCGATCGCGGCGTTGCTGGCGATCGCCCACTTCGGTGCCGCCGTGTACGGGATCGGCCGCCCCGGGTTCGAGATCCCGGGGCCGATCCGGCTCGGCAACGAGCTGAACATCTCCACCTGGTTCAGCTCGGCGATGCACCTCGGGAACGCCGCGATCCTCGCGCTCATCGCGGCGACCTCGGTGCGCCGGGAGCGCTGGCGGTGGATCCTGCTGAGCCTGGCCTGCGCGGTCGTGGCGATGGACGAGACCGCCGCGAACCATGAGCAGATCGGCTGGATCATCCACACCACGTTCGGCACCAGCGGCCTGCTGACCTACGCGTGGATCATCCCGGCGTCGGTGCTGGTGCTCGTCGTCGCCGCGCTCTGCCTGCCGATGCTGCTGCGTCGTCCGGGCAGCTGGACCGTGGTCGCCGGTGCCGCCGTGTTCCTGTTCGGCGCGGTCGGCCTGGAGGCCGTGGGCGGGCTGGTGTTCGAGCAGACCGGCGACGTGCACGCGTTCGGCTACAACCTGCTGGCCGGCGCCGAGGAGACCTGCGAGATGGCCGGTCTGGTGATCGCGATGGCCGGGCTGCTGCGGATGGCGGGCGGCAGCGGCCTGCGGATCGCCGGGACCTTCGTGGACGGCTCCCGCTAACCGACCCGCGCGGCCCGCTTCGCCTCCACCAACCGCAGCACCAGCTCGGTCCGTGCGCCGTCGGCGCCGAGCGCGGAACGCAGCCGGGGCAGTGCGTGGTCGTCGATCAGCCCGCGCAGCGCGGCCAGGTCTGCTCCGGTCTCCGCCGTGACGTCCAGGTACACCTCCGGGCGCGTCCGGTCGCCGGTGAGCACGGCGGCGGCCCGCTGGACCCCGTCGTAGGACTCGACGTCGGCGGCGAGCGCGGCGGCGGCATGATCGGAGTGCAACCGGGTGCTGCCGGCGTCACGGCCGGCGACCTGGGCCGCGGGAAGTCCCCATCGGGTGGTCCGCGGCCGGCGCCGAGCCTGGGCCAGCAGCCAGCGCAGCGCCAGCAGCCCGACGACGACGGCGGCCGCCAGCGTCACCCACGGCACCCACGCCGGTGGGTCGAGCGCGCCGGGCAGCAGCGGCACGGAGGGATCGAGCCCGGGCAGCAGCGACCGCAGCGCCCCACTGCCGAACGCGAGTCCGGCCGCACCCGCCACCAGCAGCACCAGGCCGATGAGCAGCAGCAGGCTCCGGTTGAGGCGGGCCGGGGGGTTCGCGGCGGCCATCACGACTCCTTCGTTCCGGTGACCTTCACCCGGACCCGCGGGCTGCGGGCCGGGCCGATCTCGGCGAGCCGCTCGGACACGGCGTCCCGGACCGCGGTGCGCAGTGCCGCCGCGTCGCCGAAGCTCGCGTGCGCCGAGACCGACGCCTTCCGCCGGGAGCTCGACACGGACGCCCGGGTGATCCCGTCGACACCGGTGGCCGCGTGGGACAGCGCCCGGTCAAGGCTGCGCCGGGTGATCCCGGTGTCGGTGACGCCGGCGCCGTCCCGATCGGCCAGCGGCAGCACCGTGGGGGTACCGGGACGGAGCGCGACGACGACCAGCACCAGCCCGACGAGCGCGAGCGCCCCGCAGAGAGCGAGGAACGCGACGTCGGCGCCGGTCAGACCGGCGGCGAGCGCGTTCAGCTCGGCGAAGGGCAGCACCGGGGGCTGCCCGAGCAGGTGTTGCACGACGGCGACCGCCAGCAGCACGCACGCCGCCAGCAGCACGAGCGCGACCAGTGAGGCGGCGACCGAGCGGCGGGGATGGCGGATCATGCGAGATCCCTCCCCGCCGACGCAGGCCGCGGGTGGGTCAGCGCGGAGACCTCGATGTCCACCCTGGCGACCCCCAGACCGGTCAGCGACTCCACCTGCCGCACGACGTGTGCGCGGGCCCGATCGCAGGTCGCGGCGACCGGGGACGGGTAGGTGACGGAGATCCGGGCGTCGAGCCGGACCGACCGGCCGGACACGGTGGCGGTCACCCGCGGGCGGCCGCCTGCTTCGTCGCGGCCGAGCATCCGGTCGACGGTCCCGGACGCGCCGCCGACCCCGTCGGTCTCGGCCAGTGCGGCGGCCGCGATCTTCTCGACGACCTGGTCGGCGACGTCGAGCCGGCCACGCCGCTCGGCCTCCGGGCCGGCGCCGGGTTCGAGCACCCGGGTCGGGCTGTCGTCGGGTTCGGGCGGAGCCGCGGACGACTCCGGGGCGGTGGCGGTCACGACGGGTTCACCGGACCCGGTCGGAGCCGCGCCCGGTCAACCCGGAGCGCTCCGAGAGCTCGGTGAGGTCGAGTCCGCCGTCCAGCCAGCGCCCGGCGAGCAGACCGATCGCACCCAGCACGAGTGCGACGACGAACCCGCCGAACCCGCCGACCACCCCGGCGATACCGAGGAGCAGGCCGGCGAGCAGGCCGATCTGGGTGTTGGTGATGAGAGGCATCGCGGTCACGTCCTTCACAAGTGGGTGGAACCGGCTGGACGGAGCTCCGGTGGCGGTTCAGCCGCGGTCCGCGGGCGGGTGCTCGATCTGACCGGTGGCCGGTACCGCACCCGAGGTGCGGGCCGGTGCGGGCTCGGCGGTGCCGGTGGGATCGGCCGGTCCGGTGTAGTCGCCGACCACCACGTCCACCCGTGCCGCCCCGACCAGCGGGCGCAGGGCGGTGCGGACCTGGGTGGCGATCTCGTCGACCGTCGCCGGATAACGGCCGACCACGTGGATCTCCACGGTGCTGATCCCGGTCGTGCTGATCCCGGTCGTACTGATCCCGGGCGTGCTGATGCCGGCCGGGCCGGTCCCGGCCGGATCGTCATCGGGTGTGGACCGCAGACGGACACCGCTGATCCGGCGCCCCGGCAGGTAGGTGGCGACCTCGCCGAACCGGCCGCCGTGCAGCCGGGCCACCGCGGGGCAGCTCAGCGTGGCAGCGGCGATCCGGTCGGCGACGGTTCCGGCCGCGGTGGTCGGGGCGTTCACGCCACCCGCGACGAGTTGTCGATCCGCTTGGTCTCCTTGGCCTCGTCGTGGTCGTCGTCGGACGGGAGGTGCACGTCGTCCACCGAGATGTTGACCTCGACGACCTCGAGCCCGGTCATCCGCTCCAGGGCGGAGATGACGTTGCGACGCACGGCCTTCGCCAGGTCGGCGATGGAGACGCCGTACTCCACGACGACGTTGATGTCGACCGCGGCCTGCTTCTCCCCGACCTCGACCGAGACGCCCTGCGAGGCGTTGGTGGTGCCGCCCGGGATGCGCTCGCGCAGCGCGCCGAAGGCGCGGGCCGCGCCGCCGCCCAGAGCGTAGATGCCGTTGACCTCGCGGGCGGCCAGCCCGGCGATCTTCGAGACGACGGTCTCGGCGATCCGGGTGCTGCCGTGCTCGGACTGCAGGGCCGACGGGGTGCCGGCGACGGCGGGGGTCTTCGCGTCGGTGGTGCTGCTCATGGTGTTCACGCCTCCTGATCGTGGCCCGAGATCCGTCGGGCCGGGTGAGGAACCGGATCGGGCCTGGACGTCATCCGGTGGACGACGACCAGCGGATGACAACCAGTGCCCTGTTGATCCGCCCGACACACATGTGAGGGCCCGCAACGGTCGATCCTCACGCGAAGGAGTGAGTGACCGTGGTCACTATCGCGGCGGTAGGCCGATGGTCCAGGCGGAGACCTCGCGCAGCGCCACCTGCCAGCAGGCGGGGTCGACGTAGTTCGGCGCGGCCGCCGCCGTCGGCACGATGAGTGCGTCGGTGAAGTAGATCCAGTGGATGTCCTTCATCGGGATGTCCCGGCCCGGTCGCTCGTCGCCGCGGCCCTCGGCCATGTCGTCGAACATCTCGGCCATCGCCTGGGCCGAGTCGTTGCGCGGGTCGTCGGCGGTGAGGCCGCGCAGCTGGTCGCCGAGGCGGCGCAGCCAGGCCGCCGGATGCACGGCGTTGCCGAACACCAGACCGGCCGGGGTGGCCACGGTGAGCGGGACGCTGTTGCGCTCGTCGCGGTAGGCGACCGAGAGCACCGCCTGCAGGTAGCTGGGCGCGGTGAGCTCCGGGATCGTCACCACCCGCCGGGCGTCGGCCATGCCGGCAGGACCGTCCGCGTCGACCGTCATGGGGCGCAACGCTAACCGCGTTCGCACAGGTCGCGACAGGTCCACGTCGCCCTGACGACAACTGCCGGACGGTGCAGTCGATGACCCGCCGTCCGGGGCAGCCCGGTACTCAGGAACCAGGCGCGGGAACCCGGCCGCTCAGGGGCGGCGCACGCGGGCCGGAGTCCCGATCTCCCCGGTGCGCGGCTGTGGCACCGCGGACGCCCCGCCGACCTGCCCCTGCCGGGCCGACGGCCGGACGACCAGCGAGAACCGTGCCCCGGCGGCTCCGGGCCCCACCCCGGCGACGGTCTCCTGCCTGCGGGCGTCCAGGCCGCGCGCCGCGGCGGCCGCATGCAACCCGTCGTGCACCGCGTCGGCGGTGTTCACCTGGCCGAATCCGCCGCGGTAGTGGTAGGCCAGCAACGCGCCACCGGGCCGCAGCCGGTCCAGCAGGGCCGCGATGCCGACCCGCAGAGTGACCGGCTCCCAGTAGTAGAGGACGTCGCTGCAGACGATCAGGTCGAACGTGCCGTCCGGCATCTCGCGGGGCAGCGTCCGGCGGACGAACGTCGCCGACGGGACCCGGGCGGCCGCCCGCTCCACGGCCGCGGTCGAGATGTCGACACCGAGCAGTGCGTCGGCGTGTCCCGCGAGCCGCACCGACAGATCGCCCTCACCGCAGCCGACCTCCAGGACGCGCCGGAACCGGCGGCCCGACAGCGCGTCCATGACCGCGGCGTACTTCTGCTGCTCGTAGGGGCTCAGCCCGATCGCGTACGGATCCGGGTGCCGGTAGAGCCGCTCGTGCGTGCGTCGTCCCCAGCCGGGCTGCCAGAGCCAGGTCTGGCCCGCCCAGCGTGGGTCCGCGTCGTCCCGGCCGAGCCGGGCGAGACCGCGGACCGGCGCCGCGGTCGCCCGCACCCCCGCGCTGAGCGTGAGCCGGGCGGCCCGGCGGGCGAGCGCGACCGGCGACGGGCGTGCGGTCTGGTCATCAGACATCGGGCGCTCCGGGAGGGGTGGGCACGGCGGTACGTCCGGTGTGTCGCGCCGGGACGGGCGGGGCGTTACCCGGAAGGTCGAGCAACCCCCGATGCGGTGACGGCGCCCGCCCCCCGCACCGGGGCCCGCTCAGCGCATCGCGTCCCGGGCGGCAGCCTCCTCCGCGGCGCTGACGACCTGCACCTGGTCACCGATCTGCAGGTGCTCGAAGTACGCGCGGGCGTCCGCGTCGTCGAGGTGGATGCAGCCGGCCGACGCGCGCTCGGGGTCGCCACCGTGGAAGGCGATGCCACCGTCCTCGAAGAACACCGACCACGGCATCTGCGCCGGCCGGTCGTCGGCACCCAGGAACTCCCCGCTGACGTGGCTCGCCTCCTTGCGGTAGACGCGCAGTGAGTGGCCGACCGGTGTCTCCCGGCCCTGCCCGCCGGACGCGATCGGGACCGGGCCGCGGACCACCTCGCCGTCGGTGATCAGCCACGACTGCTGGGTGTCCAGGTCGACGCAGGCGCTGGCGGTGATCGAGCAGGGGGTGCCGGGCACCAGCGGCTGGGACCAGGCCGCCAGCGCGGCCGGTGAGGCGGCGAGCGCGGTCCCGCCGAGTGCGACGCCGGCGACGGTGGTGATGCCGAGCGCGAGTGCGGCGACGCGGCGGGTCCGCTGCCGGTCGGCGGGGGTGGGGGTGTCCATCCGGGGCTCCTCGTCGGTCCCGCGCCGCCCGGGGTGTGCGGCGCCGTGCGGTCGTCCCCACGCCGGGCGGTTGCCCTGCGCAAAGATCGACTTCGACGGTGAGTCTGCCCGGTCGGTCACCCGCGTCCGCAGCCGGTGCGCTGCTGTCCCGATCGTCCCGTGCCGTCCGATGGCCGGACGGCCCGCCGGCCCGACGGCCCGCCGGCGGCGGCGGCCGGCACGGTGACCGACGCGAGACGCCGGCCCCCCCGTGGCGGGGGGGGGCCGGCGTCTTCGGCGTGCCGTGGCGGGGTCGCTACTGCGGGGTCACCTCGGCCATCTCGTTCCACGCGTCACCGTCGAGGTCCTGGTAGTTGATCTTCGGCTTCTCCGAGACCACGGTGGACATGAAGGGGAAGAACTTCTGGGCGTGATCGGTGTTGACGTGCGCCGTACCGGCGTCGCCGTCACGGAACACCTCCACGATCACGAACTCGTTCTCCTTCTCGCAGTTCTCGAAGTAGTCGAAGGAGATGTTGCCCGGCTCCGAGTTCACGTTCTTCTTGTACTCGGAGATCCCGGACAGCCACTCCTCGCGCTTGTCCGGGCGGATCTGCGCCTTGAGGACGATGAGGATCACGCCGGCCTCCTGTTCACGGTCGTCTGTTCGCGGTCGTCGGGAACGTCGGATGTGATCCTTCCACGGACCGCACCCTCCCGTGCGTCTCAATGCTGGACGCCCGGTGCGCGTCTCCGGCCGGCAGGCCGGGCGCGGATCTCACCGGCGCTGCCGGGCGCCTACCGGGTGGTCGAGGATCCGGCGCCGCCAGCGGCCCGGTCCGTCACCGGGGTACCGCCCGCCCGGTCGGCGACGGCGTCGTCGTCGAGGTGACGCTGTGGCCGGTGATCTCCGGGGCGCAGCCGATGTCCGGGGATCCCGATCGCACCGTCGAGCGAGCCGGGAGGTCCGGCCGGACGGGCGGGCCGTGCTGTGCGGCGACGGGCAGGACCTGGTGGTGGAGCGATCCCGGGCCGGGGTTCCACCCGGCCGCGGCTCGTCCCGGGACCTGGGCAACGAGGCCGCCGCCAACCGGTGAACCTAGGCTGGAGGTCATGACCAGTGCCCGGCTCGGGCTCGCCGAGTGGACGGTGCTCGCCGTCGCCGGCGAACGGCCGGTGCACGGGTTCGCGATCGCCGCGCTCACCGCGGCCGACGGACACCTGGGGCGGGTCTGGCAGATCCCGCGCCCGGTCGTCTACCGGGCGATCGGCAGGCTCGTCGACGCCGGGCTGATCACCGCGGAGGCCGTCGAGACCGGCGGCGGGCCGCCGCGCACCCTCTACACCTCCACCGACGCGGGCCGTGAACACCTGCAGGCCTGGCTGGCCGCGCCGGTCCCGCACGTGCGTGACCTGCGCTCGGAGTTCCTGCTCAAGCTGGCCCTGCTGCACCGGCGCGGTGCGGATCCGGCACCGCTGGTCGCGGCGCAGCGCCGTGAGCTGGAACCGATCGTCGACGCGCTGCGCAGCGAGCAGGACGGTGTCGAGCGGGGTGGAGCCGACGACTTCGACCGGATGCTCATCGCCTGGCGGCGGGTCTCGGCGGAGGCCGCGCTGGCGTTCCTCGACGAGATGTGAGCGCGGCCGGACCCCCCGGTGCCCGGATGCTCCGCGCCCGGAGCGGGTATGCCGGGCGTATGTCCCGACGTGACCTGACCTGGATCCCGCGCCTGCTCGGTGCGGCCACCGCCGCCTACGGCGCGGCGATCACCGCCAAGCCAGAGCTGTTCCTGCGGCCGACGAGGCTGGTCGGCGACGGTGGGGAGCCGACGTCCGAGCAGCGCACGTTCACGATGGCGGTCGGCGGCCGGGACCTCGTGTCCGGCCTGGCGATGCTGACCGCCCCGGCGGGCACGCCGCTGAGGACGGCGATCGCCGTCCGGGTCGGCGCGGACGTCGCCGACCTGGCCGTGCTCGGCTCCCGGTTGCCCGACCGCGACGCCCGGGAGAAGGCGACGATGGTCGCCGCGGGCTGGGGCGCACTCTGTGCGCTGTCCCTGCTCGCGGCGGACCGCCCGGGCAGGCGGCTGTTCCGGCGCTGACGACCACCCGGCGTATGACAGCCACGCCGCTCTCCACGATGATCGGCGGATGGCGACGAGTACCGGGGGCGACCCCCACCTGGAACGCGCGTACACGCTGAGCGGCCCGGACGACGCCCGTGCCCTCTACGACGAATGGGCGGCCACCTACGACGCCGACGTCACCGGCGAGGTGCAGGGTTACGTCGCGCCGTCGGTGACGGCCGAGGCGGTCGTGGCCGCCGCCGGGACCGACGGTGAGGTGCTCGACGCCGGCTGCGGCACCGGCCTGGTCGGGGTCGAGCTGCACCGGCGTGGCGTGCGGACGATCGACGGGCTGGACCTCTCACCCGGGATGCTGGCGCAGGCCCGCGCCACCGGTGTCTACCGCGACCTGCGCGAGGCCGACCTGACGGCGGCGCTGGAGCTCCCCGACGACCGCTACGACGTGGTCGTCTGCGTCGGGACGCTGACCCATGCCCACGTCGGGCCCTCGGCGTTGTCGGAGTTCGCGCGGGTGATCCGGCCGGGCGGGTTCCTGGTCGCTACCGTGCTGGACGACGTGTGGGAGTCCGGCGGCTACCGGGCCGAGGTGGACCGGTTGTGCGCCGGCGACCTCGTCGAGGCGGTCTCGATCGAGATCGCCCCGTACCGGTCGGGCCAGCAGGTGGACTGCCGGCTGCTGGTCCTGAGGGTGCGGTAGTGGTGGGTTCGGCGAGCACCGACCGCGGCCCGGTCGTCGGGCGCCGCATCCTGATGGTGCTGCTGGCGCTGACCGCGCTGGTGCACGCCCGGCTGGCCGCCGGCACCGGTGCGGAGGGGCCGTTCCTGGCGGCGCTGGACGGGATCGTCGCCATCGTCGCGGGCGTGGCCCTGGTGATGGTGGTCCGCGGCGCCGACGCCCCGGCGCTGCTGACGGCCGCCGTGGCCGGTGGCCTGGGGGTGGCCCTGTTCCTGGTGCCGGGCCTGGTCGCGGTCGCCGGTGGTGGTTCCTGGACGGCCTGGCTGGACCCGTGGATGTTCGGCGCCCTGCTGCTGGACGCGATGGTGGTCCGGATCGCCGTGTTCACCCTGCGCAAGGTCGGCGATCCGGGGCCGAAGACCCGATGAACGTCTCCGGAATGAAAGTAAGACGAACCGGCGGTTGACCGTTCGTGATCGTGTGATTTCGGCTCTGACCTGCTGTTATGTCTATTCTCGTTATCTCGGTGTGATACGTCACCCGAGCTCGGCTTGACCCGATCTCGGGATATCGGCGACCTTCGATGTCGCTCCCGGCCGTCCGCGGCCGGAGTACGCACCGAAGCGCCGGTACCGCCACGCCAGGACGGCCCCGTCCCATGGTTTCCGGCCAGTCGATCCGTTACGGACGGGACGGGGCCGCGGGCCGCGGGCGCACCGCCCGTGAGACCGGACGTCGCTCCCCGCGTCGGACGGCCCGCCCGGAAAGTCGTGGGTCCGGACCCAGGTGAGAATCCATGAGCAGCACCCGTATGTCCATCCGTGGGCGTTTTGTCGGAACTCTGACCGCCGGCATCCTCGCGGTCGGGGCCCCGCTCGCCCTGGCCGGCACCGCGAACGCCGCCCCCGAGACCTCGACCCCCGTCGCACCGGCCGCCGCGGTCGCGCCGACCCAGTCCGTGCCGACCCAGTCCGTGCCCACCTCGACGTGGGACAAGCTCGCCGAGTGCGAGTCCAGCGGGAACTGGAGCATCAACACCGGCAACGGTTACTCCGGTGGCCTGCAGTTCCTGCCGTCGACCTGGAAGGCCTACGGCGGCACCGGGCAGGCGCACAACGCCAGCAAGGCCGAGCAGATCCGCGTCGCGGAGAACGTGCTCGAGGGCCAGGGCTGGGGCGCCTGGCCGGCCTGTGCCAGCAAGCTCGGCCTGCGCTGAGCCACACGGCACGCTCGATCGACGGGCGGCGACCGGCCACGCCGGCGCCGCCCGTCGTCGTGTGTGCGGAGCCGGTCAGGCGGCGCGCAGCCCGGTGACGACATCGCGGACCAGCGCGGGATCGGCGTCGTAAGGGGTGTTCAGCGAGACCCGGTCGACCAGGTCGCCGTAGCGTGCGACGATCCCGGCCGCCACCTCGTCCGGCGAACCGGAGACCGCGAAGAGATCGAGTACGTCGTCGTCGACGAGATCGGCCATCTCGTCCCACGCCTGCTGCCGGGACAGCCGGTTCAACCGGTCCGCCAGCTCGCCGCGGCCGTGGTGCTCCAGCACCGGCCGGTACGGCGGGGTGGACGCGTAGAACGCGATCTGCCTGCGCACCCCGGCGGCGGCCGCCGCCCGGGCCTGCGGGTCGGCGCCGAGCACCGCGAACACCGGCAGGCACACGTCGAAGCCGTCCAGCCCGCCACCCCGGCCGCGACGCAGCGCGGGCAGCGTGACCTCCGCCAGGTACGACGGCGAGGTCAGCGAGTGCGCGAGCAGGCCGTCGGTGACCCGGCCGGCGACCTCGGTCATCCGTTCCCCGACCGCCGCCAGCATCACCGGTGGCGTGCCGTGCGGGTTCGGACCCGGCGAGAAGAACTCGGTCATCAGGGTGTGCGAGTAGAACTCGCCCTCGTAGCGCAGCCGGTCGCCGGTCGCCCACGCCGCCCAGATCGCCCGCAGCGCCAGCACGAAGTCCTCCATCCGCGCCGCGGGCCTGCTCCACGGCATCCCGAACCGGCGCTCGATGTGCGGGCGCACCTGCGAGCCGAGCCCGAGTTCCAGCCGTCCGCCGGAGACCAGCGTGATGTCGTTCGCCTGGTACGCGAGCGTCATCGGGTTGCGGGCGAAAGCCACCGCGATCGCCGACTGCAACCGGATCCGGCCGGTCGCCCGGGCGGCGAGCGCGAGTGCGACGAACACGTCGTGGGAGGTCTCCGGCACCGAGAGGGTGTCGTAACCGTCCTTCTCCGCCTCGATCGCCGTCTGCTCGGTCTCCAGCGGATCGGCCGAGAAGCCACCGGTGGTGTCGACGCGCACTATCCGTCCCTCCGTTCGGGCACGACCCGGTCGAGCCAGGTCAGCAGGTCGGCGACGATCTCGTCGCGGTTGGTCTCGTTGAACACCTCGTGCCGGGCGCCCGGCCAGATCCGGAGGGTGACGTCGTACAGCCCGGCCGCGGCGTAGCGCTCGGTGATCGGGCGGACGAGTGCCAGGTCCGCGTTGACCGGGTCCTCGTCACCGACGACGACGTAGACCGGCAGCCCGCCGGGGATCCGCTTCAGCGTCGCGACGTCGGCGAGCGGGCGGGCCGCGGCGAACATCGCCCGGGTCCCGGGAAGGTCCAGGCCGAAACCACAGCGGGCGTCGCCGACGTAGGCGTCCACCTGGGCCGGGTCCCGGGAGAGCCACTCGAAGCCGGTGCGCTGCTCGAACGGTGCGTTGAACGACGACAGGTCCAGCGGGCTCGACAGGTCCAGGCCCTGCTCCATGAGATCGAGCGCGGCGGTGCCGGAGAACACCACGGCATCCGGTGGATCGGCGTCGGCGACCAGGAACTGCTGCACCGCGAACGACCCCATGCTGTGCCCGAGCAGCACCAGCGGGACCCCCGGATGCTCCGCCCTGGCGTGTCCCGACAGCAGCCCGATGTCGGTGACGAGCTCACCCCAACCGTGCTCACCGAGCACCCCGTAACCGTCCGGCCCACCCGCCGTCGCCCCGTGCCCGCGCTGGTCCTGGGCGTACACGGCGAAGCCGTGCCCGGTCAGCTTCTCGGCGAGCGCGACGTAGCGCAGCGCGTGCTCACCCATCCCGTGGGTGATCTGGAGGATCCCGCGCACGGCAGGGCCGTCCGGCAGCCACCGGTACGCGGTGACGGCGGTGCCGTCGCGGCCGTCGAGGGTGAAGGTGTCGGTCGTCATGGAGCGCACCGCCGTTGGTGTCGGATCGGACTCGCCGGATCGTCCGCCACGGCGCGACGGGTGGTCAATGCGCGCTGTCGCGGACCACACTCCGTGCCATGACGACCTTCGTGCTGGTGCACGGCGCATGGGGTGGTGCGCACGGCTTCCACCTGCTGCGACCGCGGTTGCGGGCGGCGGGTCACGACGTCGTGACACCGTCACTGACCGGGATCGGGGAGCGGGCGCACCTGGCCGGCCCGTGGGTGGACCTGTCGGTGCACGTGCGCGACGTGGTCAACGCGGTGCTGTACGAGGACCTGCGCGAGATCGTGCTGCTGGGCTTCTCCTACGGCGGCATGGTCGTCACCGGTGCGCTCGAGGAGATCGGCGACCGGGTGCGCGATCTCGTCTACCTGGACGCCTTCGTCCCGGACGACGGTCGCTCGGTCGTCTCGCTCGCACCGGCGCTCGCCGCGATCGTGCCGGCGCCCGGTGCGGACGGGCTCGGGGCGCCCTGGCTGGTACCGGCTCCGGAGCGGCACTACGACGACCCGGCGGAGGCCGCGTGGTCGGGGCCACGGCGCTCGCCGCAACCGGTGCGGACCTTCACCGAGCCGGTCCGGCTGACCCGACCGGTGGAGGAGTGGCCGCTGCGCCGGACCTACCTGCGGGCCGTCCGGGAGGACGTCACCGGCGGCGCCTTCGCCGCCGCGGCCGCCCGGGCCCGGCGCTCGGCGGCCTGGCGCTACGTCGAGATCGACTCGACGCACCTGGTGCCGCAGAACCGACCGGACGAGCTGGCCCGGATCCTGCTCGATCTGGCGGAGTGAGGGCGGGCCAGGGACGGGTCCTGGTCGCCGGCGACCGGGGCAGGGTGCGGTGCGGTGCGGGGCTGTGGGTCGGGAGGCGGCCGGCTCAGTGCGCGGTCCGGCCGATCCCGTCGGCCAGCCGGAGGGTGAGCGGGTCCGGCGCGCCCCACCGGGCGACGGGCACCCCGCCCTCCTGCACCTCGCGCACCCACTGGATCCCGCGCAGGGCGTTGACCAGGAAGAACCCGTCGGATCGCGCGAGCTCACCGAGGGGCAGCGGGGCGATCCGGACCGCATCCGGCGCCAGCTGGTCCAGCACCGCGCGGCGCCCGGTCCCGGGCAGGATCCGACCGTCCAGCGGGGGCACCCACAACCGTCCACGGTGGACCGCCGCGGCGGCGGAACGGGTGGACTCCAGGATGCGCCCGGCGGGGTCGCACAGCAACGGGATGCGCTCGCCGGTCGCTGCTTCGTGCCCGGTCAGCCAGCGCCGGTCGGCGAACTTGTGCGACTCGCCGTCGGTGCTTCGGCACACGTCGAGTACCAGGCCGGGCTGCTCGCCGAGCGGGACCGGGCCGTCCCATGCGGTGGCGCGCACGACGACCCGCGCGGGGTCCCCGGGCAACGCCTCGACCCGCAGCCGGTGGTGCCCGGTCAGTCCGTGCGCCGTGGCGGTGATCTCGGCCTCCAGCGGCGCGGTCAGCGCCTGACCGGTGACGGTGAGGTAGCTGCGTCGCAGCCGGGCCGCGTGCTCCCCGACCCGGCTCACCCGGCCGTCGGTGCAGGCGAGCGTCTCGAACAGGCCCGCGGCGCGATCCGCGGGGCGGGTCACCGCGATCGCCGCCGGGGTGGGCGGGCCGCCCAGCGCCGCCAGCACGGGTGCCGCCTTGGTCAGGCACTCGGCGAACTCCTCGGCCGGGTCGGAGTCGACGGTGATCCCGCCGCCGACGCCGAGCCGCCCGCGCCGCGCGCCGTCCGGCCCGGGCGGGCCGAGATCGAGGGTGCGGATCGCGACGTTGAGCTCCAGCCCGGCCAGCGGGCTGACGCCACCGACGGCACCGGTGAACAGGCCGCGTTCCCGGTGCTCGCAGTCGGCGATCACCTCGCAGGCCCGGATCTTCGGTGCGCCGGTGACGGAGCCGGGTGGGAACGCCGCGGTGAGCAGGTCGCGATCGGTGACGTCGTCGCGCAGCGTCGCGCAGACCTCGGAGACCAGGTGCCACACCCCGGGATGTGGTTCCACGGTCAGCAGCCGCCCGGTCCGGACGCCGCCGGGCGTGGCGACCCGGGCCAGGTCGTTGCGCATCAGGTCGACGATCATGACGTTCTCCGCGGCGTCCTTCATCGAGGCGGCCAGGCGGCGGCGTTCCCGCTCGTCGTCCGCGCCGATGCGCGGACGGGTCCCCTTGATCGGCGCCGTGCGGACCCGGTTCCCGCTGCGGTGCAGGAACAGCTCGGGGCTCGCACTGAGCGCCGCCCGGCCGGGCGCGACGACGAGTGCCGACCGGGCCGGTGGCGCGTCACCGACCAGCGACGCCCACGCCTCGTGCACGTCGCCGTGCAGCCGGACCTGCAGCTCGGTCGCGATGTTGGCCTGGAAGATCTCACCGCGCCTGATCTCGGAGATGCAGCGCTCGACGGCGGCCAGGTGCGCGTCCCGGTCCGGCCACCGCTCCACCTCCAGCCGCACCGGTGCGGAGGGCGCGGGCCCCGACCGTGTGCCCGACCCGCGGCCGGCCCGGTCCAGGTCCGCGAGCAGCTCGGCGAACCGGCGCTGCGCCGAGTCCTCGTCCGGATGCAGCGGAAGGTCGCCGGCACCGAGGTCGGCGCCATCGGCCCCCGCGTGCCGGTCGGCCCCGTCCGCGGTGTCGGCGACGAGCGCCTCGAACCACCAGCGCTGTCCGTCGTGGCGCAGCACGTCGCGGTACCAGCCCAGCACCGCATCGGGCCGGACCCCGGGCCGGGCGTGGTCGATCGCGCCGAACCAGCCCCCGCCCACGGCCCGCCGCTCCGCCCCGGCCGCGGCGCGGGGGACCGAACCGAGCACCGCGAACGGATCCACCCCCGGCGGGGCGACCTGCACCGGATCGCAGGCCACCAGGGCTCCCCACCCCCAGCCCCCGGCGAAGGCGACCATCCGCTCGCGGTGGGCGAGCCCGCGGGCCAGCTCGGCGGCCCCCACGGTGAGGTCCAGTGGCCGCGCGTGCAGGCGGAACCGGGCCGGCGCGGAGGCGGGGGAGGTCACCGCCAGAGCATGCTGACCCGATCGGCGGCCGGGAAGGGGCCGGTGGCGTAGTGCACGTCCGCGCGAGCACGCTCAGGCCCAGCTCGCCGGTCGGCGGGCGACCTCGTGGATCCGGTCGACCTCCGCGGGATCGAGCAGCGGGGCCAGCCCGCGCAGGGCGGGCACCAACGCCCCCTCGGTCGCGACGACCACGTCGTCCGGCCAGCGGCGCACCCGGACCGGCGTGCCCACCACCGCGATCACCGGCCGCACCGGCACGGCGGCGCCACCCGGCCCGAGCCGGGGCAGCAGCAGCTCCCGCACCCGGTCGGCCTCGGTGCGGGCCCGGGGCACGGCATCGGTGGCGGTGCCGGAGACGACCAGCCGGTCGCCGTCGAGCAGGACCGTGCGGTGCCGGTGATGCCTGGTGTTGATCACGCAGATCCCCGGTGGCCCGATCAGCACGTGGTCGAGATCGGCGGCCCCGCCGTCGAGCGGGACGGAGTGCAGTACCCGCCAACGCGGTGGCCTGCACAGCAGCCGGTCGCGGCGGGTACGCCCGGTGAGCGGCTCCAGCAGCCGGGCGGTGCGCAGCTCGCCGTCGGCGCCGAGCCGCCAGTTGCGGTCCGGCAGGCCGGAGCCACGGACGTGCGCGGCGACGTGCCCGGCCCGGCGGCCCGGATGGTGCCGGGCCAGGTCGAGGGTGCGGGAGCGGTCGATCAGCGGGCTGGTGTCGGTCATGCCGGTGAGTGTGGACCCGACCCCCGACAGCAACGCCCGTTGCGGCGGTACCGTCGGTTCGTGAGGTGGTCGGTGACGGACCGGAGAGGGCTGGTGCGGGACCGGTGACAGACGCTGCGGGTGCACGCCCCGAGTCGCCGGTCGACCGGGCGATCCGGGAGGCCGTCGAGCGGGGCGAGTTCGACGACCTGCCCGGGAAGGGGAAGCCGCTGCCGGGCGCCGGGCGGATCGGCCCGGTGGACGGGGACTGGTGGGTCCGTGGCTACCTGCAGCGCGAGGGGCTCTCCGGGGAGGCGCTGCTGCCACCGTCGATCCAGCTGCGCAAGGAGCTCGACCGGCTCGACGACACCGTCGCCCGGTTCACCGACGAGCGGCGGGTCCGCGAGCACGTCGAGGAGGTCGACGCCCGGGTCGTCGACCACATGCGGTACCCGGCCGGGCCGAGGGTGCCGATCCGCAGGCCCGACGCGGACGCGGTCGTCGCCCGGTGGCGTGCCGCCCGCGAGGCACGGGACGGGACGGGCCCGGCGTCGGAGGAACGGACCACCGGTGTGGGGCGGCCAGGGCACGGGGTCCCGTCGGAGCCGGCCCGTCGACGGTGGTGGTCCCGCTTCCGGCGTCGTCGACGGGCCCGGCCGGGCCCGACCGGGGCCGACACGGACGGCCGGGCGGGCTGAGCGGGTGGACCCGCCGCCTGCTCCCGCCGGCAGGCTTCCGTCCCCGGCGGTGGCCCGCCGCGGCGTCCGGTCAGGCGCGGGCCGGGATCCGGGGCGCGAACTCTCCCGGTGACGCCAGCGGCCGGTCGGTCTCCAGCAGTGTCTTCAGCGCGGCCAGGATCGCGGGCCAGCCCTCGCCGATGTCGTGCAGGTCCTTCTCGCCGTGTTCGTCCGGGGTGAACCCGGTGTGCACGACCCGCAGCCGCACTGCCTCCTCGCCGAACGGGTCGACGGTGAACTCCACCAGCGTCGGCGGCCGTCCGCGCTCCTGCTCCGCGCGTCCGGTGAAGGTGTAGGACAACCGGTGCGGCGGCTCGACGGCGACGATCTCGCCCACGAAGTCCTCCCGGTCCGGATGGAGCGCCTCCAGCCTGCTGCCGACCCGCCAGTCCGAGGTCAGCTCGGAACCGCCCCAGTACTGCATGGTGAACTCCGGCGTGGTCAGTGCCCGGAACACCTGCTCGGCGCTGCTGCGGATGTAGGTCGTGTAGACGTAGGTGCGGTCACTCGGTTCGGTCATCGCCGTCCTCCAGCGCGGCGCGCAGGGACGTGATCGCCTGCACCCGGCTGCGCTCGAACTTGCCGATCCACCGGTCGTGGATCTCCTGGATGGGCACCGGGTCGAGGTGGTGGAGCTTCTCCCGGCCGCGGCGTACGGCGGACAGCAACCCGGCCGACTCCAGCAGCGCGAGGTGCTTGGACACGGCCTGCCGGCTCATCCCGAGCCCCGCGCACAGTTCGCCGAGCGTCTGCCCGCCCCGTTCGTGCAACCGGTCGAGGATGCGGCGCCGGGTCGGGTCCGCCAGGGCCCGGAAGACGGCGTCCACGTCGGTCACGACGCCAATTATGCAACCAAATGGTTGCGTGTCAATCCCGGCGCTCCGGACACGTCCGTGGACGGCGGGGCGCGTCGCGGTGGCGCGACGGGCCCGGCCCGGTCACCGGAGCTCGTCGGGCAGGGTCGCGTCCGGCCCGGGCTCGCGCTCGGCCCGCCGCGAGTGCACGAACAGGACGAGCAGCATCAGCAGCAGCGGCCCGACCGGCACGAACGGCGCCGGTCCGATCAGCCAGGCCAGCAGCATCAACAGGAACACCGCGGCGGTCACCCCGCCGTGCACGGCCAGGATCCGCCGGGCCCGCGGGGTCAGCGGCCCGCGCTGCGGGCGCCGCCGCCCGGCCGGCCGGGGCAGGTCCGAGACGAGTGGGACCAGCTCGTCGCGGGTCCGCGCGGCATAGGCGGTGGCCTGCCGTTCGTCGGCCTCGGCCAGGGTCAACCTGCCTTCGGCGGCAGCCGCCCGCAGCCGGTCCGTCACGTGTTCCCGCTCGGCGTCCGAGGCGAGGACGGCGTCGCCACCGGGCGGCACGGTCCGGTGCCCGGGCCCGGACGCGGAACGGGGGGACCGGACGGGTGCGGCCGGTGGGTCCGGGGCGGGCGCAGACGCCGTGCCGGACCCGGCGGTGTGAGCGGTGTGGGTCATGCCGGAGAGCGTGGCCGCGGGACCGGGTACCGCGCGTCCGTCCGTGGTCGCCGATCGGCCTGCTGCCCCGGTTGCGGCCGCCCCGCCCCGGCTACTCCCGGCGCGGTAGCCACGACGTCCCCACGCGGACGACGCGGACCGTCGGCCCCCGGTCTACCGTGACGGACGTGCCCACCTCGACCCGTCCGAGCTGGTGGGGCGGTGTGCTGCGGACCCTCGTCCTCCCGGCGGCGGTCGCGCTGCTCACCGCAGGCGGCACGGCGTTCGCGCTGCACCGGCCCTGGGGCGGGGCCGTTCCCGGAACGCTCGACGGGCTCGGGATCGCGCTGCTCGCGATCGGACCGCTCGCGCTGGTGTTCCGCCGGGCGGACCGGGTCGCCGCGCTGGCGGTCGCGGCCGGCGCGGTGGTCGTCTACTTCGGCCTGGGGTACCCCCCCGGCCGGCCGACCGGGCTCGCGTTCGCGGTCGCCCTGGTCTCCGCCGTTGCGGCCGGGCAGCACCACCGGGCGCTCGCGGTGGTGGGTGTTGCCACGGCGGCGCTGCTCGGTTGGCTACTGCTGGCCGGCCGCGAGGTGCCGGGGGTGCATCGGCACCGGTGCTCGCCTGGCTCGCCGCGTTGGTCGCGGCCGGACTGTTGTGGCGGGTCCGCCGGGAGCGGATCGAGCAGGCCCGCCGCGCCGCCGACGAGGAGCGGCGGCGCCGGGTCGGCGAGGAGCGGCTGCGGATCGCCCAGGAGCTGCACGACGTGCTCGGCCACCACGTGTCGCTGATCAACGTCCAGGCCGGGGTGGCGCTGTTCCTGATGGACGACGATCCGGAGCAGGCCCGCACCGCACTCACCGAGATCAAGCGGGCCAGCCGGGACCTGCTCCGCGAGATGCGCTCCACCCTCGGCGTGCTGCGCGGGGTCGACAAGGCGGCTCCCCGGCTGCCCACCCCCGGTCTGGACCGGCTCGACGCGTTGCTCGACGAGGCCCGCGCCGCCGGGCTGCCGGTGCGCCGGCACACCGCGGGTGAACCGCGGCCGCTGCCGACCGGTACCGATCTCGCGGCGTACCGGATCGTGCAGGAGTCGCTGACCAACACCCGCCGGCACGCCGGCGCGGCGACCGCGGTGGTCACCCTGACCTACTCCGCGGAGTCGCTGGAGCTGCAGGTCGACGACGACGGCCGTGGTCCCGCCGAGGACGTCACCGACGGCACCGGGCTGACCGGCATGCGCGAGCGGGCCCGATCGGTCGGCGGCACCCTGCAGGCCGGTCCCGGCCCGACCGGTGGGTTCCGGGTGCTCGCCACCCTGCCCGCGGGCGGGGGTGAGCGATGATCCGCGTGCTGCTCGCCGACGACCAGGCCCTGGTCCGCTCCGGTTTCCGGGCGCTGCTGGGCTCCCAGCCGGACCTGGAGGTCGTCGCCGAGGCGGCCGACGGGGCGCAGGCGCTGGGCGCGGCCCGCGAGCACCGGCCGGACGTGGTGCTGATGGACATCCGGATGCCCGGCACCGACGGCATCACCGCGACCCGCGAGATCGGCGCCGATCCGGCGCTGGGCGGGGTGCGGGTGATCGTGCTGACCACCTTCACCGACGACTCCTACGTGTTCGACGCGATCCGCAGCGGAGCCAGTGGCTTCCTGGTGAAGGACGCCGAGCCGGCCGACCTGATCCGGGCGATCCGCGTCGTGCACGCCGGCGAGGCACTGCTCGCACCGGGGGTCACCCGCACCCTGATCGCCGAGTTCGCCGCCCGCTCCCGCGGCGGCCCGGCCGGCGCCGCGCGGCTGGGCGCGCTGACCGAGCGGGAACGGGAGGTGGTCGTCGAGGTCGCCGCCGGACTGTCCAACGACGAGATCGCCGCCCGCCTGCACATGAGTCCGACCACCGCGAAGACACACGTCAGCCGGTCGATGAGCAAGCTCGGCGCCCGGGACCGGGCGCAGCTGGTGGTGCTGGCCTACGAGTCGGGGCTGGTCCGCCCCGGCTGGACCGGGTGAGGTGGCAGGATCGCGGCGGTGACCACCGTGTACGTGTTCAACGGTCCGAACCTGAACCTGCTGGGCGTCCGCCGCCCGGAGGTCTACGGCACGGCCGTGCTCGCCGACGTCGAGGCGCTCTGCGCGGCGGCCGCCGCCGGGCACGGCCTGGAGCTCGACTTCCGGCAGACCAACCACGAGGGCACGCTGGTCGACTGGATCCAGGAGGCCGGCGCCGCGGTGAAGCGGGGCGAGGCGCTCGGCCTGGTGCTGAACGCCGCCGCCTACACCCACACCTCGGTGGCCCTGCACGACGCGATCGAGGGCGCCGAGCTGCCCACCGTCGAGGTGCACATCTCGAACGTGCACGGCCGGGAGGAGTTCCGGCACCACTCCTACATCTCGCCGGTGGCGGCCGGGATCGTCGTCGGGTTCGGGGTGGACGGGTACGCGCTCGCCATCGACGGCCTGGTGCGGAAGCTCCGGCCGGCCCGCTCGGCCTGACCCGTGATCGGCGTCCCGGTAGTGCAGGCGCTGCGACGGCACGCGCTGCACTCCCGGAACGCCGATCGCGGTGCGGCGCTCAGCCCTCCATCGCGGAGACGTCCATCCAGACGAACTCCCAGCGGTGGCCGTCCGGGTCGTCGACGCTGCGGCCGTACATGAAGCCGTGGTCCTGGGTCTTCCCGCCCTGGCTGCCCCCGGCGGCCAGGCCGGCGTCGGCGATCCGGTCGACCTCGTCGCGGCTCTCCACACCCAGTGCGTTGATCACCTCGCGGGCCGTCCCCGGGGCGGCGGTGCCGGACTGCTCGGTGAACTCGGTGAACCGCGCCTCGGTCATGACCATGACGACGATCGCGTCGCTGATCTCGAACGAGGCGGTCTGCTCGTCGGAGAACTGTTCGTTCAGCGTGAAGCCGAGCGCACCGTAGAAGGCCTTCGCGGTGGCCAGGTCGCTGGTCGGCAGGTTGACGAAGATCGCGTTCGGCATCGTAGGCCCCCTGGGCTCGATGGCGCCGTGGCTCGGCGCCGTGTCGAAGGGGGAGACCGGGACGGCACCGGATTCTCATCGCTGGCCCGGCAGGTCGATGCCCGGCACCGGAAACGTCGGTGTGGTCGGGCAGGATCGGAGCCATGACCGTCAGATGGGGAGTCGTCGGCCCGGGCCGGATCGCCGAGGCCCTCGTGCGGGACTTCGCGCACGTGCCCGGTGCCGAGGTGGTCGCCGTGGCGTCGCGTTCCGCGGAACGCGCCGCGGCGTTCGCGGACCGGCACGGCATCGCCCGCGCGCACACCGGTTACCGCGCGATCCTCGACGACCCGCAGGTCGATGTCCTCTACGTCGCGACCCCGCACCCGCAGCACCGGGCGGTCGCACTGGGCGCGATCGAGGCCGGCAAGGCGGTCCTGGTCGAGAAGGCGTTCACGGTCAGCTCGGTCGCCACCCGGGAGATCGCCGCGGCGTCCCGGCGCACCGGCGTC
Source organism: Pseudonocardia sp. NPDC049635 (assembly GCF_040659795.1). Taxonomy (NCBI): domain Bacteria; kingdom Bacillati; phylum Actinomycetota; class Actinomycetes; order Pseudonocardiales; family Pseudonocardiaceae; genus Pseudonocardia; species Pseudonocardia sp. NPDC049635. The sequence goes on from NZ_JBFAON010000015.1 coordinate 35,289, forward strand.
TTCGCGATGGAGGCGATGTGGACCCGGTTCTTCCCGGCCGTCGTGCGGCTCCGCGAGCTGGTCGCCGACGGCGCGATCGGCGAGATCAGGTCGGTGCAGGCCGATCTCGGCGTGCGGAACCGTTCCGGCGTGGGCGACCGTTATCTCGCGCCGGAGCTCGGCGGGGGCGCGCTGTTCGATCTCGGCGTCTACCCCATCTCCTTCGCGCAGATGCTGCTGGGCGCCCCCTCGGTGGTCACCGCGACCGGGGCGCTCGCGCCGACCGGCGTCGACCTGGAGGAGTCGATCCTGCTGGGCTGGCCGGACGGTCGCAGTGCCGCCCTGCAGGTCAGCCTGCGGTGCGCGATGCCCGGCTCCGCCCGGGTGATCGGCACCGAGGGCTGGATCGAGGTGCCGCCGCGCTTCCACCACCCGGACCGGATCGAGCTGCACCGCTACGGCGCCGAACCCGAACAGATCGTGCTGCCCGCCACCGGCGGCGGCTACTCGCACGAGATCGCCGAGGTCACCGAGCGGGTCGCGGCCGGGGAGCAGGAGAGCCCGGTGATGCCGCTGGCCGACACGGTCGCGGTGCAGGACGTGATGGCGGCCGTCGCCGACCAGCTCGGGGTGGTCCCCCAGGAGGGCCCGGCCACGCTGTGAGAGCGGGAGCCGAGCAGCGGCGCCGCTTCGATCGTTGCGGTGCGACATCGGTCGGGCGACTGATCTTTACTCGGCGCAATCGGAGGGTGTAGACCGGCCGGGTGTCTCACCTGACCTCGTCCCCGCTCCCGGGAAAGACCTTCCTCGGGCATCCCTCCCAGCTCGGCACGTTGTTCGGCGTCGAGATGTGGGAGCGCTTCTCCTTCTACGGCATGCAGTCGATCCTGCTGCTGTACATGTACTACTCCGTCACCGACGGCGGACTCGGCTACGACCAGGGCGTCGCCGCAGGCGTCGTCGGCGCCTACGGCGGCACCGTCTACCTCTCCACGATCCTCGCGGCCTGGGCGGGCGACCGGCTGTTCGGCCCGGAGCGGGTGCTGTTCGGCAGCGCGCTCTCGGTGATGGCCGGGCACATCTCGCTGGCCGTGCTGCCCGGTGGCACCGGTCTCGCCGTCGGGCTCGTGCTCGTGGCACTCGGCAGCGGCGGGATCAAGGCGAACGCCTCCACGATCATCGCGATGCTCTACGGCGAGGGCGACGACCGTCGCGACGCCGGGTTCTCGATCTTCTACCTGGGCATCAACATCGGGGCGCTCGCCGGTCAGATCCTCACCCCGGTCCTGCAGACGGCCGCCGGCTTCCACTGGGGATTCGGTCTCGCCGCCGCGGGCATGGCGCTCGGCCTGGTCCAGTACACGGCCTTCCGCCGGAACCTGCCGCCCGAGGGGTGGATCGTGCCCAACCCGCTGCCGCGCACGCACCGGTTGCGTGCCGGGCTGATCGGGGCCGCCGTGGTCGCCCTGCTGCTGGTGCTGACGCTCACCGGGGTGATCACCGCCGGCCGGCTCGACTACGTCGTGACGGCGATCGTGGCCCTCGCCACCGTCGGCTACTTCGCGCTGCTGCTGACCAGTCCGAAGGTGGCGCCGGTCGAGCGCAGGCGGGTGCTCGCGTTCCTGCCGATGTGGATCGCCAGCGCCGTGTTCTGGGCGATCTTCCAGCAGATCTTCACGGTGCTCACGATCTACGCCGACGAGCGGGTCGACCGCTCGGTCTTCGGCCTGTTCGAGGTGCCGACCGGCTCCGTGCAGGCGATCGAACCGCTGTTCGTGGTGCTGCTCGCCGGGGTGTTCGCGGCGGTCTGGACGAAGCTCGGGCCGCGACAGCCCTCGTCGCCCACGAAGATGGCGGTCGGCACGGTCGTCGTCGGCGTCGCGTTCCTGCTGTTCGTGCCGCTGGCCGGCACCGGCCCGAACGGCACCCCGCTGCTCGCACTGGCCGGGATCCTGCTGGTGTTCTGCGTGGCCGAGCTGTTCACCTCGCCGGTCGGCCAGTCGCTGTCGACCAAGCTGGCGCCGCAGGCGTTCCGCACCCAGATGGTGGCGCTGTTCTTCCTGTCGGTCGCGATGGGCTCGGTGCTCGCGGGCGTGTTCGCGCAGTTCTACAGCGGGGAGAACGAGGTCGCCTACTTCGGCATCACCGGCGTGGTGGCGATCGTGGTCGGGCTGGTCGTGATCGCGATGGTGCCGAGGTTGAAGGTCCTGATGGAGGGTGTCCGCTGATCGAACGCCGGTTCGAGTTGTCCCCAGCTGTGTGCACATCTGTGGACAACCCGGCCGGCGTGTGGACAGCGCTCACCGGCGGCGGGTGCGCCGGACCGACGGCAGGTCCAGCCCGTCCCCGGTCATCTCCCGGGCGACCCGCACGACGTGCGCGCGGACGTCGGGAGCCAGGTCGGCGACCCGCAACGCCAACAGTTCGAGGATCGAGGCCAGGCCGAAGGCGAACTCGGGACGGGCCAGGCCGGCGTAGTGCGCCTGGACCGCCTCGTGGCGCAGCCGTGCCGCGGCGGCGAGCACGGTCTCCCGGTCGGCGCGCAGCGCGGCGGACCGGCGTCGTTCGTGGGCGTTCATGCTCCCCCGTGGGTGGGTTCCGGATCCGGCCCGGGGGAGCGGGCCGGGATCAGGGTGCCTCCCGTCCCCGGCCCGCCGCCAGCGGTGTCGCCGAGATGTCGCACACACGTTCGAGCGGTGTGGACTCAGAGCAGCAGCAGCACCACGGCGAGTGCCGACGTCGCCGTCCGGAGGTGGTTGGCCAGCGTCCACCGCCGGTCGAACGCCGACCACGGGCCGCCGCCCTCCAGCGCGGTGTTGAGCGGGATGTTCACCGCCGCCGTGACGGCGAAACCGGCCAGCCCGGCGACCGCCCCGGCGGCCCGCAGCGGCTCCCCGTCGAGTGCCGCGACGACCAGCGCCGCACCGCAGGCCAGCGCGGTCCCGCCGAACAGGGTCCCGAAGACCGGGTTGAGGATCACCCGGTTGACCTCCCGCATGGCGGCGGCCGCCTCGGCGTCCGGACGCCGGCGCAGGGCGGGCAGCACCGCCGTCGAGAACGCCAGGTAGACCTCGCCGAGCAGGCCGGAACCGGCAGCGGCAGCGGTGCCGAGACCGGCCGGCGCGGTGCTCACGTGACGGTCTCCTTCACCCACTCCTCGAGGGTCAGCAGGCCCGCGGTGTCACCACGTACCTGGTGTGCACGCACCCGGCCCTCGTTGAACGCCCGGTTCATGGCCACCTGCAGCCGGGCCGCGTCCGCCGGCAGCCCGACCTGCTCCAGCAGTGCGGTCATCTCCGGGTCGCCGAGCCTGCGGTAGCGGGCATCGGGCACGCCCAGTGCCCGCCCCAGCTCGGCGACGACCTCGGGCACGGTCCGGTCGGCCGCACCCGGCACCTCGACGACCCGGGGGGCCGAGGGGTCGCGCAGCACCGTGACGGCGGCCCGCCCGACGTCGCGGGTCGCGACCACCGGCAACGCCACGTCCGGGTCGATCGAGTCGTGGTGCACGCCGTCCTCCCGGATCGGTCCGAGCGCGGGCAGGAACGACTCGAGGAACATGCCGGGGCGCAGCAGGGTGACCCGGGCGTCCAGCTCCGCGAGCCGTCGTTCCTGCTCGTGCAGTGCACCGAGGAACCCGGTCGCGGCGAGGCCGGGCCCGCCGGGTACCTCGGCGCCCAGCGAGCTCAGCGCGACCACCCGCCCGACGCCGGCACCGTGCAGCGCGGCGACCACCGACTCGCCGACCCGGCGCTGGTGGTCGGCGTGATCGGGTTCGGACAGGTCGAGCGGCTGCAGGACGAACGCGGCCGCCGCACCGTCGAAGGCGCGGAGCAGGAAGCCGGTGTCGGTCAGGTCGCCGGCCCACGGCTCGGCGCCCGCCGTGGTCGCGGCCGCCAGCCGGCCCGCGGTGCGCGCCACCGCCCGCACGGCGACGCCGTCCGCCAGCAGGTCGCGGACGACCTGCGAACCGACGTTCCCGGTCGCCCCCAGAACAGTGATCATGATGTTCCCCTCTCCTCGGATGAGTCCACGATGACCGGCCGACGTGGGACGAACGATGCCCATCAGTCCGGATCCGTTGCTCGTCCGTCCTGCGGCGTGGACGGTCCGGCATGATGGCCGGATGGAGGCAGCCCTGTCGTTCCCGCCGTTCCCGGTCACCGACCCGGTCGGCGAGGCGTTGCACGCCCTGCGGATGGACGGCGTCTTCTACGGCCGATCCGAGCTCGGTGCTCCGTGGGGGATCACGCTGCCGGCGACGCCCGGCTGTCTCTGGTTCCACGTGGTCACCTCGGGCGGGTGCCGCCTCGCGGTCGACGGACAGGACGAGATCGTGCTGCGGCCCGGTGAGCTCGCGCTCGTCCCGCACGGCACCGGTCACGCGCTGCGCAGTGCTCCGGGGGCGTTCGCCCCGGACATCCGGGCCATCCCGCACCCGATGCTCGACGACCGCTACGCCCTGCTCCGGCACGGCGGTGACGGCCCGCTGACCCGGATGGTGTGCGGTGCCGTGCGGTTCGGCCATCCCGCCGCCGGTGAGCTGGTCGACCGGCTCCCGGCACTGCTGCGGTTCGAACCGTCCCCGGCCGGGGACCGGCTGCAGGACACGTTCCGGCTGATGGCGGCCGAGGTCGAGGACGGCCGTCCGGGCAGCGAGGCGGTGATCACCCGGCTGGCCGACGTGCTCGTCATCCAGGCGGTCCGGGGCTGGCTGGAGCGCGACGAGGGGGCCCGGACCGGTTGGCTCGGCGCGCTGGCCGACGACCGGATCGGGCGGGCACTCGCCGCGGTGCACCGGGAACCGCATCGGGCCTGGACGGTCGTGGCGCTGGCCGAGACGGCCGCGATGTCCCGGTCGGCGTTCTCCGCGCGGTTCACCGAACTGGTCGGTGAGCCGGTGATGGCCTACGTGACCCGCTGGCGGATGCACGCGGCGGTCGACGTCCTGTCGGGGGGAGACGTCACGGTCGCGGAGGTCGCCCGCCGCTTCGGCTACCGCTCGCAGGCGGCGTTCGCCCGGGCGTTCCTGCGGGTCGTCGGTGAGCCTGCCGGGCAGGTGCGGCGGCGGGCGGCGGGGCGTGGACCGGCCGGGATCGGCGCGTTCGCCGACGCGATCTGACCGTTCACCCGAGCATCCGGGGTGTCGCACACACGTTCGACGCAGTGCTGTTACGCTGCGACGACACGGTCGGATCGCGACCGTCGATACTGTTCGATCGTCCGCTATCGAGCAGTATCGCTAGGACGGTAGAGAGCGGTATGCGGTGTCATCGAGCCAGCTCGCTGGCGCTCTATTCGTGTGTCTCGCTCTCGGGCTAGAATGGGGTAGCGGAGCCGATCCGGGCGCCGATGCCGGTCTGTCGTGATCTCTCGGAGAAATCCGAGAGACGGGTAGACGGCGACATCGATCTGCTCTCATGCCGCCGTCTGCAGCATTCTCGGCTCGGTCCGAGAGGGCCCGATAGTTCCCGATCCTGTCGGCGTCCCCGGTGTGGGCAGCCGGCCCGGCGACGCGACACCGTGTGTTCTGTGGCTCGCAGCCGTGCACCTGCCACAGTGGGGCCATGAGCGGGGTGGCGGTGGTGACCGGGGCCGGATCGGGCATCGGGGCGGCGGTGACGCGGGGTCTGCTCGACGCGGGCTGGCGGGTCGCCCTCGCCGGCCGGCGCCCCGACCGGTTGGACGCCGTCGCCGCAGGGCACGCCGGGGCGCTCGGCGTCCCCACCGACGTGACCGATCCCGGATCGGTCGCGGCGCTGTTCGCCACCGTCACCGACCGCTGGGGAAGGATCGACCTGCTGGTCAACAACGCCGGCGCGTTCGGACCCGTCGGCACCGTCGACGAGATCTCCGTCGAGGACTGGACGGCGACGGTGGCGACCAACCTGACCGGCTCGTTCCTGTGCGCCAGGGCGGCGTTCGGTGCGATGCGCGCACAGGACCCGCAGGGCGGCCGGATCATCAACAACGGCTCGATCTCGGCGCACGCCCCGCGCCCCGGCAGCGCCGCCTACACCGCGACCAAGCACGCCGTCACCGGGCTGACCAAGTCGCTGTCGCTGGACGGCCGGGAGTTCGGCATCGCCTGCGGACAGATCGACATCGGCAACGCGGCGACCGACATGACCGCAGGCGTCGAGGCCGGGGCGAGGCAGGCGGACGGTTCGGTGCGGCCGGAGCGGACCTTCGACGTGCGGCACGTCGCGGAGGCCGTCGTCTACATGGCCGGGCTGCCGCTGTCGGCGAACGTGCCGTTCCTGACCATCACCGAGACCACGATGCCCTGGCTGGCCCGCGGCTGATGCCGTGCCGGGAGCGCTCGACCGGGTTCCGCCGCCGACACCCGCCCGACCGGCGGGATACGTCTCGTTGTGAGACACGGACCGCCCTCCGGGATGGGATACTGCCGTGACCCCTGTCACAGGAGGGCGGATGACCCGGACGATGCACGTCCTTCGACTGATCGTTCACGCTCGCTCACGGCAGCCGGTGCTGCTGCTCGGCGAGGCCGGCGGGGACCGCTGCGTCCCGGTGTTCCTGAGACCGCCGCAGGCCGAGGTCATCGCGGCCGGGCGGCGCGACGACTCCAGCGTGGCTCTCACCCAGGACGTGCTGCTGCCCGTGGTGGAGGCGCTCGGGCGGACCTGTGAGTCGGTCGAGATCAGCGACCTCACCGACGGCGTCTACACCGCCGAGCTGGTGTTCGACGGTGACGTGCGGCTCGAGGTGAAGCCGTCCGACGCGCTGGCCATCGCGGTCCGCGAGGGCCTGCCGATCGGGATGGCCGAGCACGTGCTCGACGAGGTCGGCCAGCCGATCGAGGAGGTCCTGCCGCCCGACTCGGAGGACGCCAGCGGGATCGCCGCTCAGGCCCGCGCGGCCACCGGCGGGATCCCCACCGAGCCGGCCGAGCATCCCGAGCAGCAGCTGCGCGAGTTCCGCGAGTTCATCGACGACGTGTCGCCGGAGGACTTCAAGTAGCTCGCCGGACCTCACGCAGCGTTCAGGGCCCGGTAGCGGCCGTCGAGCTCCAGCAGCGAGGTGTGCACACCCCGCTCGACGATCCGCCCGCCCTCCAGCACGAGGATCTCGTCGGCGTCGCGCACGGTGGTCAGCCGGTGCGCGATGACGATCGCCGTCCGTCCCTCCAGCGCCTGGGCGAGCGCGGCCTGCACCGCGGCCTCCGACGTCGTGTCGAGGCTGGCGGTGGCCTCGTCGAGCACCACGATCCGCGGTTTCGCCAGCAGCACCCTGGCGACGGTCAGCCGCTGCCGTTCGCCACCGGAGAGCCGGTATCCGCGCTCGCCGACGACGGTCTCCAGGCCGTCCGGCAGGGTCGCCACCACGTCGTCGAGCCGGGCCCGGTGCAGCGCCTCCCACAACTGTGCGTCGGTGGCGTCGGGTGCGCCGATCCGCAGGTTCGCGGCGACCGTGTCGTGCAGCAGGTGCCCGTCCTGGGTGACGAACCCGACCGCCCGGTGCACCGACTCCGCGGTCAGGTCGCGCACGTCGACGCCGCCGATCCGGACGGTGCCGGAGGACGCGTCGTAGAGCCGGGCGACCAGCTGCGCGACGGTCGACTTCCCCGCGCCGGACGACCCGACGAGCGCGACCATCCGTCCGGCCGGTGCGGTGAAGGAGACGTCGTGCAGCACCTGCTCACCGCCGCGGGTGTCCAGGGTCGCGACCTCCTCCAGGGAGGCCAGCGAGACCTGATCGGCCGTCGGGTAGGCGAACGACACCCGGTCGAACTCCACGTCGAGCGGCCCGTCCGGCACCTCCCGGGCCCCCGGGCGGTCCCGGATCGACGGCTCCAGGTCGAGCACCTCGAAGACCCGTTCGAAGCTCACCAGCACCGTCATGATCTCCATCCGGGCTCCGGCCAGTGCGGTCAGCGGCTGGTAGAGCCGGGTCAGCAGCATCGCCAGGGACACCACATCACCGGCGGACAGCGCGCCGGCCAGCGCGAACCCGCCGCCGACGCCGTACACCAGGGCCACCGCCAGCGAGGACGCCAGCGTCAGCGCGGTCACGAAGACCCACTGCAGCATCGCCGAGCGCACCCCGATCGCGCGCACCCGCTCGGCCCGGTCGGCGAACTCCGCGGACTCCTGCGCCGGCCGTCCGAACAGCTTGATCAGGGTCGCACCGGGAGCGGAGAAACGCTCGGTCATCCGGGTGCTCATCGCCGCGTTGTGGTCCGCGGCGGCGCGTTCCAGGGCGGCCAGCCGGCGTCCCATCAGCCGGGCCGGAACCAGGAACGCGGGCAGCAGCAGCGCCGCGAGCACCGTGACCTGCCAGGAGATCGCGAGCATCACGCCGAGCGTGAGCAGCAGCGTCACCAGGTTCGACACCACCCCGGCGAGGGTGTCGGAGAACGCCCGCTGCGCGCCGAGGACGTCGGAGTTCAGCCGGGAGACCAGCGCCCCGGTCCGGGTGCGGGTGAAGAACGCGACCGGCATCCGTTGCACGTGGTCGAAGACGGTGGTGCGGAGCTGGTGGATCAGCCCTTCCCCGAGGTTCGCCGAGAGCCAGCGGGTGACCAGGCCGACCCCGGCCTCGGCGACCGCGGCGGCCGCGATCAGTCCGGCGACGACGCCGAGCACGGTGAGCGGGGCGCCACCGGTGATGGCGTCGGTCGCCCGCCCGGCCAGCACCGGCGTGACCACGGTGAGCACCGCGCCGACGGTGCTGGTGGCGAGGAACCAGGCGATTCGCCTGCGGTGCGGCCGGGCGAGGCCGAGTATCCGGCGACCGGTCTCGGCGGCGGGCCGCCGGCGTCGACCCGGCTCGGTGCCCGCGTTGCGCATGGCCATGTAGATGCTCGCGTCCATGCGGCGGACGCTATGGTCTGAAGTTGACTTCAGGTCAATGAATCAGGACTCGTCGAGGTCGGGCAGCGTCCACGGCCGCACGACGAGCACCAGCGCCGCTCCGGCCAGTCCGATCGCGCCGAACATCGACAGGCCCATCGCGGCCGCGTCGTTGCCGAGCAGGCCGACCACCGGCGAGGTCGCCGCGCCGATGCCGAACTGGAGCGAACCGAGCAACGCGGCGGCGGTGCCGGCCGTCCGGCCGTGCCGGGCCAGCGCCAGCGCGGGCGCGTTCGGCAGGATGAAACCGCAGGTCAGCAGCAACGCCCAGACCCCGGCGAGCACGGCGGGCAGCCCACCGGTCCCGGTCGCGGTCAGGACGGCCAGCACCAGCCCGGCCAGCACGCCGGCGCCGACCGCTCCGGTCATCACCCGGCGGGGCTCCACGTAGCGCAGCAGCACCGGGTTCAGCTGGGTGCCGACGACCAGCCAGATGGCGCCCGCGCCGAACAGCAACCCGAAGGTCTGCTGGTCCACCCCGAACTGCTCCTGGAAGACGTACGCGGCGCCGGAGACGTAGCTGAACAGCGCGCCCATCGAGAGCCCGGCGACCAGCACCAGCCCGACGAAGGCGCGGTCGCGCAGCAGCGTTCCGTAGGTGCGCACGGTGGGGCCGAACCGGGCGGACCGGCGGCGCTGCGGTGGCAGCGTCTCGGGCAGCCCGGCGGTGACCACCGCCAGCATCACCAGGCCGTACCCGGCGAGGAACAGGAACACCCCGCGCCAGGACGTCCAGGTCAGCAGCAACCCGCCCACGGTCGGCGCGAGCACCGGCGCGGCACCCATCACCAGCATCAGCCGGGAGAGCATGGTCGCCGCGGCGCGGCCGGTGAACAGGTCCCGCACGATCGCCAGCCCGACGACGGCGCCGGCCGCCGCCCCGACCCCCTGCAGCACGCGCAGCGCGGTGAGCACCTCGATCGAGGGTGCGACCGCGACCAGCGCCGAGGCCAGCACGTGCACACCGGTGCCGAACAGCAGCGGCAGCCGACGGCCGTAGGCGTCCGACAGCGGGCCGATCAGCAGCTGGCCGAGCGCGAGCCCGGCGAGCGTACCGGTCAGCGTCAGCTGCACCGTCGTACCCGATGCGCCCAGGTCCTGCCCGACCTGGGGCAACGCCGGCAGGTAGGTGTCGATGGTGAGCGGTCCGAGCGCGATCAGCGCACCGAGGATCAGTGCGATCCGCAGCCTGCTCGGAGCCGCGGTGGTCGTGGCACTCACCCGGTCCCCCTCCGTGGGGCCCACGCACGTGGACCCCCGGAACGTTCAACCGCACCGGTCGTGAGCGGGATTCCGAGGTCCACCCGTATTCTGGGTGACCACTCTCACATCGCGGGCGCCGCGGTCGCGGGCTCCAACCGCACCTCGACCCACTTCGAGGTCGGGCAGCGGGACTGCTCGGCGTAGGAGTCCAGCGCGATCAGCGGGTTGGTCTCCGGGTAGTACGCGGCGATGCAGCCCTTCGGCGTGGAGTACGACACGAGCCGGAAGTCGTCGGCCCGGCGCTCGGTCCCGTCGGTCCACTCGCTCACCAGGTTCACCCGGTCCCCGTCGGCGAAACCGAGCTCGCGCAGGTCGGCAGGCGAGATGAACACCACCCGGCGGCCGGAGTGGATGCCGCGGTAACGGTCGTCCAGGCCGTAGACGGTGGTGTTGAACTGGTCGTGGCTGCGCAGGCTCTGCAGCACCAGCCGCCCCTCGGGGAGGGTGGTCACGGTCAGCGGGCTGACCGCGAACTCGGCCCTCCCGGACGCTGTCGGGAACTGCCGGGAGTCCCGCGGCGGGTGCGGGAGGGTGAAGCCGCCCGAGCGGGCCACCTTCTCGGTGTAGGCCTCGCAGCCCGGCACGACCCGGCCGATCCGGTCCCGGATGCGGTCGTAGTCGGCGGCGAACCCGGCCCACGGCACGACGTGGTCGTCGCCGAGGGTGGCGCGGGCGATGTTGCAGACGATGTCGACCTCGGAGCGCAACAGCTCCCCGGCCGGCCGTGAGCGGCCGCGCGAGGCGTGCACCGCCGACATGGAGTCCTCGACGGTGACCTGCTGCACCCGGCCGCCGGTGAGGTCGGACTCGGTGCGGCCGAGCGCCGGCAGGATCAGCGCGTCGGTGCCCGCGACGACGTGCGAGCGGTTCAGCTTGGTGGAGATCTGCACGGTCAGCGCGCACTGCTCCAGGGCGGGTTCGGTGACCCCGGTGTCCGACATGGCCTGCGAGAAGTTGCCGCCCAGCCCGACGAAGACCTTCGCCCGGCCCGCGGCCATCGCCTGCACGGCGGCGATCGAGTCGTGACCGTGCTCGCGCGGCGGCTCGAAGCCGAACTCGTCGCGCAGGGCGTCGAGGAAGGTGTCGGGCATCTGCTCCCAGACCCCCATCGTGCGGTCGCCCTGCACGTTCGAGTGGCCGCGGACCGGGCACAGCCCGGCGCCCGGCTTGCCGATCATGCCCTGCAGCAGCGCGACGTTGACCATCTCGCGGATCGTGGCGACCGCGTTGCGGTGCTGGGTGATGCCCATCGCCCAGCAGTTCACGGTCCGCTCCGAGGCCAGCAGCATCGCGGCGGCCCGCTCGATCTGCACCCAGTCGAGCCCGGTCGCAGCGACGACGGCGTCCCGGTCCAGATCCCTGACGTGGGCGGCGTAGTCCTCGAAGCCGTGTGTGTGCCGGTCGAGGAAGTCGTGGTCGAGCACGGTGCCGGGGTCGCGTTCCTCGGCGGCCAGCAGCAGGTGCCCGAAGGCCTGCCAGAGCGCGAGGTCACCACCCGAGCGGATCTGCAGGAACTCGTCGGCGAGCCGGGTACCGATCCCGGTCATGCCCCGCGCGTGCTGCGGGTTGTCGAACTTCATCAACCCGGCCTCGGGCAGCGGGTTGATCGCCAGGATCCGGGCGCCGTTCTTCTTGGCGCGCTCCAGCGCGGACAACATCCGGGGATGGTTGGTGCCCGGGTTCTGCCCCGAGATCACGATCAGCTCGGCCTCGTGGATGTCGCGCAGCGACACCGAACCCTTCCCGATGCCGATCGACTGGGCCAGGCCGACACCGGTCGACTCGTGACACATGTTCGAGCAGTCGGGCAGGTTGTTCGTGCCGAAGGCGCGGGCGAAGAGCTGGTAGACGAACGCGGCCTCGTTGGAGGCCCGGCCCGAGGTGTAGAAGATCGCCTCGTCCGGCGAGGCGAGTGCCCGCAGGTGCTCACCGATCAGCCCGAACGCGTCGTCCCAGCTGATCGGTTCGTAGTGCGCGCCGCCGCCGCGGCGGACCATCGGGTGCACCAGCCTGCCCTGGCTCTCCAGCCAGTGTGCGCTGCGGGTGCGCAGGTCCTCGATCGAGTGCCGGGCGAAGAACTCGGGACCGACCCGGCGACGGTCGCCCTCCCAGGCGACCGCCTTGGCCCCGTTCTCGCAGAACTCCGCGGTGTGCCGCTCGCCGGGCTCCGGGTCCGGCCAGGCGCAGCTCATGCAGTCGAAACCGTCGACCTGGTTCAACCCGAGCAGGTTGCGTGCGGTCTTGACCACACCCTGCTCGGCCAGCGAGCGTCGCATCGAGACGGCCACGGCTTTCGCCCCGGCCGCGCTCGTCTTCCGCTCGGTCACCCGGAGCTCGGACTCCTCGGCGTCGACCGGCGGATGGATCGGGGAGACGGCCACGGCTTCCTCACCTGCACAGACTTCGGTGTCGAACGTCCGGCGCCGATGTCCGGCGCCGGGTTTCCTGCACCGTCGAGCCTAAGCGCGCCCGGCCGCGGTCTCCCGCCGGAACGAGGTGGGTCGGCTCACACGGCGCGGGCGCCCCCGCGGCGGTGACTGCCGGCGACCTGCCGGGTGGTGACGGCGACCCGGTTCCAGGCGTTGATCGTGGCGATGGTGGTGACGAGCAGGGTGAGCGCGCGCTCGTCGAACACCGCGGCGGCGGCGTCCCAGACCTCGTCGGGCACCGGATCCGGACGGTCGGCCAACCGGGTCACCGCCTCGGCGAGCGCCAGCGCGGCCCGCTCCTCGCGGGTGAAGTACGGCGCCTCCCGCCATGCGGCGACGGCGAGCAGCCGCTCGGTGCTCTCTCCGGCCTCCAGCGCGTCGTGCGAGTGCATGTCCACGCAGAACCCGCAGCCGTTGATCTGGCTGGCCCGCAACCGCACCAGCTCCTGTATCTCGCGGGTGAGCACGGAGTCGTCGCGGGTGGAGCCCTCCAACGCCAGCAGCGCGCGATAGCTGTCCGGCACGTGCGAGTACGGCCTGGTGATGCGCGGTTCCATGATCTCTCCTCAGGTGGTGAGCGCGGTCCGGACGCGGTCGGCCGCGCCGGGGGTGTGACGCAGGACGTCGGCGGCGACGTCGGCGAGCGATCGGGCCGCCAGCTCGCGGCGCCAGGCCAGCTCGGCCCGGCGCATGCTCAGCGAGATCGCGCAGGAGCCGGCGTAGTCGCGGCCGGGCTCGCCACCCGGCCCCGCGGCGAGGATCGAGGTGCACCGGAACGCGTCCTCGGGGCCCTCCAGGGCGACGACGACATCGAGCAGGGACACCTGCGCGGGCTCCCGGCCCAGCGCGAAACCACCCCGAGGCCCGGGCACCGAGGCGAGTACCCCGGCCCGGACGAGTGCCTGGAGCTGCTTGTTCAGGTATGCCGACGGCAGGTCGTAGAGCTGGGCGAGCCGTGCGGTGGACACCGGCACGCCGGCCCAGGCGAGGTTGACGCAGCAGTGCAGCGCCCACTCGACGCCCCGTCCCATCCGCATAGATCTGGACACTACACATCCTGGATGTCAGATGTCCAGGAATAGTAAGCGATAGGCCGTAAGGCGGTGAGATAGACTCCATATGTCCGGAAGATTGCCCCGGCGGACGGGTGTAAGCGGGCGGTTACATCTCCGCCGGATGTCTGGAAGATCCGCTTCGGGCGACCCACGATGGCCGGGTCAGTCCGCTCCCCGAAAGGAAACGATCACCATGAGCAAGCGCCGCATCGCCGGAATCACCGTCGCCGGCCTGGCCGCCCCGCTGCTGATGCTCGGCCTCGCCGGCTCGGCCAGCGCCGCCGAGATCACCCCGATCGCCGAGTACGTCGACTCCACCGTCGCCGACCTGCTCTCGACCGTCGGTGGCGTGCTCGACGCGCTGGGCCTCGCGGCCTGATCCCGGCCCACCACGCTCGAACGGCCGGCCCCGAGGTCCACGGGGCCGGCCGTTCGTGTGCGCGGGCTCAGCCCGTCTCGACCTGGGCGGTCACCGGCTCGGCCGGGGCGCCCGGTGCCGGGGCCCACGCCTCGTCGTCGAGCATCGGGCAGGCCAGCAGGTTCTCCGGGATGCCGAACGCGTCGACCAGCGTGCGGGCGTAGGGCCGCAGCTCCCGGCACAGCTCGTTGACCAGCGGGCGCACCGAGCGGGACTCGGCAGCGGTCAGCCGCCCGGTCTCGGTGTACCAGGCCCGTTCGCGCTCGATCACGCTCAGCACGTGCAGGTCGTGGACCCGGCCCAGGAGCGCGCGCACGCCGGTGTCGGAGATCCGGTCGAGCGCCGCCGCGAACGACTCCTCGACCAGCACGTCCACGTGCGCCCGGGCGGCGGTCAGCAGCAGGTCCTGGTGGGCGTTGAAGACGGTGAACTCGTCGTTGCCCCGGCGCATCGCCGGCGCCAGGCTCCGGATCGCGGCGGCCAGGGTGTCGTCGCGGCGCACCCGCAGCAGCGCGCGGCGGCGGGCCGGGTCGGTCAGGTCGAGGCCGCGCAGCGGCAGTCGCCGGGCCGCCGAGGCCAGGCCGGTCCGCTCGGACAGCACCGCGGTGAGCTGGCGACCGAGCAGTGGTGCGATCTGCAGCGGGTTGCCCTTGCGGATCGTCCGGCCGTAGTCCGACAGCAGCTCCTTGGCCAGCAGCTGCAGCAGTACCGTGTTGTCCCCCTCGAAGGTGGTGAACACGTCGGTGTCCGCCTTCAGCGCGGGGAGCAGGTTCTCCTCCAGGTAGCCCGCGCCGCCGCAGGCCTCCCGGCAGGTCTGGATGGTCTGCGTGGCGTGCCAGGTCGCGACCGCCTTGATCCCGGCGGCGGCCTGTTCCAGGGTGCGCTGCTCGCGAGCGCCGACCGGGCCCGAGCCGGGTGACTGGATGTCGTGCATCCGCGCCACCAGGTCCTCCTGGGTGAAGTGCAGCGCGTACGTCGTCGCCAGCGCGGGCAGCAGCTTGCGCTGGTGGGCCAGGTAGTCCAGGACGGCGATCTCCTCGCCGGTCGAGGGGTGGGAGAACTGGCGGCGCCGTTCCCCGAACCGGACCGCCAGTGCGAGCGCCTTCTGGGTCGCGCCACCGGCCCCACCGGCGACCGAGATCCGGCCGCGCACCAGGGTGCCGAGCATGGTGAAGAACCGGGCCGTCTCGTTCTCGATCGGCGAGGAGTACGTGCCGTCCTCGGCGACGTCGGCGAACCGGTTGAGCAGGTTCTCCCGCGGGATCCGGACCCGGTCGAAGCTCAGCCGCCCGTTGTCGACCCCGTTCAGGCCGGCCTTGCGGCCGTCGTCACCGATCGTGACGCCGGGTGCGGGGTTGCCGTCGGAATCCCGGATCGGGACCAGGAAGGCGTGCACGCCGTGCGTCGCACCGCCGGTGACGAGCTGGGCGAACACCACGGCCATCCGGCCGTCCCGGGCCGCGTTGCCGATGTAGGACTTGCGTGCCTGCGGGTACGGCGTGTGCACCTCGAACTCCCCGGCCCCCGGGTCGTAGGTCGCGGTGGTGTGCAGGTGCTGCACGTCCGAACCGTGCCCGGCCTCGGTCATCGCGAAGCAGCCGAGCAGCTCGCCGTCGATGATCCGGCGCAGGTAGCGCTCGTGGTGCCGCGCGGTGCCGAGCACCTGCACGGCACCGCCGAACAGCCCCCACTGGACCCCGGCCTTGACCAGCAGCGAGAGGTCGCCGTAGGCGAGCATCGCGAACGCGGTCACGACGCCGCCGACATCGCCCCGGCCGCCGACCGAGGGGGCGAACCCGCTCTGCGGCCGCCCGGAGTCGGCCAGGATCTTGAGCGCGTCGGTGATCCGGGCGCGGTACTCCTCGGAGGAGGCGTCCGGATCGGCGAGCACGCCTGCTGTGGCCAGCTGCTCGCGCGTCTCCCGCCGGACGTCGGCCCACCGGCCGTCGACGACGTCGCGCAGGGCGTCCGTCGGGATGCGGTCCGGCGCGGGAAGGGTGGGAGTCATTGCTGAACCTCCTGCACGTGCGGTGCCAGGCCGGAGAGTCCGGACCAGGCCAGGTCGGTGAGGTGGGTGGTGAGCCGCTCGCGGGTGGTGCCGTCCGGGCGGGCCAGCCAGTCGTCGGCGGCTCCCCGGACCAGCCCGACGATGGCGTGTCCCCAGATCCGGGCCGCGGCGGGACCGTCGTCACCGGAGAGGCGGGTGCCGATCACGGCGGCGATCTCGTCGCCGATCACGGTGACCAGGTCGTTGACCGGGTCGACGGTGCCGTGCTCCCGGGGGCCGCGACGACCGGTTGCCGGGCCCTGGGAGAGCAGCGGACGGTGCACCACGAAGCGGTAGAGCTCCGGGTCGCTCTCGATGAGCCGCAGGTACGCGTCGATGCCCGCCGCGACGGCCCCGCGGTGTCCGCCGGACGGGTCGGCCAGTGCGTCGGCGGTGGCCCGGCGGACCTCGGTGAGCAGCACCCCGGCGACCGACTCGCAGATCGCGGTGTAGAGGCCGCTGCGGTCACCGAAGTGCCGGTAGATCACCGTCTTGCTGGTTCCGGCGGCGGCGGCGATCTCGTCCATCCCGATCCCGGCGCCCTGGTGGCGGATGGCCCCGATCGCGGCCGCGACCAGCTGGACGCGCCGCTGCTCGCGGTGCGCGTCCCATCGGCTGTCCCGCCTGTCCCGTCCCACCTTCACGGCACCGAGGGTACCGTGTACCTTGAGTATCGGCTACCCGGTGGTAGTTCTCCCGCACACCCGGTCCTACCCCAGGAGGGACGACCCCATGCCAGCCAGCACCCGGCGCGCCGCCGTCATCGGTGGCAACCGGATCCCGTTCGCACGGGCCAATCGCGCGTACGCCGGCGCGTCCAACCTCGACATGCTCACCACGACCCTGGACGGCCTGGTGGCCCGGTTCGGGCTGGCGGGTGAGCGGCTCGGCGAGGTCGTGGCCGGGGCGGTGCTCAAGCACTCGCGCGACTTCAACCTGACCCGGGAGGCGGTCCTGGGCTCCCGGCTGAGCCCGGCGACCCCCGCCTACGACGTGCAGCAGGCCTGCGGCACCGGCCTGGAGGCGACGATCGCGGTCGCGAACAAGATCGCCCTCGGGCAGATCGAGTCCGGGGTGGCGGGCGGTGTGGACACCGCGTCGGACGCCCCGATCGCCCTGAACGACGACCTGCGCCGGGTCCTGGTGAAGCTCAACGCGGCGCGCACCACGCTGGACCGGCTGAAGCTGGTGGGGCAGTTGCGGCCGGGGCAGATCGTTCCGGAGATCCCGCAGAACTCCGAGCCGCGGACCGGGTTGTCGATGGGCGAGCACGCCGCCCGCACCGCGCTGGAGTGGGGCATCGGCCGTGCCGAGCAGGACGAGCTGACCGTGCGCAGCCATCGCAACCTGGCGGCCGCCTACGAGCGCGGGTTCTTCGACGATCTCCTCACCCCGTACCTGAAGCTGACCCGCGACGACAACCTGCGCCCGGATTCCTCGGTGGACAAGCTCGCGAAGCTGAAGCCGGTGTTCGGGAAGGGCCCGGACGCCACCATGACGGCCGGCAACTCCACACCGCTGACCGACGGCGCCGCGCTGGTGCTGCTCGGTTCGGACGAGTGGGCGGCGCAGCACCGGCTGCCGGTGCTGGCGCACGTCGTGGACGCGGAGACCGCGGGCGTCGACTACGTGCACGGAGGCGGAGCCGGCGGAGCCGACCATCGGCACGGAGGCGGAGCCGGCGGAGCCGACCATCGGCACGGAAAGGACGGTCTGCTCACCGCGCCGGTGTTCGCCGTCCCGCGGCTGCTGGAACGCAACGGGCTGTCCCTGCAGGACTTCGACCTGTACGAGATCCACGAGGCGTTCGCCTCGGTGGTGCTCGTGCAGCGCAAGGCCTGGGAGGATGCCCGGTTCTGCAAGGAGCGCCTCGGCCGGGACACTCCGCTGGGCCCGATCGACGACGACCGGCTCAACGTCGCGGGCTCCTCGCTGGCGGCCGGGCACCCGTTCGCGGCGACCGGCGGGCGGATCGTCGCGACCCTGGCGAAGCTGTTGCGGGAGAAGGCCGACGCCGAGGGCCGCGACCAGCGCGGCCTGATCTCGATCTGCGCCGCGGGCGGCCAGGGCGTCGTCGCGATCCTGGAGGCGAAGAAGTGAGCGACCTGCTGGCGACCCTGTCCAACACCGGCATCGCGAAGCAGCTGGGCGTGCCGAGGGTGCCGGTGCTGCGCCGGCACCGGCCGGGTGACCCGCTGCTCGCCGGCCCGGTCCTGGTGGCGTCCGTGGGCGGGTCCGGTGGCCGGTTCGCCGAGGCGGTCGCCGCGCTGGTCGAGGAGAGCGGCCGGCCGGCTCTCGGTGAGGTGGGCGAGGAGAAGCTGCACGGCGTGGTCGTCGACCTGTCCGGGGCGCGCACGCTGGCTGATCTCGCCGCGGCACAGCAGATCCTGACCCCGGCGGTGCGCAAGCTGGGTCCGTCGGGCCGGTTGCTGCTGATCGGTGCCGAGCCGGCGGAGGCGTTCGAGGCCGGGGGTGCCGAGGCGGCCGCGGTGGCCCAGGCGCTGGACGGGTTGGTCCGGTCGGTGGCCAAGGAGCTGCGCGCCGGGGCCACCGCGAACCTGCTGGTGGTCGCGGCGGAGGCGGCGCCGGTCGCGATCGACTCGTCGGTGCGGTTCTTCCTGTCGGCCCGCTCGGCCTACGTCGACGGCCAGGTGGTGCACGTGGCCGCCCCGGTCGGGGTGCTGCCCGAACCCGCCGAGGTGGACGACCCGCGGGGCGAGGAGCGGCCGCTCGCCGGGCGGGTCGCCGTGGTCACCGGGGCGGCACGCGGGATCGGCGCGTCGATCGCCGAGACCCTCGCCCGGGACGGTGCGACGATCGTCGCGGTCGACGTCCCGGCCGCCGGGCAGCGGCTCGCGGAGACCGCGAACCGCACCGGTGGTACCGCCCTGCAGCTCGACATCACCGCCGCGGACGCCACGGACCGGCTGCTCACGCATCTGGCCGACCGGCACGACGGTGTCGACCTGGTGGTGCACAACGCCGGCATCACCCGGGACAAGCTGCTGGCGAACATGACCGCCGACCGCTGGGACGCGGTCCTGGCGGTGAACCTGGGTGCCCAGCTGACGATCAACGACGCTCTGCTGGCCGCCGGGTCGCCGCTGCGCGAGGCGGGCCGGGTGGTCTGCGTGTCGTCGCAGTCGGGGATCGCGGGCAACCGCGGGCAGACCAACTACGCGGCGTCCAAGGCCGGGGTGATCGGGATGGTGCGCGCGCTGGCCCCGCGGTTCGCCGAGCGCGGTGCGACGATCAACGCGGTCGCGCCGGGGTTCATCGAGACCGACATGACGGCGTCGATGCCGCTGGCCACCCGGGAGGGCGGCCGCCGGATCAACTCGCTGCGCCAGGGCGGGTTGCCGGTCGACGTCGCCGAGACGATCGGCTGGCTCGGCCGAGCCGAGTCCGGCGGGCTGAACGGGCAGGTCGTGCGGGTCTGCGGCCAGTCCATGCTGGGGGCCTGAGATGGCGGGCGACACGGTCGTGACCGAGCTGTCCGGGCCGCCCGCGCTGGGCCCGCTCTACGCCGCCGCCGCGGTGCGGGCGGCACTGCCCGGGCGGGCCCGCACCGTGGCGGACCGGGCGCTGGTGCGCCGCGGGGTCGTCGTCGATCCGGCGCACCTGGTCGACTACGCGCGGGTCTGCGGGTTCCGGGTCGGCGACGCGCTGCCGGTGACCTACCCGCACGTGCTGGCCTTCCCGTTGCAGGTCGCGCTGATGGCCGCGCGGTCGTTCCCGTTGCCGCTGCCCGGCCTGGTGCACCTGGCCAACCGGATCACGGTGCACCGGCCGGTTGCGGTGTCGGAGGCACTGGACGTGCGGGTGCACGCCGAGCATCTCGCCGCGCACCCGAAGGGCGCGCGGGTCGACCTGGTCGCGGTGGTGTCCGCGGCCGGGGAGCCGGTGTGGGAGGGGCGCTCGACCTACCTGTCCCGCGGGGCGCGGGCGCCGTCCGGGGAGCCGGGCCCGGAGCTCCCCGAGCCGGAGGTGCCGACCGGCCCGGCCGCCGCGCGGTGGCGGGTGCCGGGCGACACCGGGCGCCGCTACGCGGCCGTCTCCGGTGACGTGAACCCGATCCACCTGTACCCGCTCACCGCGAGGGCGATGGGCTTCCCGCGGGCGATCGCGCACGGCATGTGGACGGCGGCGCGGGTGGCCGCGGCGTTGGAGGGCAGGCTCCCGGACGCACTCACCTACGACGTCGGGTTCCGCAGGCCGCTGCTGCTCCCGTCGGCCGCGGAGCTGGTGACCGCCCGCGACGGAGATGCGTGGCGGTTCGCGGTCCGCGGCGTCAAGAAGCCGGAAAAGATCCATCTGGCGGGCCGGATCGGCGGGTAGGCAGGGTCTCGCCCGGCCAGGTGGGCAGGTCGCGCCCACCCGGCCGGGTGGATCTGGATCGGTCCACGAGCCGGTACAGCAACCGAACCCCGGTGACGTGCGTCCATCACCACGTCCACCATTCGTCATCCGAGTCTCGCCAGGAGGACATGATGAACACGGTCACCGACGCCGCCGGCACCGTCACGAGGACCGACGTCGAGGACGTCGAGGACGAGGTGAACATCGTCCGCGGGTTGGACTGACCGCCCGGCCGGCCCGGGCCGCGCCGGTCCTACTGTGGGAGCCATGCTGGTCGAGCGCATGCGCCCGTTCACCTCCACGATCTTCACCGAGATCTCCCGGCTCGCCGCGCGGACCGGTGCGATCAACCTCGGCCAGGGCTTCCCGGACACCGACGGCCCGGCGTCGCTGCTCGCCGGGGCCGCCGCGAACATCACCGAGCGCGGGCTCAACCAGTACCCGCCGGGCCCCGGTGTCCCGGCCCTGCGCGAGGCGGTCGCCGAGCACCAGCGTCGATTCTACGGCCTCGACGTGGACCCGGACGACGTGCTGGTGACCACCGGTGCGACCGAGGCGATCGCGGCGAGCCTGCTCGGGCTCTGCGGACCGGGGGACGAGGTGATCGCCTTCGAGCCGAACTACGACTCCTACGCCGCGACCGTCGCGCTCGCCGGCGCGACCCTGCGCCCGGTCCCGCTGCGCGCCCCCGACTTCGGCTTCGACGACGACGAGCTGGCCGCCGCGTTCTCCGGGCGCACGCGGGTCGTGCTGGTCAACACCCCGCACAACCCGACGGGGGCGGTGTTCACCTCGGCGCAGCTGACCCGGATCGGCGAGCTCGCCGTCGCGCACGACGCGGTGATCGTCACCGACGAGGTCTACGAGCACATGACCTTCGACGACGCCCGGCACGTCCCGATGGCCACCCTGCCCGGGCTCGCCGACCGGACGCTGACGATCTCCTCGGCGGGCAAGACGTTCTCGGTGACCGGTTGGAAGGTCGGCTGGGTGCACGGCCCGCCCGAGCTGGTCGGCGCGGCCCGTGCGGTGAAACAGTTCCTCACCTTCCACGGCGGGGCCCCGCTGCAGCCCGCGGTCGCCGAGGCGCTCGCCCTCGGTGACGACTTCTACGCCGGGATCACGGCTGATCTGACGCGCAAGCGCGATCTGCTCTCGGCGGGCCTGCGGGCCGCCGGGTTCGACATGCTCACCCCGCGCGGCACCTACTTCGTGGTCGCCGACCCGCGCCCGCTCGGCCACGACGACGGCGTCGAGCTGGCCTGGGAGCTGCCCGAGCGCTGCGGGGTGGCGGCGGTGCCGGTGTCGGTGTTCTGTGCGTCCGAGGCGGGGGCGGCGGCGACCAGGCCGCTGGTCCGGTTCGCCTTCTGCAAGCGTGACGACGTGCTGGTCGAGGCCGCCGAACGACTCGCCACCCTGCGGACCTGAGCGGGTCACCCTTTCGGCCTAGACTCCGGCCATGACGGATCAGCGGACCGCGCGACCGGGACGCCCGGTCGTCGGTCTCCCGGTGCGGGCGCTGCTCGCGCTGGTGGTCGTCGCGGCGAACGTCGGCGGCGCCGGCGTGGTGCTGGTGATCTCGGCGTTCGTGCTCCCCCGCGAGGAGCTGCTCGACGCCGCCGAGATCCGGCTGGTGAACCTGGCCGTCCTGGGCGCGTACCTGTTCGTCAGCGTCCCGATCGGGATCTGGTTCGGCAGCCGGAAGCTGACCCTGCCGCGCCGGGTCACCGATCTCGCCCAGGCCGAGCGCAGGTTGGTGCTGCGTGGTCCGGCCCGGATCACCTGGATGATCGCGTTCCTCTGGCTGCTGGCCGCGGTGCTGTTCTGCCTGCTGAACCTGCGGTACTCGGGGCGGCTGGCGTTCTCGGTGACGGCGGCCGTCGCGATCGGCGGGGTCACCACCTGCGCACTGTGCTACCTGTTGGTCGAGCGGATGCTGCGGCGGGCCGCGGCCCGGGTGCTGTCCGGTCGCCCTCCGCAGCGTCGGCGCCTGGTGACCGGGGTGATGCTGCGTTCGGTCGGCTTCTGGGTGCTGGGCACCGCGGTACCGCTCTGCGGGATGATGCTGGCCGGGTTGCTCGCGCTGGTGTACCGGGACTCCTCGTCGACCCAGCTGGCGGTGACGATGCTGGTTCTGGGGGGTACCGCGATCGGCACCGGCCTGCTCACGGCGGTCGGTGCGGCGCGGGCCATCGCCGATCCGGTGCTGTCGGTGCGGCGGGCGCTGGCCCGGATCCAGGACGGTGATCTCGACGTCCGCGTCCCGGTCTACGACAACACCGAGCTCGGGCAGCTCCAGGCCGGGACGAACGGCATGGTCGAGGGGTTGCGCGAGCGGGAGCGGATCCGGGACCTGTTCGGCCGGCACGTGGGGCGCGACGTCGCGGAGGTCGCGGCGGCCCGGGGTGACGAGATCCGGCTCGGTGGTGAGCTGCGCCCGGTGGCGGTGCTGTTCGTCGACCTCGTCGGCTCGACGGCGATGGCGGCCAGGCGGCCCCCGGAGGAGGTGGTCGCGCTGCTCAACCGGTTCTTCGGTGTCGTGGTCGAGTGCGTCGAGCAGGCCGGTGGCTGGATCAACAAGTTCGAGGGCGACGCCGCGCTGGCCGTCTTCGGTGCCCCGCTGGAGCTGGACGACGCCCCCGGTGCCTCCCTGTCGGCGGCCCGCTGCCTGGGCAGGCGGCTCGCCGCCGAGATGCCGGAGATCGAGGCCGGGATCGGGGTCTCCGCCGGGGACGCGGTCGCGGGCAACATCGGGGACCCGCGCCGCTACGAGTACACCGTGATCGGTGACCCGGTGAACGAAGCGGCCCGGCTCACCGAGCTGGCGAAGACCGTGCCCGGCCGGGTGCTGGCGGCGACCAGGGCCGTCGACGCGGCCGGCCGCGAGGCCCGGCACTGGCGGGCGGGCACGGAGGTCACGCTGCGCGGCCGGGACGCGCCCACACCCGTCCACACCCCGGTCGGGGTCGCCCCCGGTTGATCCCCGCCCGCCGGCGGGTCACAGGCGGATGCGGGGATCGAGCTTCGCGCTGATCAGGTCGGCCAGCAGGTTGATCACCACGAAGACCACGGCCATGGCGATCACGCCGGCCTGGATCACCGGGAAGTCGCGCTGGGTCACCGCCTCGACGACGGTGTAGGCGACCCCGGGCCAGCTGAACACCGACTCCACGAGCACCGAGCCCACCACCAGGTAGCCCAGGTTGATGGCGACGGTCGTCACGAACGGGGGCATGACGTTCGGCAGGGCCTCGCGCAGGATGGTGTAGCGCCGTGACGCCCCCTTCGCCGCGGCGGTCCGCAGGTAGTCCTGACCTTCCTCACCACCGAACGAGCTGCGCAGGATCCGCAGGTAGAGGGCGAGGGTCATGGAGCTCAGGGTGAGCACGGGCAGGACGTAGGTGGCCGGCCCGTCCCGGCCGATGAAGGGCAGCCACTGCAGGTGGACCCCGAACACGAGGACCAGCAGCAGCCCGAACACGAACACCGGGACGGCCTCGCGCAACAGGGCCAGCGCGAGGATCGCGCTGCGCAGCCGCTCGGACCGGCTCAGCTCCACGACCAGGCCGAGGCCCAGCGCCAGCACCAGCGAGACGAGCAGCGAGATGCCGGCCAGCGACAGTGTGGCCGGCATGCGGTCCAGCACCACGTCGAACGCGGGCCCGCCGCCGCGCAGCGACTCGCCGAAGTCGAGCCGGGACACGTCGGCCAGGTACTGCACGAACTGGGTGAGCAGCGGGCGGTCCAGCCCGAGCGCCTGGCGGAACTCGGCGGCGTCCTCGGCGGTGGCGGTGGCGGGGAGCAGCAGTGCGGTGGGGTCGCCCGCGATCCGGGCGAGCACGAACGTCAGTGCGACGACCACGAAGACCGTCAGCACGGCCTGGGCACATCGGCCTGCGAGGTAGCGGAGCACGGGCACCTCCGGGAAGGGCCGGGCCCGGAGCAGCTCCGGGCCCGGCTGCGGACTACTACTTCCAGGTCACGAAGATGGGGTTGAACGGGTTGGGCACCAGCGGGATGCCTTCGGCGACGCCGTACATCGCGTTCGGCACCAGCAGCGGCGCGTAGTACCGGTTCTCGTCGATGACCTGCCGCTCCAGCTCGGCGAGCACCGCGAGGCGCTCGTCGCCGGTGGTCTCGCGGGACCGGTCGACGGTGTCGAAGACCTGCGGGTCGTCGAACAGGGCGCGGGTGCCGCGGGCGTAGAGGCTGGAGACGATCGTGTCGGCGTCGGTGCCGTTCTTGTACTGCATCATGTACATCCCGGTCAGCTGCTGACCCGCCCACTGCTGCAGGAAGGTCGAGTAGTCGATCGGGGTGGGCTGCACGGTGATCCCGATCTCGGACAGGTAGCTCGCCACCGCGTTGGCCATCTCGTCGGCGTTGACCAGCACCGAGGTCGGGTAGGTGAACGGGATCGGGGATCCGTCGTAGCCGGACTCGGCGAGCAGGGCCCTGGCCCGCTCGGGGTCGTAACCGGTGGGGGTGCGGGTGCTGTCGTAGCCCACCACCGGCGGGGTGATCAGCCCGGCGGCGGGGACGGCGTGGCCCTGCATGACGGTCGCGGCCAGAGCCTCCTTGTCGACGGCCAAATTGACGGCCTCCCGGAAGTTCTGATCGGTTCCCGGTCCCGATCGCAGGTCGAAGGCGATGAAGCTGACCGGCGCCCCGCCGATCTCCTCGACCCGCACACCGGGCAGCCCGGCGACCCGCTCCGCCTGGGAGGTGGGCAGTTCGGGGACGACGTTCAGGTCACCGGACTGCAGCCCGGCCACCTGGGCCTGGGCCGACGGGACCGGGGTGAAGGTGATCCCGGCCAGCGGCTGCTCCGGGCCGTGCCAGTTCTCGACCCGGGTCAGCTCGACCCCGCCACCGGCGACCGCCTCGACGAACTTGAACGGGCCCGAACCGATCGGGGCCGCCGAGAAGCCGGACGGGCCGACCTGCTCGTAGTAGGCCTTGGGCAGGATGTACTTCGCACCGATGATGGCGACCAGCGCCGAGTTGGGCCGGTTGAGGTGCAGCAGCACGGTCGCCGGGTCGGCGGCCTCGGCCCGGTCCAGGATGCCCAGGGTGCCGGCGTGCGGGTTGGACGGTTGCTGCTCCTGGGTCAGGGTGAACACGACGTCCTCGGCGGTGACCTGGGTGCCGTCGTGCCACTTCGCGTCGGGGTCGAGGTGGAACGTCCAGGTGAGCCCGTCCTCGGAGGTCTCCCAGGACTCCGCGAGCGCCGGCACCGGGCCCTCGGGGTCCTGGTTGAACACCAGCGACTGGAACATCGACGAGTAGACGGGGCCGCCCGCCGCCGTGTCCAGGATCGGGTTGATGACGGCCAGTGGCGCCGAGAGCGGCACCGTCGCCGTCGGGGGGCCGTCGGCTGCGGCGGTGTCGGCAGCACCGGAGCCGCAACCCGCCAGGGCGATGCCGGCCGCGGTGAGCACCGCGGCCCAGCGGAGCCGTCGCCGCCGGTGTCGAGAGGTCGGAACTGTCATCGGGTGTCCTCTGTGGTGTGGGGGAGGGGAGGGAAGCGAACGAGCGTGGTGTGACGGGGGGACGTTCGGTCGATGACGCGGAGGTTGCGCACCTCAGCCGGCCGGGCCGCGGAGCTCGACCAGCGAGCGGGCCTGTGGGAACGCGCAGGCCTCCCGGTGCTCGGCCGGCCCGAGCAGCACCGGCGCGGTCTCCGCGCAGCTGTCGGCGGCCCGGTAACAACGGGTGCGGTAGACGCAGCCGGACGGCGGGTTCGTCGGGTCCGCGGGTTCACCGATCGCCAACCGGCCCGGGCCCTGACCGCGGGCGGACGGATGGTCCACCGGCACGGCCGAGAGCAGGCCGTGGGTGTAGGGATGGCGGGGCGCACCGAACACGGCGTCCCCGGTGCCCTCCTCGACGACCTGGCCGAGGTACATCACCAGCAACCGGTCGGCGAGGTGGCGGACCACCGCGAGGTCGTGCGAGATGAACAGATAGGCGATCCCGAGATCGCGCTGCAGGTCCTGGAACAGGGTGAGGATCTGTGCCTGGATGGAGGCGTCCAGGGCCGACACCGGTTCGTCCAGCACCAGCAACCGGGGTTCCAGCGCCAGCGCGCGGGCGATGCTGAGCCGTTGGCGCTGCCCGCCCGACAGGGTGGCCGGGGTCCGGTCGCCGTAGCGACCGTCCAGGCCGACCCGGGCGAGCAGCTCGTCGACCCGGCCGCGTTCGGCACGCCCGTACCTGCCCTGCACCCGCAGCGGCTCGGCGACGATGTCCCGGCAGGTCATCCGCGGGTCGAGCGCGCTCCAGCTGTCCTGGAAGACCATCTGGACCAGGGGGCGCAGCGGTCGCATCCGCCGGGTCGAGTACCGCGTCACGTCCACGCCGTCGTAGATCACCCGGCCGGAGGTCGGCTGCATGAGCCGGGCGACCAGCCGGGCCGTGGTCGACTTGCCGCAACCGGACTCGCCGACGACGGCGAGGGTCTCACCCTGGCGGACCGTGAACGACACCCCGCGCACGGCCCGGGTCACCGGCCCGCGGCCGCGCCGGAAGTCCTTGGTGAGGTCCTGCACCTCGAGGATCTCCGACTCAGCCATGCAGCACCTCCCACCGGTGGCAGGCCGAGGCGTGCGCGTCGCCGACCGGTCGCAGCTCGGGCCGATCGGTGGTGCAGACGGTCTCGGTGTGCGCGCAGCGGGGGTGGAAGGCACATCCGGTGGGCCGGTCGACGAGCAGCGGTGGCGCGCCGCCGATCCCGGTCAGCCGTTCCATCCGGGTGCCCAGCCGGGGGAGCGAGGCGCGCAGTCCCGCCGTGTACGGGTGCGCGACGTGGTCGATGACGTCGGCGACCGGCCCGATCTCGACGATCCGCCCGGCGTACATGACCGCCACCCGGTCGGCGACCTCGGCGAGGACCCCGAGATCGTGGGTCACGACCACCACGCTCGCGCCGCGTTCGCGGGCCGCGAGCAGCAGGTCCAGTACCTGGGCCTGCACGGTCACGTCCAGTGCGGTCGTGGGTTCGTCGGCGATGACCAGGCCGGGGGCGTTGATGAGCGCCATCGCGATCGCGACCCGTTGCTGCAACCCGCCGGAGAGCTCGTGCGCGTACTGGCCCAGCCGCATCTGCGGGGCCGGTACACCGACGTCGGCGAGCGCGTCACGGGAGCGTTCGCGGATCTCGGCCCGCGACACCGTCCGGTCGTGCAGCCGGATGGCGTCGGCGAGCTGGGCACCGACCGTGCGGACCGGGTTCAGCGCGGTCATCGGGTTCTGGAACACCATTCCGACGTCCTTGCCCCGGATCCGGCGCAGGGTGGACTCGTCGGCGGAGATCAGTTCGGTGTCGCCGAGCCGGGCGCTGCCCTCGATCCGGGCGCTGTCGGATCGGGTCAGGCCCATGATGCTGGAGAGGGTGACGCTCTTGCCCGAGCCGGACTCGCCGACCAGACCGAGGATCTCCCGGTCCCGGACGTCGAAGGACACCCCGTCGACGGCGGCGCGCGGACCGACCGGGGTGTCGAAGAGCACGGTGAGATCGGAGACCGACAGCAGGTTCTTGGACGCCGACGAGGACGACGAGATCCCGGTCCCGGGCTCGGTGGTGGTGGCAGGGGGCGCAGCGGTCATCTCAGGCTCCTGGCAGGACGGTGGACTCCGCTCCGCGGCGACGGCCGGGGCGGAACTCGGCGGTGAAGGGACGGGTACCGAGGTTGATCGCGAGGACCAGCACCACCAGGGCGATGCTGGGCACGATCAGCAGCCGGGGATCGGTGACGATGTAGTCCTGGGCCTGCTCGATCATCAGGCCCCAGCTCGTCTGCGGCGGCTGGACGCCGAGCCCGAGGTAGCTCAGCCCGGCCTCCATCACCACCACCGAGCCGAGGTCCAGGCTGGCGAGCACGACGACCGAGCTCCGCAGGTTCGGCAGGATGTGCCGTCGGACCACGGCCAGGTGGCCGGAGCCCATCATGATCGCGGCGTCGACGTAGTCCCGGCGCCGCAGCGACAGCACCTGCGTCCGCACGACCCGGGCGAAGACCACCCACCCGGTGACGCCGATGAGCAGGATCAGCAGCCACAGGCTCGACCCGAGCACCGCGACCACCGGGATCATGAACAACACCCGCGGCACCGCGAGCGACACGTCGATCATCACGACGACGAACCGGTCGATCAGCCCGCCCAGGTACCCGGCCGCGACGCCGAGGGTGACCCCGATGACCGCGCTGACCAGCACCGAACCGACGGCGATGACCAGCGAGAGCCGGGCTCCCAGCAGCAGCTGGCTCAGTGTGTCGACACCGAGGCTGTCGGTGCCGAGCAGGTGCAGGGTGCCGTCGTCGGCCCGGGCGAACATCGGCAGGTAGGCACCACCCAGGTTCTGGGTGTACGGGTCGTAGAAGGGCAGCAGCGGGGCGACGAGCGCGGCCAGCACGATCAGCGCGAGGACACCCCACGACACCGTGGCGACCGCCCCGTACCTGGTGATCGACCCGATCACCGAACGCAGCGACGTGACCCGTGCCGGAGCGGTCAGGGTGAGTGACGTGGTCAAGAAACCTCCCGCGGTGCGGTGCTGGCGGCTGCTGCGGTGGGTGACGACCCCACCGAGCGGGGTGACTGGGCGAGCACAGATCATCACCGTCTCGTTACCCCGGATCGGCGGCCGTGTGGCGGGCCTGTTGCGCAGGCGGGTGGCCGCCGCGGGGTGTCCGATCCGTGGGGGCACCGGCCACCGGACCCCCCGGGGCGGTGACGAAGGGCCGGTTGCGGGTCAACAGGACGCACACCACCAGCAGGACGGCCATCGGGATGTGGGCCACCAGGAGCACTCCGAACGACTCGGCGTAGGCCTCCTGGACCGCGGTGGCCACGGCCGGCACCAGGGCCGCCAGGTCGGGGAGATGCCCGGTGTCGAGGTCGGTGCCACCTGGCAAGGAGGTGGCGGCGGCCAGCCGCGGTTCGAGCGCGGCCGCCATCACGATCGCCATCAGCGGGCTCGCGACCGCGCCACCGGTGGTCCGCAGGAACGTCGCGGTCGACGTGGCGGCCACCAGATCGTCGGTGGGTGCGCTGTTCTGGGCGGCGACGACCAGGTTCTGCTGCAGGCAGCCGAAGCCGAAACCGATCACTCCGATGAGCACGGCCACCGCCGGCAGCGTGCCGTGGCCCACCGTCTGGGAGAGCACCGTCGTGCCGAGGGCGATCGCGGCCGCACCGGCGATCAGCCAGCCCCGGTAGCGACGGGTGACGCTGATCCGCCGACCCGCCAGCAATCCGGTCAACAGGGTGGCACCGACCAGCGGGAGCGACCACAGGCTGGACTCCAGAGCGGACAGCCCCCTGGCCACCTGCAGGTACTGGGTCAGATAGAAGCCGACGCCCATGACCAGGCCCACCACCGCGCTCGCGAGCAGCGCCGCGGCCGTCTCCAGCCGCCGGAACAACCGGCCCGCGAGCACCGGGTCCGGTGCGCGTACCTCGACGACGACGGTGACGGCGGCCAGCACGAGAGCCGTCCCGCCCAGAGCCAGACCGAGCCCCCGGTGCGCGTCGCCGGCCAGCAGCGTCACCGCCACCAGCAACACCGCGAGCGTGGCCGGGACGAGCAGGAAACCCGCGATGTCGGTGCGGCGGTGGGCCCGTGGCCGGGCCCGTACGTCGAGGCTGCGCAACAACACGGTGGCCAGCAGCGCCACCGGCACGCCCACGTAGAAGGTCCAGCGCCAGCTCAACCCCACGGCCAGCACGCCGCCGCCGATGATCGGTCCGGCCAGGGTGGCCGAGGTCTGGGCACCGGTGAAGTAGTTCAGCCACCGGCTGCGTTGCTCCCCGGGCAGGGCCAGGCCGAGCACGACCGGGCCGAGCCCGAACACCCCGCCGACCCCGACCCCCTGGATTACCCGGAGCCCGATCAGCGCCTCGGGGGTCGGTGCGGTCCCGGCGAGCGCCGAACCCAGCACGAAGATGCCGAGTGCGACGAGGATCAACCGCCGCAACGGCCAGAACTCGGCGATCTTGCCCCAGAC
Source organism: Pseudonocardia sp. NPDC049635 (assembly GCF_040659795.1). NCBI lineage: Bacteria > Bacillati > Actinomycetota > Actinomycetes > Pseudonocardiales > Pseudonocardiaceae > Pseudonocardia > Pseudonocardia sp. NPDC049635. The sequence goes on from NZ_JBFAON010000015.1 coordinate 65,725, forward strand.
CGGGCCGCTCGCCGCGGCCGCGAGCAGTGTCACCCCGATCATCCAGCCGTACTGGGCCTGCGTCCCGTGCAGATCGGCCAGCACGACCGGCAGCGCCGCGACGACACTGGTGCTGGAGATCCCGACCGTGGCGGTGGCGAGCAGCAGGCCCACCAGTGCCGCCCGGTCCGCCCGCCCGGTCGCCGGGACCTCCGGTCGTCTCGTCCCCTGCGTCATCACACGTCCTCGCTCTCCGGGCCCCGTGGCCCGGGGAGCCAGTCCACGCCGCCGGAGCGCGCCCTCCGCTACCGGAGGTTTGCCTCCGCGTTGCGCGGGTGAGTCCGGCGTGACGCGCGTGTTGCCGGGCCGGCGGCCCGTTCGGAGCGCTCCCTGCGCAACCTGCCCGGTGGTGACGGGAAAGCACTGATCACGGACGGCCGGTCCCGGTGGCGGCGCGGCGCAAACACCCGGGAACCGGAGTGTCCCGTCGTCGAAACCCGGCTGCCCGACGCTTCCTGGCGATCCCGGCCGGGCCGGGCATGCGTCGTCGTGAAGGAGGGTCGGTGTTCCACCTCGGCTGGTTCGTCGGACACGGGATCAGCGCCAGCGGCTGGCGCGATTTCTGGGCGGGCGACCACGGGCACACCTGGATGCGTTCCGACGTCTACCTCGATCTCGTCCGCTCGATGGAGCGGGCGGGTTTCGACTACGTCATGCTGGAGGACTCGTCGCTGATCCCGGACGTCTACCAGGGATCGACGCGCACCTATCTGCAGTACGGGATGAGTGCGCCGAAGAACGACCCGGTCACGCTGGTGCCGCTGCTGGGTTCGGCCACCCGGCACCTCGGGATCGTCGCCACCGTCACCACATCGCTGTACCCGCCGTTCCTGGCCGCCCGCATGCTGGCCTCGCTCGACCACCTCACCGAGGGCCGGGTGGGCGCGAACCTGGTCACCGCGCACAACGCCCGTGCGGCGCAGAACTACGGCCGTCCGGCACTGCTCGCTCACGACGAGCGCTACGCGATGGCCCGGGAATGGGTCGAGGTCGTCACCCGGCTCTTCGCCTCCTGGGAACCGGACGCGATGGTCGTCGACCCGCAGGAACCGATGCTGGTGGACCACACGAAGGTCCACCCGATCGACTTCGAGGGCAGCTACTTCTCCTGCCGCGGTCCGCTCAACACCGTCCCGGGTCCGCAGGGCAGGCCGGTGTTCTGCCAGGCCGGTGGGTCACCGGCGGGCCGGGAGTTCGCCGCACAGGTCGCGGACACCGTGATCGGCGGGCACAAGAGCGTCGACGCGATGCGGTCCTACCGGGCCGACATGAGCGAACGGATGACCGCCCACGGCCGGAAACCCGACGACTGCAAGGTCCTGATGACCGTGGTCCCGACGCTGGGCGAGACCGTGGAGGAGGCCCAGGAACGCAAACGTCGCCAGCAGGCGGCCGCCGGTGAGCGACTGGACCAGTTCCTGGCCGCGATGTCGTACACCACGGGTCTGGACATGGCGACGTTCGACCTGGACGCCCCGCTCGACCAGGGACTGACCACCGACGCCGCGCAGAGCGTGCTGGCCGACTACCTGCGCCTCGGACAGGGCAAGACGCTGCGCGAGATCGCCCTCGGCGGTCGCGACGCCGAGTCCTCCCCGTTCGTCGGGACGCCGGACGCGGTGGCGTCCGCGATGGGCGAGGTCATCACCGAGACCGGGGCCGACGGTTACCTGATCGCCAACCCGATCGACCGTCGCTCGGTCAGCGAGATCTGCGACGGACTCGTCCCCGCACTGCGGAAACGGGGGCTCGTGCGCACCGCGTACGAGGGCGCCACGTTCCGCGACAACCTGCTCGCCTTCTGAGGACACGGGAGTAACTCGATGCCACGCAATCGGATCACGGCGGTGCTCGCCGCCGTGGTCGTCACGGTGCTCGTCCTCGCCGGCTGCGGTGGGGGAGGCGGATCGGACGGCGGTCGCACCCTGGCGATCGCGGACAGCCTGGCGCCGGAGTCGATAGACCCCTCGACCCGGGCCGGGACCTGGGCGAACGTGCACCCGGTGCTGTACCAGACGCTGACCCGCTACCCGGCGACCGAGGCCGATCCCCGCATCATCCCGACCACCGCGGACCTCGAACCGGCGCTGGCCACGTCCTGGGAGCAGGTCGAGGACGGGGTGATCTTCACCCTGGACCCGGTCCGCAGCGCCGCCGGGAACACGCTGTCCGCCGAGGACGTGGTGTGGACCCTGCAGCGTGCTGTCGCCACCGAGGCCCCGGTCGCGACGTTCCTGATGCGGTTCGCCGGTATCGACCTGGAGAACCCCGCCGAGGCGATCGACGCCACGAACGTGCTGGTGCGGCTGACCGGGACCGGCAACCCGCAGTACGCGGCGGCGATCTTCCAGAACACCGCGATGGCGATCTTCGACTCGACCCTGGTGAAGGAGAACGTCGGCCCGGACGACCCCTGGGGAGCCACCTGGCTGGCCACCAACGGCGCCCCGTTCGGCCCCTACTCGGTGCAGGCGTTCCAGCCGGGTGAGTCGGTCACCCTCGCCGCGAACCCGAACTGGGCGGAAGCTCCGCCGTACTCCGCGGTGGTCGTCCGCGGCATCACCGACTCCGGGCAGCGGCTGCAGCTCGTCCGTTCCGGACAGGTGCAGCTCGCCATGAACATGACCTACACCGACTACACGACCGCGACCGAGGCAGGCCTGCCCGGCGCGCAGGTGCGGACCTTCCGCCAGGACGCGCTCTACCTCGATCTGAGCGATCCCGCGTTGCAGGACCCACGGGTCCGGACCGCACTGAGCATGGCCATCGACCGGGAGGCGCTGATCGCCGGTGCCTACGGCGGGGTCGCGGGCAGCGTGCCGACATCACTGTTCCCCCAGGTCTACCCGGTCGCCGAGCAGAGTCCGGTGGAGGCACTGAGCTACCAACCGGACCGGGCGCGGGAGCTGTTCGCAGAGGCCGGGGTCACCTCCCTGACCCTGCCGATGTACCTGTCGCCCACGGCATCGTCGATCTCGGCGGACGCCCAGTCGACCGCCGTGTTCCTCCGCGACCAGCTCAGCGCGGTCGGGGTGGACGTGACGATCAACAGCGTGGCCACCAGCAGCCAGTTCGACGGTGGCTTCCGGTCCGGTGACGTCGTCGAGTTCGAGTCGTGGCTCTTCACCCAGATGGCCATCGCGCCGGACGGTGCCTACTGGCTGAACCTCAACTACACGACCGACTCGATCGGCAACTACGGCGGTTTCAGCGACCCGGCCGTCGACGACCTCATCGGCCGGGCGCTCGCGGCCCCGGCCGGTGACGAGCGGTTCGCACTGGAGGCCGAGGCGGCCTCGGCGATCGCGCCGGCGATGCCCATCATCCCGCTCGCGGACGTCGCCTCCCTCGTGGTGGCCGGCGAGGACCTGGGCCGGCTCACCTTCCGCTACGGCGCCATCCAGTACCACGAGATCGGAGCGACCACCCCGTGACCGCCACCCAGCACCCCGACCTCCCCGTCCTCGAGCCCACCCCGGGCTGGGCCACCCCGATCACGTCCCGTCGTGCGCTGCTCGACACCGACTTCGGGCAGATGCACGTCCGGATGACCGGCGACCCCGACCATCCCGCGCCGCCGCTGCTGCTGGTGCACCAGACGCCGTCGTCGAGCCGGGAGTGGATGCGTGCAGCGGTCCGGCTGGGGCCGCGCCGCTGCATCGTGCCGGACCTGATGGGGCTCGGGTTCTCCGATCCCGCCCCGCACGCGATGTCGCTGTCCGACCATGCCACGGCCGTGCTGCAGGCGGTGTCGGAGCTCACCGGGGAGTGGGTGGCGATCGGCCACCACACCGGAGCGGTCGTCGCCACCGCCGTCGCGGGCGCCCAACCGGCGGCCACCACCGGGCTCGGGATCATCGGTTACCCGCTCTACGACGGTTGGCGGGTCCGCTACGAGCGGCTCTCCAACTGCACCGCCGCCCACTACGACGAGGACGCCGTCGCCGATCTCTGGCGGAGGACCGCGTCGTCCTACGCCGACGGTGTCGCCGAGGACGTGGTGCTGGAGGCCGTCTCGGACAAGCTGCTGGCCGGCGTGGTCTGGTACGGCACGTACGTGGCGCTGTGGACCTCCGACCTGGTCGAGGTGGCCCGCCGGGCGGCGGGGCGGCCGGCCGTGGTGCTGGCGCCCGAGGGCGACGGGTTGTCCCGGTTCGCTCCGCGGGTCGCCGAACTCCTCGGTGCCCGGTTGGTTCCGATGGCCGGTGGTGCGCGCATCCTCACCGACGATCCCGACGCGGTGGTCGGGGCGCTGGCCCCCCTGCTGGGGAGCTGAGCGGTGCCGCCCGTCCTGCGGTACGTCCTGTCCCGGCTCCTGGTCTTCCCGCTCGCCCTGTTCCTGCTGGTCACCCTGACCTTCCTGCTGGTCACACTGGTCCCGGGCGACCCGGCCGTGGCCATCGCGGGTGAGCAGGCCGATCCGTCGGTGGTCGCCTCCGTCCGGGCCGAGCTCGGGCTCGACAAGCCGCTGCACGAGCGCTACGGGGACTACCTGGCCGGGTTGCTGCGAGGTGACCCGTGACCTCGGGGACTCCTACTTCACCGACGTGCCGGTCGCCGAAGAGCTGATGTCCCGGGCCGCCAGCTCGCTCACGCTGGTGGTCCCGGCGATCGTGCTGGGTGTGCTGGTCGGTGTGGGTGCGGGCACCCTCGCCGCCTTCCACAGCGGCGGGCGCACCGACCGGATCGTCAACGGGGCGATCTCGCTCGGACAGTCGGTGCCGGAGTTCCTGATCGGTGTCCTGCTGATCTACGTGTTCTTCGCGCTGCTGGGCTGGGCGCCCCCGGCGACCGGTCAGCTGGACTTCACCAGCGTCCCGCCGCCGGTGGTGACCGGTTCGGCGTTGATCGACGGCCTGCTGGCCGGGCAGTGGTCGACCGTCGGGGTGGCGCTGTCGCATCTCGTCCTGCCGGTGGCGACCCTGGTCGTCGCGCTGGCACCGGAGCTGGCGAAGACGACCCGGGCGAGTGTCACCGAGGCACTGCAGCACCCGAGCGTGGAGTTCCACCGGGCCAACGGGATGCCCACGGCCAGCATCGTGCGCTCGGTGGTGGCCCAGGCCAGGACCCCGGTGATCACCTACATCGGGATCATCGTCGCGGTGCTGGCGGGCGGGTCCGCGGTCGTCGAGCTGCTCTTCAACTGGAACGGCGTGGGCAGCTGGGCCCTGGGGGCGACCACCCAGCTCGACATCCCGGCGATCCAGGCCGTCGTCCTCGTCTACGGCGGCCTGTCCCTGCTGGTCTACCTGTCGTTGGAGGTTCTGGTGACCACACTCGATCCCCGGTTGTCGTTCGGGGCGGGCCCCCGGTTGCGCCGGGCCCGTGCCGTGGCGAAGGGACCAACGGTATGAGCGCCCCGACGCTCGATCCCCCGGTGGCCCCGCCGCCGGCGGCCGCCCGGAACCGGCTCCGGTGGTTCGCCGAGAACCCGCTGGTCACGGTCTGCACCGCCGTCGTGCTACTGGTACTGGTCGGCTCCTTCGCGCTGCCGCTGCCCTACGACCCGGAGGGGGTGGACGCCACGGCGGTGCTGCAACCGCCGTCCGCGACGCATCTGATGGGCACCGACCAGAACGGGTCGGACGTGTTCAGCCGAGTGGTGGCGGCCGGACGTACCGACCTCACCCTGGCGATCGTCGCGACCCTCGTCGCGACGACGGCGGGCGTGGTCGCGGGACTGCTGGCCAGCAAACGGAACCGGGTCGCGGGAGCGGTGATGAACGTGCTCGACCTGGTGCAGAGCTTTCCGTTGCTGCTGTTCAGCGTGATCCTGGTGTCCCTCGCGGGCAACAACCTCGGCGCCGTGGTCGCCGCGATCGTGGTGATCGGGTTCCCCAGCATCACCAGGCTGGTGCGCAGCGAGGCGCTGGTGGTACGCGAGCTGCGCTACGTCGAGGTGGCCGAGTCGATCGGCGTCTCCTCCGCCCGGACGACGTTCCGGCACGTGCTGCCGAACGTGGCCGGAGTGATCACGGCCCAGTTCGGGATCATGCTCGGCCGGTCCCTGATGATCATCGCGACGCTCGCCTTCATCGGGGTCGGGGTAACCGCACCGACGCCGAGCTGGGGGGCGATGGTGCGGGCAGGGGCGAACGTGATCGGGAACGGGGTGTGGTGGGTCGCGGTGTTCCCGGGACTCGCGGTGGTGCTGGTGATGTTCTGCGTGAACCTGGCGGCCGACGGTGTGCAGCGATCCCTGGGGAGGCAGCGATGAGTACGGCGGAGATCGGGTCGCCCTGGCTGGAGATCCGCGACCTGAGAGTGCGCTACGACGCGGCCGACGGTCCGGTGCACGCCGTCGTCGGCGTGGACCTCACCGTCGCGCGCGGCGAGGTGCTCGGTGTGGTGGGTGAGAGCGGATGCGGGAAGTCCTCGCTGGCCAGGGCGGTGGTCGGGCTCCTGCCCGGCAACGCCGCCGTCACCGGGGGCAGGGTGCGGGTCGGGGCGCACGACCTGAGTGCGGCGAGCCCGGCCCGGTGGCGCGAGCTGCGGCGCACCGAGCTGGCCTACATGCCCCAGCACAGCGCCGCGGCGCTGGACCCGCTGCGCCGGGTCGGCCGCCAGTTCGCCGACGTGCTGCGGGCGGCGAACGGTCGGGTGTCGGCCGACGAGGTGCACCGGGTGTCGTCGGAGCTGCTGGAGGCCGCGGGCCTGCGGGACGTGCCCCGGGTTCTGCGGGCCTACCCGCACGAGCTCAGCGGCGGGATGGCGCAGCGGATCGCACTGTGCGTCGCACTCGCGCGGCGGCCGTCGGTGCTGGTGGCCGACGAACCGACCTCGGGGCTGGACCTGACGGTGCTGCGCAAGGTGATGGAGATGCTCCGGCAGCGTTGCCGCAGCGAGGGCATGGCCGTGGTGATGGTCACCCACAACATCGGCGCGGTGGCGCAGTACTGCAACCGGGTGGCGGTGATGTACGGCGGGGCGGTCGTGGAGAGCGGGCCGGTGAGCTCGGTGCTCGGGGACCCGCGCCACCCGTACACCCGGGCGCTGCTCGGAGCGCTGCCGCGTCGCGGGGAGCCGCTGGCGCTGCTGCCGGGAGTGGCACGGGTCTCCCGGGACGGGGCGCCGGGATGCCCCTTCCGGCACCGCTGCCCGGTCGGGGCGGCCGATCCCGGACTCGGCGAGGGTTGCGCGAACGAACCCACCACGTTGCGGATGGTTGCGGACGACCACGCGGTGGCCGGGCTCTGCGCCCACGGGGACGCCCTGGAGAGGGAGGCGTCGTGACCGCGGCACTGGCGATCGAGGATGCCGTCAAGACGTTCGGCGGGCACCGCGCGCTCGACGGTGTCGATCTCGTCCTCCCCCCGGGTGAGGCGCTGGGTGTGATCGGCGAGTCGGGTTCTGGCAAGTCCACCCTGGCCAGAGCGGTGCTCGGACTGCATCCGCTGGACTCCGGCCGGATCCGGGTCGGTGGGCTGGACGTGCGCACCGGTGACCGGGCGGTCGTCCGCGAGTTGCGCCGACGCGTGTCGATGGTCTTCCAGGAGCCGCGGGAGTCGCTCAACCCGCGGATGACGATCGCCGCGGCGGTGTCCGAGCCGCTACGGGTCCACGAGCCCGGTCTGGGGCCCGCCGACCGGCGGCGGCGGGTCCTGGAGGCACTCGATCTGGTCTCGCTGCCGGCGGCGCTCGCCGAGCGCCATCCCGGCGCGCTGTCCGGTGGCCAGCAGCAGCGGGTGAGCATCGCACGGGCGCTGGTCACCCAGCCGACGTTGCTGGTGCTCGACGAACCGACCTCCGCGCTGGACCTGTCGATCCAGGCACAGGTGCTCACCCTGCTCCGGCGGCTGCACGCCGAGCTCGGCTTGACCTACGTGTTCGTCAGCCACGACATCGACGCCGTCGGCTACGTGTGCGACCGGGTCGCGGTGATGCTGCACGGCCGGATCGTCGAGTGCGCCCCGACCGAACAGCTGCTCACCGGGGCGTCCCACCCCTACAGCAAGGAGCTGCTGGGCGCGGCACTGTCGCCGCGACCGGCGTGACCGGGGCCGACCGCGTCGCTCAGCGCGATGCGGTCGCCCCGGTGGTGACAGTAGGTCAGGCTGTAGGCGATCCCGTCCGCCCCGCGCAGCAGCAGCTCACGCAGCAGGATCGGGGACCCGACCGGGACGCCGAGGACGGCCGCCGAGCGCTCCTCGCACGGCACCGCCTCGATGGTGTTCTCCACCCGTCCGAGCTGTACCCCGAACAGCCGGGGGAAGATCTCGGCCAGCCGGGCGCCGGAGTAGGTCGGGTGGGTCTCGATGTGGTTCACGAGGTCGTCGGTGCTGCGGCTCAGCGGGCTGTAGGCGACCCGCAGCATCAGCGGTTCCCCGCCGGAGGTGACCAGCTGCTCGTTCATCAGGACCCACTCGTCCTCGATGGCCAACCGGTGGCGCATCACCGGGGTGGCGGGGACGGAGCGGGTCTCCAGCTGGTGGACCTCGACGTCACCGGCGGGCACGGACTCGTCGAGCGGGATGGGCACGATCGAGGCCGCGGCCCGGGTGCCCTGGCCGGCCCGGCGGGTGATGAGCCCTTCCTCCGCGAGCAGCTTCATCGCCCCGCGCAGGGCGTTGCGGCTGATCGCCATGCTCCGCACCAGTTCGTGCTCGGTCTGGAAGGGCCGCCCGCCGGTCAGGCCCAGCCGGATGGCAGCCCGGATGAGATCGTGTGCGCGCCGCGGCGAGGTCTGCACCGGTTCGGGGTGTTCGAGCGCCCGGTTGCGGCGGAATTCGGCGCGCTTTCGGTCCTCCAGTGTGAGCCTGCGGGGCGACATCATGCGACCTCTTCCTGGGTGGCCCGCGGAAATTCCGCCGAGGAGCACCGATGGCGTCGTCGGAGTCGGTCGTCCAAGATTGATTCAGCCCTCCGACGTCGTCAAGTATGACGTGGACCATAGTGCGCGGACCCGGGGTCGTGCCGCGTCCGGAGCGGCGCAACGCTGCCGAAACACGTGCGGAGAACTGGCGTAACGACGGCGCCGCACCGTCTGCGACATGGCCGACGGAACGATGATGCATCTGGCTGCGGATCTGTCCTTCGCACATGCGAACGGAAGCTGGCGGGGAAAGGGATCCTGGACCGGGTACCCGTACTACGGCCGCGCGGAAATGTATGAGGACATCGCGAGGATCGTCGAGCGCGGGTGTTTCGACATGGTCTTCTTCGGTGACGCCGCGGAAACTCCACACGATTCCGACGGGGACTTCTCCGAAGCCGTCCGGTACGGGGTGAACTGGCCGAAGCTGGACATGATGCCGACCGTCGTCGCGATGTCGCGGGTGACCCGTCATCTCGGCTTCGGGATCACCATGTCCACCACGTACCACCACCCGTTCCACGTGGCCCGCCTGTTCGCCTCGCTCGATCACATCACCGAGGGGCGGATCGCCTGGAACGCGGTGACCAGCGCCTACCGCAACGAGGCCAGGTGCTGGGGGCACGACGACATCATGGCCCACGAGGCACGCTACGCCCGCGCCCACGAGCACATCCGCGCCACGAAGGCGCTGTGGGACAGCGTCGACCCGGACGCCGTGGTGATGGATCCCCGCACCGGCGTGTTCGCCGACCCCACGAAGGTGCGGCACGTCGACTTCTCCGGTGAGCACTTCCGGATCCAGGGTCCGTTGCCGGTGCTGCCCGGTCCCCAGCACAGCCCGCCGATCATCCAGGCCGGTCAGTCCCCGGCCGGCCTGGCGCTGGGCGCGGAGTTCGCCGACTACCAGTTCGCCGCCAACGGCACCCTCGCCACGATGCGGGAGCACCGAGCGGCGATGGACGAGGCACTGGTCGCCGCCGGCCGGAAGGACCGCGACGTCGGGATGCTGTGGTCGATCCGGGTGGAGGTCCTCGACTCGCCGGACGACCTGGCCCGACGCGACCGCGAGTACCTGGACATGCAGCCGCCCGGGGCACCGATCAAGAACATGTCGGCCCTGTTCGGTGTGGACCTCTCCCGGTACCCGCCGGACACGCTGCTCGGGGAGATCGTCGAGGACGTCCGGTCCGCGCACACCCACTGGGGGTACCTCGCCGACGCCGTCCGGTCCGCGGGCGCCGACACACCGCTGCTGGAGTACGCCGAGCAGCGGTTGCTGCGCGGCGCGGCGGAGGCAGTGGGCACGCCCGAGCAGATCGCGGACCGGATGGAGGAACTGCACGAGGCCACCGGCCGCAACGGCGGTTTCATCCTCTCCCGGTTGACCCAGGTCCCGGGCACGCTCCGGCGGTTCGTCGACGAGGTCGTCCCCGTCCTGCAGCGGCGCGGCCTGCTGCGTACCGAGTACTCCGGCGCAACGTTGCGCGACCACCTCCTGACCTGACCCGATCACCGCACCCCCCGGCGCAACCGTCGGGAAACTGCGGGTGCGGCCATCGGTAACCCGCCCGACCGAGTCTGTCCGTCGTCACCGAATCCCAGGAGATGCGATGTTCCACATGGGGTGGTTCCTCAGTTACAACGCCGCAGCGTTCGGCTCGCGGTGGGGCGTCCGACCGACGGAATGGATGAAGCCCCAGCAGTGGGTCAACATGGGCGTATCGCTCGAGCGCGCCGGCTGGGACTACATGATGCTCGAGGACGCCTCGTTCATCCCGGACGTGCACGGCGGGTCCATGCAGCAGGCACTCGCCTCCGGCACCGCGCCGAAGCACGACCCGATGGCGCTGGTCCCGCTGATCGGTGCCGCGACCAGCAGGTTGGGGATCATCGCGACGATGACCTCCACCTTCTACCCGCCGTACCTCGGTGCGCGGTTGATGGCCACCCTCGACCATCTGACCGAGGGCCGGGTCGGTCTCAACATGGTCACCTCGCACAACCTGCGCACCGCCCAGAACTTCGGTATGGACGGCCAGATCGAGCACGACGAGCGCTACCGCCGCGCCGACGAGTGGATCCGCTGCGTGAAGGCGCTGTGGGACACCTGGGAACCGGGCGCGATCGTGATGGACGAGGTCACCGGGGTGTTCGCCGATCACACCAAGGTGCACGAGGCGAACTTCCAGGGGGAGTACTACTCCTCGCGCGGGCCGCTCAACACGATGCCCGGCCCGCAGGGCCGTCCGGTGATCTGCCAGGCGGGGGGTTCACCCGCCGGCCGCGCGTTCGCCGCCGAACACGCCGACACCGTGGTGGCCTCGGTCGGCAGCGTCGAGGCGATGAAGTCCTACCGCGAGGACATGGACGAGCGGTTGGTCGCCGCCGGTCGCAAGCCCACGGACTGCAAGGTCCTGTTCGTGGTGAGCCCGATCCTGGCCGACTCGCAGGAGATGGCCGACGAGCTCGCCGAGATCCAGTTGGGCACCGTCGAGCAGCGACGCGAACGGGCGCTGGCCGCGTTGTCGTTCGCCTCCGGGGTGGACTTCACCACCTTCGACCTGGACGCCCCGGTCCCGGAGATCCACACCAACGCAGCCCGAAGCACCATGCAGCGCCTCCTCGGTGGTGACACCGGCGCCACCGCGGCGACCCTGCGTGAGCTGGTCGAGGCCCCGCCGCAGGCGATCCGGGTGATCGGCACGCCGGATGCCGCGGCCGCCCAGATGGGTGAGTACATGCAGGAGGCCGGCGGCGACGGCTTCCTGATCAGCGGCACCGTCACACCGCGCTTCGTCGCCGAGATCGCCGAGGGGCTGGGCGGCGCACTGCGCCGGCGCGGCCTGATCCGCGACGGCTACAGCCACGAACACCTGCGCGACAACCTGCTCGCGTTCTGACCCGCCACTACCCACAGCCCACTGCTCACAGCAAGGAGTACATCCATGTTCCACATGGGATGGTTCGTCGGAATGGGATTCGGAGTCTACGGCTGGAACCAGCGATGGTCCGGCAACTCGGCGCGCGACGTCGCGAACCCGAAGCTGTTCATCGACATCGCCACCTCGCTCGAGCGAGCGGGTTTCGACTACATGATGCTCGAGGACTCCTCGGTCATCCCCGACGTCTACCAGGGCAGCCGTGAACACGCGCTCAAGAACGGCACCATGCGGCTCGACCCGATGCCGCTCGTGCCGTTGCTCGCCGCCCACACCCGCCATCTCGGGATCGTCGCGACGGCTGCGACCACCTTCTACCCGCCGTACCTCGCGGCTCGCCTCATGGTCACCCTCGACCACCTGACCGAGGGCCGGGTCGGGGTCAACCTGGTCACCGCGAGCCCGCACGCCGCGGCACAGAACTACGGTTTCGAGAAGCACGTCGAGCACGACAAGCGCTACGTGATGGCCGACGAGTGGATCCGCTGCGTGAAGGCGCTGTGGGACACCTGGGAACCGGGCGCGGTCGTCATGGACGAGGTCACCGGGGTGTTCGCCGACCACACCAAGGTCCACACCGCCGACTTCCAGGGGGAGTACTACTCCTCCCGCGGGCCGCTCAACTCGATGCCCGGCCCGCAGGGGCACCCGGTGATCTGCCAGGCGGGCGGCTCGCCGGCCGGCCGGAACTTCGGGGCAGCGCACGCCGACACGATCATCGCCTCGCTCGCCGAGAACCCCGGGGTGGAGAACCTCAAGGAGTACCACCAGGACATGAAGGCCCGGCTGGTGGCCCACGGCCGCAAGCCCGACGACGCCAAGGTGTTGTTCCTGATCCACCCCATCCTGGGTGACTCGATGGAGGAGGCCAGGGCCAAGCAGAAGGCGATGCAGGAGGCGACGGCGGCCAACATCGAAGGCCTGCTCGCCGGAATGTCGTACTACTCGGGCCTGGACTTCTCACAGTTCGAGCTGGACGCCCCGCTGCCCGACCTGAGCGGGCTGCACAACGGGCACCAGAGCCTGGTGGACGACTTCGTCAAGCGGGCCGAGGGCAAGACGCTGCGCGAGGCGTTGCAGGCGCGCAGCCAGACCGTCGGCTCGATCGAACTCGTCGGGACCCCCGACTCGGTGGCCTCCCAGATGGGCGAGCTCGCCGACGAGATCGACGGGGACGGCTATCTGGTCCGCATCCCACCGACCCGCAAGGCCCTCACCGAGGTCTGCGACGGCCTCGCACCGGTGCTGCGCAAGCGCGGCATGATCCGCTCCGGCTACTCCTACGACACCTTCAAGGAGAACCTGCTGGAGTTCTGATCCCCGCGGCTCCGAGACCCTCGACGAGAAAGGACACGCACATGATGGAGCTGGGTCTCGGGGTCGGGGAGGTCGGTGTGCGCTCCGCGCTCGACCTCGCCCGCGGGGCGGACGCGGCCGGGTTCGACCAGGTCGGCGTCGGCGACTCACAGTTCGGTGCCGAGTCGTTCACACTGCTCGCGGCGGTGGCCGCGCAGACCGAGCGGGTCCGCCAGGTCTCCACGATCGCCGGGTGGAGCCGGACCCCGGCCACCACCGCGCACGCGGCGCACACGATCGCCGCACTCGGCGGGCGTCGGTTCGACCTGGGCATCGGCCCGTTGCCACGGGCCAGGGTGCAGGACTGGCACGGACTGGAGTTCGATCCGGTCGTTCCGCGGATGCGCTCGTACCTGCGGGCGCTGCGGGCCTGTCTGGACGCCACCCCGGACGCTCCGACCGCCGTCGACGACCCGTACTTCCCGACCCGGGGCTACGTCGGCCCCGGCTTCACCCGGTTCCCGGTCCGGTTGCTGCTCGGGGCCACCCAGCGCCGGATGACCGAGCTCGCCGCCGAGGTCGCCGACGGCGTGATGTTCAACGGCATCCTCCCGCTGGGCTGGCTGCGCGATGTCGCCCCGGGCCTCGTCGACGTCGGGCTGGCCCGGTCGGGCCGGGACCGGACCGAGTTCGCGGTGACCGTCGGCCGGTTCTGCGGTGTCGACGACGACGCGGAGCGCGCCAGGGACCTGGCCCGGCACGCCATCGCGTACTACTTCCGGATCCCCTACTTCCGCACCTTCCTCGAACCGCTGGGGTTCGCCGCGGAGCTCGACGCGGGGGAGCGGGCCCTGCGCGCGGACGACTTCCCGGCCCAGGTGCGCGCGGTGAGCGACCGGATGGTCGACGAGCTCGCCGTCACCGGGACACCCGCCGACGTCCTCGCCACCCTGGAACGCTACGAGGGCGTCGTCGACGGGCTCTCGCTGAGCGGCGCCAAGCAGCTCCCGCCGGACGTGGCCGTCGAGCACACCGCCCGTCTGCTGGAGGTGGTCGCCGAGTACCGCCGTACGCACCCCGGTACGCGGCGCGCTCCCGCTCGGGGCGGTGCCCGGTGAGCAGCGCCGGTGGGAGCGCGGGGCCGTCACCGGTGCTGCGCCCGAGCCGCGACGTGAGCGGCGCATCACCCCGTGGCACGGTGCCCGACCTGCGGGAACGGCCCCCCGCCGTGCCGTCCGGTGCGGCGCAAAGAACTCGTGACACCGCAGTCACCGGCGACGACGCGGACGGCCGGACGATGGAGGGCATGAACGAGTTCGTTGGTTCTCTCAACCGGGTGACGGTCGTCGTCGGGAATCCGAAGGCGGGTTCGCGTACCGCGACGGCGGCCCGCGCCGCCGCGGCGGTCGTCGCCCCCTCCGCGGAGGTGACCACGGTGGAGGTCTCCGAGCTGACCGGGGGGCTGTTCAGCTGGGGCGATCCCGCGGTCGCGGCGGCGAAGGCCACCGTCCTCGAGTCCGACCTGCTGGTCGTCGCCACACCCGTCTACAAGGCCTCCTACACCGGCCTGCTGAAGTCCTTCCTGGACCAGTTCGGCCGGGACGAGCTGCGCGGGTTGGCCACCGTGCCGCTGATGGTCGGTGCCGCCCCGTTGCACAGCCTGGCGGTGGAGGAGCAGCTGCGCCCGGTGCTGATCGAGATCGGCGCCTCCTGCCCGACCCGAGGGCTCTACGTGCTGGAGTCCGCGATCGACTCCGGCGAGCTCGATGCGCAGCTCACCGAATGGGCCGCCCTGTGGGGAGCGCCGCTCACCGCCGTCGCCGGGGTGCGGACCGCGGCGGGTGCGGCGTGACGGTGACGCTGCATACCGACCACAGACCGGTCCTGTCGGCGGTGGAGGCACTCGCCCAGGGGCGGCCGGTCCTGATCACCGGGCCGGACGCCGGGACGGTGGTGCTCGCGGCGGCCACCGCGAGCACCACCGCGGTGGTCTGGGCGGTCCGCCACACCTGCGGTCTGCTGCGCGCCGCCGTCGAACCGGTCCGGGCGGACGCACTGCGACTGCCCCTGATGGGGGGCACCGACCGGGAACGACGCGGGAACCTGCAGACCGTCGCGGTGGACGGCGCCGGCACCGGGACCGGGATCAGCGCCGCCGCGCGGGCCACCACGCTGCGGATGCTCGCCGATCCCGGCACCGCGCCGGAGGATCTCGTCGTTCCCGGGCACGTGCTCGTCGAGCTGGTGGGCACCGAGCCGTGCCCGAGCACCGCGGGCGCCGTGGCACAGGCCGCCGTCCGGTTGTGCGACCGGGCCGGGCTGGCCCCGGTCGCCGCGCTCGCCGAGGTCGTCGACGACGCGGGTGAACCGATGGGCCCGGCCGGGCTGCGCGCCCTCGCCGACCGACACTCCGTTCCGCTGATCTCCGTGTCCGACCTGCGTACCGAAGGGTTCTGCTCGTGATGTGGTCCGCCGATCCCGTCCTCGACTCCGCCGCGCTGCGCGCGCTCTACGGCTGCTTCCCCAGTGGGGTGGTCGCCGTCTGCGCCCAGGGACCGCACGGCCCCGTGGGCCTCGCGGCCAGCAGCTTCACCTCGGTCTCGATGGATCCACCGTTGGTGTCGTTCTGCATCCAGAACACGTCGTCGACCTGGCCGAAGCTCGCCGGGCTGCCCCGGCTGGGCGTCAGTGTGCTGAGCTCGGAGCACTCCGTGGCGTGCCGGCAGCTGTCGGCGAAGCAGGGTGACCGGTTCGCCGGTCTGGAGCTCGCCGCCACCCCGGACGGCGCGCTGTTCGTGGCGGGCTCGTCGGGGCAGCTGGACTGCTCGGTCGAGCAGCTGGTCCCGGCCGGTGACCACCAGATCGTCCTGCTGCGGGTGCACGGGGCGCGGGTCGTCCCGGCGGAGCCGCTGGTGTACCACTCCGGGAGCTTCCGCGAACTGGCCCTCGACCCGGCGGCGTGAGCGGCGCGACGCGTGGTCACAGTGAGATGATCAACATCGTCGCTCCGAACACGATGCCGGACGCGATCAGGGTGACCGTCGTGTAACCGAGGATGTCGCGGATCTTCAACCCCGCGATGGCGAGCAACGGCAGCGCGAAGAACGGCTGGATCATGTTCGTCCACTGGTCACCGTAGGCGATCGCCATCAGCGCGACGGCGGGGTCCACCCCGATCTGGTTCGCCGCGTCGATCATCACCGGCCCCTGCACGGCGACCTGCCCACCGCCGGAGGGGATGGCGATGTTGACCAGGCCCGCCGACAGGAAGGTCAGGAGTCCGAAGGTGACCGGGGTGGAGATGCCGACGAACCAGGCCGAGATGACCTCGACCAGACCGGTGGCCGTCATCACGCCGAGGATGCCGGCGTAGAGCGGGAACTGGAGCAGGATCTCCCCGACGTTCGACGCGGCGCCCCGGGTCAGCGTGATGATCTCGAACGGGTTCGCCGCCAGCAGCAGGATCAGGCAGAGGAACGTCCAGTTGACGATGTCGAGGGTCAGGCCGCCGCCGGTCAGGTAGTGGTGCACGAGGTAGGCGACCAGGAGCAACCCGAGCAACGTGGTGAGGACACGACTGCCGTCCGCCCGGTCGGCGGGGGTGCGCACGTCGTCGGCAGGCCCGGTGACGACGGCCGGCTCGTCGGCGGCGAACTCGCGGACGTTCTCTCCGGGCCGCGGAGCGACCAGGTAGAGCGCGCCGGCGACGGCGACCAGGGTCGCCACGATCGCAAGGAGGTTCCAGGTCGAGTACGTCGTCTCGCTCACCGGGATCGGCGCCCCGAGCTGCTCGGCGATGAACGAGCCCTCGGTGGCAGCGAGCAGCGGCCCCGAACCGGAGTAACCCATGTGCCAGACGACGAAGCCGGAGAACCCGGCGGCCACCAGCATCGGGAAGTGCAGTGCCAGGCCTCGCTCGCGGCCCTGCGCGGCGACCTCGCGGGCGATCAGCGCCGCGACCACGAGACCCAGGCCCCAGGTGATCAGCGAGGCGACCGCGGCGACCAGGAAGACGAACAGGTAGGCCTGCATCGTGGTCCGGGGCAGCGAGCCGAGTGCCCTCAGCAGGCGCTGCACCGGGCGGGTGTGAGCCAGCATGTGTCCGAGCAGCAGGATCAGGGCCATCTGAGTGATGAAGTCGAGCAGACCGGACAGTCCGTCGCCCCAGCTCGCAACGACCTCCACCGGCCCGGAGTCGGTCAGCGCGACGGCCATCAGGCCGACCACGAAGGTCAGGACGATGGCGAACACGAGCGCCGACGGTATGTACCGTTCGACGAGGGCGTTCACCGGGCGCATCGCGCGGGAGAGCGGGGTCCCGGTCGGGGTGCTCGCGCCGGATCGGGCCATGCCGTGCACCTCTCCTGTCGATCAACGAGATTGACGAACGGAACATACGGGGCGGATTGCGAGACCGCCACGGGTCGTGGCCCCATCGCGGGCGCCCGCCCGATGTGACGGCGCACCACATGACGGTGCGCGGCAGGCTGGTGCAGGATCAGGGCATGAGCAGCGCCGCCGCAGAGTTCAGCGAGCAGACCACCGCCGCGATCACGCGGGCCCGCCGGCACTCGGTCGGGGACCTCCTGCACCGCACCGCGGTGCGGCACCCGGACCGGCTCGCCGTGGTCGACGGCGACACCCGGTGGACCTACGCCGAGTTCGACGCCGCGGTGAACCGCTGCGCCGCTGCCCTCGCCGAGCACGGTCTGACCAAGGGCGACCGGTTGGCCCTGCTCTCGCACAACTGCCGGCAGTTCGGGGTGCTCGCGTTCGCGACCGCCCGGTTGGGCGTCCTGCTCGTGCCGGTCAACTTCATGCTCGGCCCCGAGGAGATCGCCTACATCCTCGACCACTCGCGGGCGAGCGCGTTCGTCGTCGAGGACGCGCTCGCCGAGACCGCCGAGAAGGCGCTCGCGCACTCCTACGCCCCGGTGCGGGTGCGCGGCTGGATCGGGCTGTCCGGCCGACCCGCGACGGGTGACTGGGTCGACGTCGCCGACTGGATCGACGGCTCCGGTGAGAATCCCGGCGAGCCGGACGTGCACGTCGGTGACGACGACCCGCTGCGGCTGATGTACACCTCGGGCACCGAGTCCCGGCCCAAGGGCGTGATGCTGTCGTCGCGTTCGCTGATCGCCCAGTACCAGTCCTGCATCGTCGACGGCGGGATGACCGACGACGACGTCGAGCTGCACTCGCTGCCGATGTACCACTGCGCGCAGCTGGACTGCTTCTTCTCGGTCGACGTCTACCTGGGCGCGACCAGCATCATCCTCCCGGGCCCGGACCCGGCGACGCTGCTGGCCACGATCGCACGGGAGAAGGTCACCAAGCTGTTCTGCCCGCCGACGGTGTGGATCGGGCTGCTGCGCCACCCGGACTTCGACTCGACCGACCTGTCCAGCCTGCGTAAGGGCTACTACGGCGCGGCCGCGATGCCGGTCGAGGTGCTGCACGAGCTGTCCCGGCGGCTCCCGGACGTGCGGCTCTGGAACTTCTACGGTCAGACCGAGATGTCCCCGCTGGCCACCATCCTGCGTCCGGAGGAGCAGCTGGAGCGGGCCGGTTCCGCGGGGCGGGCGTCGTTGAACGTCGAGACCCGGGTGGTCGACGACGCGGGCCGGCAGCTGCCGCCCGGGGAGGTCGGCGAGATCGTGCACCGCTCGCCGCACGCCACCCTCGGCTACTACGAGGACGAGGAGAAGACCGCCGCGGCGTTCGCCGGTGGCTGGTTCCACTCCGGTGACCTGGGCGTGATGACTCCCGACGGGTATCTGAGCGTGGTCGACCGCAAGAAGGACATGATCAAGACCGGTGGTGAGAACGTCGCCTCCCGGGAGGTGGAGGAGGCGCTCTACCTGCTCGACGGCGTCGCCGAGGTCGCCGTGTTCGGGGTCGCCCACCCGCGCTGGATCGAGGCGGTCACCGCGGTCGTCGTGCCGAAACAGGGTGTGGCGCTCACCGAGGAGCAGGTGCACGCGCACGCCCGGCAGAAGCTCGCCGGCTACAAGCGGCCCAAGTACGTCGTGTTCGCCGACGCGCTCCCGAAGAACCCGAGCGGCAAGATCCTCAAGCGGCAGCTGCGTGACGAGCACGCCGACATCGCGGCGGGCGAGGGCTGACCGGCGAGAGCTACCCGACGACGAACTCGGCCTCCACCGCGGCCTGCACCGTGACGTCGTCGGGCCGCAGCAGCTCGCCGAGCCCGTCGTCGGCCGACTCGGGAACGGCCGCGGCGGCGAAGGTGGCCCTGGCCAGCGGCGCGGGAGCCGGCGCCGAGCCGAGCAGGCCGACGTCGGCGACCTGCCGGGGCCGCACCGGGCCGAGGTCGAGCGCGTCGGCGTAGTCCTGGGCGCGTTCGCGGGCCTGGCGCAGGGCTTCCTGGCGGACCGAACGCTCCAGTTCCCGCCGGTGCTCACGGGCCAGGTCCCAGCCGATGCCGCGCAGCTGGGCGCCGGCGACCGAGCCGAGCGAGGACAGCCAGCCGCCGAGCCGGGCGACGTCGTCGAACTCCACCGAGACCGACACCGAGGCGTGGTGCACCGCCGGGCGTGGCCGTCCCTTGTGCGTCGGCTGCTGCACCGAGGTGCGGACCTGGTCGACGACGTAGCGGCGGACGGGGCCCGCGTCCGGGTCGTGCCAGGCGCGGACGTCGGCCAGCACGGCCGCGGTGTCGGCCTCCACCTGAGCCCGCACCGGCCCGGGCTCGGGCCCCTGGGCGCGGACGACGACGTGGGCGGTGCCCCGCTCGGCGGGGACCTCGCGTTCGTGCTCACCGCGTACCCGGATCACGACCTCGCCCGTCCGCTCCTCTGTCATGGACGCGAGAGTAGTTCGCCGATGGCTCCCGTCAGGGCACGGACCGTGCCGGGAGGGGCCGACTGCTGTCCGAGCCACGGTCGCCGGAGTGGTGCGAGCTGCACAACCATCTGCGCGAACAACCCGGATGGTGGGTCGAACCCACCACGCACGGCACCCGCACCACCACCCCGACCGGGCACACCTACGGCGCCCGGAGCCGGGCGACCAGCTCGGCCGGGACGCCCGCCCCCGGTCACCCGCCGAGCCGCTCCCACAGGAACGCGTAGGCCAGCGCCGCCATCCGTGCGGCCTGGGCGTTGTCCGCGGCGCCGCCGTGCCCGCCCTCGATGTTCTCGTAGTAGGTGACGTCGTGCCCCGCCGCCTCCAGCGCCGCGGCGAACTTGCGGGCGTGCCCGGGGTGCACCCGGTCGTCCCGGGTGGAGGTCAGCAGGATGACCGGCGGGTAGTCGGCGTCGGCGTCGATCAGGTGGTACGGCGAGAACGTCCGGATGAACTCCCAGTCCTCGGTGTCCGGGTCGCCGTACTCGGCCGTCCAGGACGCCCCGGCGAGCAGGTGGCTGTAGCGCTTCATGTCCAGCAGCGGTACCTGGATGACGACCGCGCCGAACAGTTCGGGGTGGCGGACCAGCATGTTCCCGGCCATCAGCCCGCCGTTGCTGCCGCCCTGCACGGCCAGCTTCTCCGGCGCGGTGATCCCCCGTGCGATCAGGTCGCGGGCGACGGCGGCCATGTCCTCGTAGGCGCGGTGCCGGTTCTCCCGCAGCGCCGCCCGGTGCCAGCGGGGGCCGTACTCGCCGCCACCGCGGATGTTCGCGACCACGTGGACCCCGCCGCGGGCCAGCCAGGAGCGGCCGATCCCGCCCGAGTAACCGGGGGTCAGCGCGATCTCGAAGCCGCCGTAGCCGTAGAGCAGGGTCGGTGCGGTGCCGTCGAACGGCAGGTCCACCGGCCGGACCAGGAAGTAGGGCACCCGGGTGCCGTCGTCGCTGGTGACGAAGTGCTGCTCGATGACGTGCCCGGAGGAGTCGAAGAACCCCGGTGCGCTCTTGAGGGTCTCCGGCGGGCTGCCCACGGTGGCGATCGCCAGCGACGCCGGGGTGAGGTAGTCGGTGACGGTCAGCCACACGTCGTCGTTCTCGTCGCTGTCCACCGCGGACACACCGACGCTGCCGAACTCGGGCGCACCGGGGAATGCGGAGCGGGTCCACCCGGTCTCGCCGGGAGTGAGCACGGACAGCCGGTTGACCACGTTCTCCAGCACGTTGAGCACCAGGTGGTGCCGGGTCCAGGTGTACCCGGCCAGCGACGACTCGTCGGTCGGCTCGAACAGGATCTCCCAGTCGGGTGTGCCGGCCAGGACGTCGTCGAACCGGGCGGCGAGCAGGGACCCGGCACGGAAGCCGTCCCAGTCCTCGCGAAGCTCCAGCAGCAGCCACTCGCGCTCCACGTCGGCGACCGCCGAGTCCGGGACGTCGATCTTGCGCAGGGCGCCGTCGTCGTCGAGCAGGTACAGCTCGTCGGCGTAGAACTCCAGCGCCCGCCGCACGAAGGTCCGCTCGAAACCGGGGGTGTGGTCGCGGTACGCCGAGACGCTCAGGTCGCCGGGTTCACCGGCGAAGACGAGCTCGGCGTCGGCGAGCGGGGTGCCGCGGGCCCAGCGTCGCACGGTGCGCGGGTAGCCGGAATCGGTGGTCGTGCCCTCACCGAAATCGGTCGCGACCAGCAGGGTGTCCCGGTCGAGCCAGGCCGCGCCGCCCTTGGCCTCGGGCCGGACGAAACCGTCGGGCACCCAGTCCAGGGTCGTCAGGTCGAACTCGCGGGTCACGTCGGCGTCAGCGCCGCCACGGGACAGGTCGATGAGCACCCGGTCCAGGTCCGGGCGCAGGAACCGGGCACCGTGCCAGACCCAGTTCTCTCCCTCGGCCTCGTTGAGCGCGTCGACGTCGAGCAGGATCTCCCATTCCGGGGAGTCCGTGCGGTACTGCTCGAGGGCGGTGCGCCGCCAGACCCCGCGCGGGTTGCGCTCGTCGGTCCAGAAGTTGTAGAGGTAACCGCCGCGCTGCCCGACGAACGGGATGCGGGCCGGTGCGTCGAGGACCTCCCGGATGCCGGACTCCAGTTCGGAGAACAGCGGTGTCGCGGTGAGCCGCTCCTCGGTCCGGGCGTTGTGGTCCCTCACCCACGCGAGCGCCTCGGCGCCGGTGACGTCCTCGAGCCAGGCGTGCGGGTCGTTCGTCATGCGTCGATCATGACTCAGATCAGGTAGTCGGTGTCGCGGGTGTCGGTCACCAGCATGTGGCCGGGTTCGTGGGTGATCGCCAGCGGCAGCCGGGACTCCAGGACGGCGGCCTGCGGGGTCACCCCGCACGCCCAGAACACCGGGACGTCGTCACCCGTCATGCGTACCGGGTCGCCGTGGTCGGGCCGGTCGAGATCGGTGATGCCGAGCGAGGCCGGGTCGCCGACGTGCACCGGGGAGCCGTGCACGTCCGGGTAGCGGGCGGTCACCGACACGGCGGTGTCCACCAGCGCGGCGGGCACCGGCCGCATGGACACCACCAGCGGGCCGGACATCCGGCCGGCGGAGCGGCAGCGCCGGGTGGTCCGGTACATCGGCACCGTGCCGCCCTGTTCCAGGTGCCGGACCGGGACCCGCTCGGTGAGCAGCGCGTTCTCGAAGGTGAAGCTGCAACCGATCAGGAAGGTGACCAGGTCGCCACGCCAGTGCTCGCGCACGTCGGTGGGCCGTTCGACGAGCTCGCCGTCGACGTACACCCGGTAGCGGGGCAGGTCGGTGCGGACGTCACCGTCGAACAGGGCACCGGCGAACTCCCGGGGCTCCAGCACGTCGAGCACGGGGCAGGGCTTCGGGTTGCGCTGGGCGAACAGCAGCACGTCCCAGGCGTACTCGCGGGGGACGGCGATCAGGTTCACCTGGGTCCAACCCGCGCACCAGCCCGAGGTGGTGGTGACCAGGCCGCCCCGGAAGCGTGCGCGGGCCTGTGCGGGGGTGAGGCCGGAGGTCGTGCTCATGCCGCGAACGCCTCGACGGTGATCCCGGCACGCGAGAGGGCCTCGCGGACCCGGCGGGCCATCGCGACCGCGCCGGGCGAGTCACCGTGCACGCAGGCGGACTCGGCACGGACCGCGACGTCGGTGCCCTCGACCGCCCGGACCACGCCGTCGGTGAGCATCCGGACGAGCCGCTCGGCGGCGGCACCGGCGTCGTCGAGCAGGGCACCGGGTTCGCGGCGCGGCACCAGCGCGCCCTCGGGGGTGTAACCACGGTCGACGAAGAACTCGGCCACCGGCCGCAGACCGGCCCGCTCCGCCTGCGCCAGCAGCTCCGAACCGGGCAACCCGAGCACCGGGAGGGAGGCGTCGTAGGCACGGACCGCCTCGATCACCGCACGTGCCTGTGCGGTGTGCGTGCGGGTCGCGTTGTAGAGCGCACCGTGCGGCTTGACGTACCGGATCCGGGTCCCCGAGACGCGGCACAGGCCGTCCAGGGCACCGATCTGGTAGATCACGTCGTCGGTCAGGGCGGCGGGCTCGATGTCGAGGAACCGGCGACCGAAACCGCGCAGGTCCGGGTAGGAGACCTGGGCGCCGACGGTGACGCCTGCGGCGACGGCGGCTGCGGTCGTCGCGCGCAGGGTAGAGGGGTCGCCCGCGTGGAAGCCGCAGGCGACGTTGGCCGAGCTGACCAGGCCGAGCATGGCCTGGTCGTCGCCGAGCACCCACTGGCCGAAGGACTCGCCGAGATCGGCGTTGAGGTCGATGCGCGGTGTCATGAGAAGAGCTTCCCGATGTTCTCGGCGACGAACTGGTAACCGACGAACAGCGTGACGAGCCAGCCGAGCAGCCCCGCACCCAACAGCCAGCGCGGGTAGCGGTAGCCGCCGAGCAGGTCGCGCCGCCGCCAGGCCACCCACAGCAGGATGGTGAACCCGATCGGCAGGATCAAGCCGTTGAAGGCACCGGCGAAGACCAGCAGGGTGACCGGGGCGGCTCCGGCGATCAGGAAGACCGCCGCGCTGATGACGATGAACCCGACGGTCAGCAGCCTGGTGGTCCGCTCGGGGGTGTCCCGCGAGGTCAGGAAGGACACCGAGGTGTAGGCGGCGCCGATCACCGAGGTGATCGCGGCGGCCCAGAGGATCACTCCGAACAGGCGAAGGCCGACCTCGCCGGCCGCTGCGGCGAACGCCGCGGCCGCCGGGTTGTCACTGGTGCTCAGGTCCACCCCGGCGGTGACCACACCGAGCACCGCCAGGAACAGCAGTACCCGCATGACGCCGGTGATCAGGATCCCCTGCACCGAGCTGACCGCGACCCGGCCGGCGTTCTCCGGCCCGGACAGGCCGGAGTCGAGCATCCGGTGGGCGCCGGCGTAGGTGATGTACCCGCCCACGGTGCCGCCGATCAGTGTGGTGATCGCCAGCCAGCTGATCTCGTCCGGCAGCACGGTCTGGCGCAGCGCGTCGCCGACCGGTGGGCCGGACACGACGGCGACGTAGGCGGTGAGACCGATCATCAGCAGCCCGAGCAGCACGACGACCCGGTCCAGCGCCATGCCCGCCCAGCGGATGGTGAAGATCCCGATCGCCAGCAGTGCGGACAGCGCACCACCGATCGCCGGATCGAGGCCGAGCATCGCGTTCAGCCCGAGCCCGGCGCCTGCGACGTTGCCGATGTTGAACACCAGCCCGCCCACCACGACGAGCGCGGTGAGCAGCCAACCGGCGCCCGGCGCGACCCGGTTGGCCAGCTCGTGGGCACGCATCCCGGAGACGCCGACCACCCGCCAGACGTTCATCTGGATCGCGATGTCGACGAGGATCGACACCAGGATCGCGAAGGCGAAGGCAGCACCGAGCTGGGCGGTGAAGGTCGTGGTCTGGGTGATGAACCCGGGGCCGATCGCGCTGGTGGCCATCAGGAACATCGCCCCGTAGAGGGCCGTCCTGGTCGCGGTTCTCGTCGGCCTGGCCGTGTCGTCGCTCATCGCTGCCTCCCGGGTAGCGGTCGTCGAGCGCTGCAGGTCGAGAGAGTGTGGCTGATTGTCCTACGATCCGGCAATCCCAGAATGGGGCATTTCTCCTCAGGGATCGTTAGGATCAGGTTTCGTGAGCGACGTGAACGCCTCCGTGCAGGACGCGCTGGCCTCCCTGTCCGCGTCCCGGGCGATCGTGGTGCCTGCCTCCGAGCGGGTGGCCGACCGGATCCGGACCGAGGTCGCCGAGGCTCGCCTGCGGGTCGGCGCGCGCCTGCCGGAGCAGGCGCTCGCAGAGGCGCTCCAGGTGTCCCGCAACACGATCCGCGAGGCGCTGTCCCAGCTCGTCGCCGAGCGGGTGCTGGTCCGGATCCCGAACCGGGGCGTCTTCGTCGCGCAACCGGAGATCGATGACATCCGCGACGTCTACTCCGCCCGGCTGGTGATCGAACCGGGCGCGGTCAGGTACGGCCTGCTGGCGGGCGATCCGGTGGCGGTGTCCGCGGTCCGGGCCGCCTACGACCGCGGTCGCGCGGCCGCGGCGGCCGGCGACTGGGTCGGTGTGGCCGATGCGAACCAGCACTTCCACCGTGACGTCGTCGCGCTGGGCGGCAGCCCCCGGCTGGGACGGGAGATGGGGCGCCTGCTGGCCGAGATGCGGTTGGTCTTCCAGCGGATGCCGGAGGTGCGCGAGTTCCACGAGCCCTACCTGGCCCGCAACGGTGAGATCGCCGAGATGATCGCCGCCGGCCGGACCGAGCAGGCGGCCGACGAGCTGGTCCGCTATCTCGTCACGGCGCGGGACCAGCTGCTGGCGGCCTACGCCCGGCTGTGAGCCCCGGCGCCGGACGGCGACCGGTGCAGGTCCCCCGCCCGTAGCAGCACCGCCGCCCGGTGCCCGACCCGCAACCGTTCCAACGGCCGGACACCGGCGGGCACCGGCAGGGTGCGGCCCCGGTCGACGGCGACCACGACCGCTCCGGGGTCCAGCACCGATCCCACGGCGGACAGGAACGCTTCGGGGCCGGCCCCGGCGGTCGTCGGCGCCCAGGACGTCTGCCGGCCGTGCGGCAGATCCGCCAGCACCACGTCCGGTCGCCGCTCGCCCACCGCCGCCCGGGTCCGGTCCCGGTCCAGCGCGTCCGCCACCTCGACCGTCCAGGGGGGACACCCGGCGGGGACCAGGGTCCGCGCGTGCCGGGCGGCCTCGGCATAGGCCGGTTTGCCGTGCCGGGCCGACAGCGCGTCCAGCTCGTCGGCCCTGGCCGCCAGGCCACCGGGGGAGAGCAGCCCCAGGTTGCGCCGGGCCAGGTCCAGCGGCCCGGGATCGACGTCGGTGCCCACCAGCGCGGTGATCCCCGGGGCGAGCAGGCCGAGCACGGCGAGGGTGACGCCCGCCCCGCAGCACGGGTCCCACACGGTGAGCCCGGGCCGGTCCAGGTGCGAACGGGCCCGGCCGAGCAGCTCGACGGTCAGCCGCACCGGCAGCGTGGGACGCCCGGGTGCGGAGACCAGCACCGCGTCGAGCGCGGTGCGATCGGCGGGCCCGGCATGCCTGTACTGCACGGGTCCAGTGTGCCCCGGTCACCGCCGCCGCAGGATCACCACCAGCCCGCCGACCAGGGTCGCCACCACCAGCAGTACGGCCAGCATCCGCCCACCGGTTCCGGCGGAGCCGGCCAGGTAGCTGAGCGGCGCCGCGAGCAGCAACGCCAGGATCAGCGTCCAGGCGATGACCTGCCGGGTGCCCGGCCGGGCCGGCCCGGGGGTGTTCTGGACGCCGGATCCGGTGTCGCCGGTGGAGTCGTCGGTGAGTTCGTTGTCGTCCCGCACGTCCGGTACGTACCCGTCATCCGGTGTTCTTCATGCCTGCTGCGATCCCGTTCACGGTGAGCAGCAGCGCGCGCTCCAGGTCCGGATCGGCTTCGTCGCCCGCCGCGCGGCGCTGCGCCAGCAGCTCGACCTGCAAGTGGTGCAGGGGTTCGAGGTAGGCACCGCGCACCGAGAGGGTGTTCCGCAGCACCGGGTGCCGGGCCAGCAGCTGCGACTCCCCGGTCACGGCGAGCAGCTCCCGGCAGGTCAGCTCGTGCTCCTCGCGGATCTGGGCGAACAGGCCCTGCCGGGACGGGTCGACCAGGGTGGCGACGTAGTTCGAGGCGATCCGCAGGTCGGTCTTGGCCAGCGTCATCTCGACGTTGCCGATCAGGTTCGTGAAGAACGCCCACTCGCGCATCCCGGCGAGGTCGGCGGCGTAACCGGCCTCCCGGGCGGCGCGCAGCCCGCTGCCCAGGCCGTACCAACCGGGGACCACCATCCGGGTCTGGGTCCAGCCGAACACCCACGGGATGGCCCGCAGGTCGTCCAGCGTGGGGGTGCCCCGGCCGGGCCGCTTCGCGGGGCGGGAGCCGACGTTGAGCCTGCCCAGCTCCTCGACCGGGGTGGCCGAGGTGAAGAACTCGGGCAGCCCCTCGTCGTCGATCAGCCTGCGGTAGGTGGCGGTGGCGGCGGCGGAGACGCAGTCCATCACCTCGTCCCAGCGGGCGAGGGTGGCGGCCGGCCACCGGGACGCCTGGTGCAGCAGCGACGCGTCCAGCATCGACGCCAGCAGGATCTCCAGGTTGTCGTGCGCGAGGCTGGGCAGCGAGTACTTGTCGGAGATGACCTCGCCCTGCTCGGTGAGCTTCATCGTGGCGTCCACCGATCCGAACGGTGCCGACGCGATCGCCTCACCGGCCGGGCCGCCGCCCCGGCCGACCGATCCGCCCCGGCCGTGGAACAGCCGCAGCCGCACACCGTGCTCCGCGGCCACGTCACGCAGCTGGCGCTGGGCGCGGTGGATCTGCCACTGCGACGTGGTGATACCGGCCCCCTTGTTGGAGTCGGAGTAGCCCAGCATGATCTCCTGCAGGTCCCCGCGGTTGGCGACCTGTCTGCGGTAGCCGGGATCGGCGAGCAGCCCCTGCAGCAGCTCACCCGCCTTCGACAGCTCCTCGACGGTCTCGAACAACGGCACCAGGTCCAGTGACGAGCGCGGGTCGCTCCCCACCTCGACCATGTAGGACTCGCGGGCGAGCACGGCGACGGCGAGCAGGTCGTCGACGCCCTGGGCCATGGACACGATGTAGGTGCGCACCACGTCGTCGCCGAACTCGTGCTGCAGGGCGTGCACCGTGTCGAACAACTCGAGCACCCCGGCGGCGGCCTCGGGAACGCCGTAGTGCCGCCGGAACAGCGGGCGCTTGTTGCGCAGCTCGCGCGAGAGCAGCTCGCGGCGCTCCTCGCGGCTCAGCTCCGCGTAGGGTCTGTCCAGCTCGCCGAGTTCGTCGAAGATCGCGCCGAGCGCGTCGTGGTGACGCTGCGCGTGCTCGCGGACGTCGAGCTCCACCAGGTGCAGACCCAGCGCCCGGGCCGAGCGGATCGCCCTGGCCAGGGTGCCGTCGGCGATCCGGGCACCGTGGTGGCCGCGCAGCGACCGGTCGACGACCAGCAGGTCCTCCAGGTAACCCGCCGCACCGAGGTAGTCGATCCCTGGCCGGTGCGCCGAGCCGGTCGCGAGCCGGTGGCGGGTGTTCTCCAGCCGGGCCGCCACGTAGGAGAGCTTGAGCCGGTACGGCTCGTGCGCGTTGAGCCGGATGAACCGGTCGTGCACCCGGGGCAGCGCGCGCCGGTCGCGGGCCAGCGATCCGCGCAGCTCCTCGGCGACCCCCATCACCCGGGTGGACACCGACAGCTCCTGGATGAGCTGCTCGACCTGCTCGGCGTGGATCCGCAGGGCGCGGTCGGCGTTGAGCTCCAGTACCTCCCGGGTGACGGCGGGGGTGACGTTCGGGTTGCCGTCGCGGTCGCCGCCGACCCAGGAACCGAGCACCAGCGGGCGGGCGTCGGCCGGGATCTGCAGACCGGCGTCGGCGGCCTCGCGGGAGAACTCGTCGAGCAGGTCGGGCACCGTCCGCTCGCCGAGCCGGGTGGCGAACCAGGCGATGTTGCGCGCCTCGTCGATCACCATCGGCGGGCCGGGCCGGATGTCGTCGGTCTGCCACAGCAGGTCGACCAGCGCGGCCAGCTCGTGATCACCGGCGCCGCGGTCCAGTGCGTCCACCACCCGCCGCAGGATCCCCAGCACCGACTGCCGGGTGGACTCGGTGGGGTGTGCGGTGAACACCGGGCGCAGCTGGGCGCGGGCCAGCACGTCGGCGACCTCGTCCGGGTCGGCCTCGGCGGCCAACCGGCGCAGCACGGTGCGCAGCGGCCGCTGGTCCGGTGGCCGCAGCGCGCGCAGCTCGCGGGAGCGGTGCAGCTGCTCGGCCACGTTGGCCAGCTGGAAGTACTGGGAGAACGCCCGGGCGAGCAGCACCGCGGTGCCGGTGTCGATACCGTCCAGCAGGGCCGCCACCGTGTCCGGGCCGGTCGCGCCGCGGGCACCGTGTCGTACCTTCTCGACGAGCTCCAGGACCTCGGGCCCGGCCTCGTCGGCCAGGGTCCGGCCGAGCATCGTGGACAGCCGGCGGATGTCGGCCCGCAGCGCGCGGTGCTCCGACTCGCTGACCACGCCGGTATGGGCGGCCAGCGAGTCGGGAGCGGGCCCGGTGCTCACCGGGGAGTCGTCGGTGCCGGGCACGGTCCGCGTCACGGGGTGCTCCGTTCTCCGCGGGGTGCCGCGGGTGGCGGGTGGGGATCACCGGCATCGTCCACCCGTGCCGGACCTGCCTGCCATCCCGGCGCCCGGGTCTTAACCGCCGGGAAACACTCCGGCCGACGTCCTCGGGCCGGCCCGTCCCGCGGCTCAGCTCCCGGCCGGCTCGTGGTGCAGGACGCGCTCGAGCACCGCCCGCACGGTCGGGTCCTCCACCGTGTAGTAGACGAAGGTCCCCTCGCGCCGGTTCTCCACCAGCCCGGCCAGCCGCAGCTTGGCCAGGTGCTGGCTCACCGCGGTCGGGGCGGCGCCGACCAGGTCGGCCAGGCAGGCCACCGACGACTCGCCCTGCAGCAGCGCCCAGAGGATCTTGATCCGGGTCGGGTCGGCCAGCATCCGCAGCGAGTCGGCCGCGCGGCGGACCTCGCCGTCGGCCGGCATCGCGAAGCCGGGGATCGACTCGTGCACGGGTTCGAGGATACCTGCGGAGCTGCGCGGATGGTCCGGCAACTCGGCTGCGTTGTCCGCTGCTTGCGTATCTTCGTTGATGCGCAGGTATTGTCCGATGCATGCGAACCGCCCTCACGCTCCCCGAGGTCCGCTGGGCCGGGGCCGCCCTGCTCGCCTTCCTGCTCGCCGGTGGGCTCGATCTCGCGGGCGCACCCGGCCCGGTGGTGACCGCCGCCTACCTGGCCTGTTACGCGCTCGGCGGCTGGGGCCCCGCGGTCGAGGGGATCCGGGCGCTGGCGCAGCGGCGGCTCGACGTGGACCTGTTGATGATCGTCGCGGCGGCGGCCGCCGCCTCGATCGGGCACTGGTTCGACGGTGGCCTGCTGATCGTCATCTTCGCGACATCGGGCGCCCTGGAGGCGGTGATGACCGCCCGCACCAGGGCGGACATCGCGGCACTGCTCGACCTCACCCCGGAAACGGCGACGCTCGTCGAGGAGGACGGCACCGAACGGCAGATCCCCGCCTCCGAGCTGGTGGCCGGTCGGACGGTGCTCGTGCGGCCGGGCGAGCGGATCCCGGGTGACGGCCGGGTGCTCGACGGGGTGTCCGAGGTGGACGCCGCGGGCCTGACCGGCGAACCGGTACCGGTCCGCACGGCCCCGGGTGACGAGGTGCTGGCCGGAACCGTCAACGGGACCGGCGTGCTGCGGGTCCGGGTGCTGCGCGACGCCGCGGACACCGTCGTGGCCGGGGTGGCGGCGCAGGTCGAGCGCGCGGCGGAGACGAAGGCCGACCGGCAGCTGTTCATCGAGCGGGTGGAGCAGCGCTACTCGGTGCTCGTCGTCGCGGCGACCGTGCTGCTGTTCACGGTGCCGCTGCTGTTCGGGGCCGGGTTCGAGGAGACGCTGTTGCGGGCGATCGTGTTCATGATCGTCGCCTCACCGTGCGCGATCGTGCTCGCGACGATGCCGCCGCTGCTCGCCGCGATCGCCGTCGCCGGGCGCCGGGGGACGCTGGTCAAGGACGTCACGGTGCTCGAGGCGCTCGCCGAGGTCGACGCCGTCGTGCTGGACAAGACCGGCACTCTCACCTCCGGCCGCCCGCGGGTGGTGCAGGTGACGCCGCTGGACGGGCGCTCCGCCGACGAGGTGCTGGCGCTCGCCGCGGCCGCCGAGGCGGGCAGCGAGCACGTGCTCGGCCGCGCCGTGCGCCGGCACGCCCTGGACCGCGGCCTCGACCTCCCCGCGGCGTCGGATTTCGTGGCGGTCCCCGGTGAGGGGGTGCGCGCCGAGGTCGACGGCACCGAGGTCGCCGTCGGCCGGCCCGAACTCCTGGGCCGGCCCCATGCGGTGCTCGACGATCTCGTCCGTGAGCTGCAGCGCGACGGCCGGACCGCGGTGATCGTGCTCGCCGACGACGAACCGGTCGGTGTGCTCGGGCTGTCCGACGAGCCACGGCCCGGCGCCGAGGCCGCCCTGGCCGCGCTCCGCCGGGTCGTCGGCGAACCCGAGGTGCTGACCGGGGACGCACCCACCCCGGCGCGGACACTCGCCGGGCGGCTCGGCCTGAACCGGCTGCGGGCCGGGTTGCTCCCGGCCGACAAGGTCGCCGTGCTCCGGGAACGACAGGCGTCCGGTCACCGGGTGCTGGCCGTCGGTGACGGCATCAACGACGCCCCGCTGCTGGCCGGCGCCGACGTCGGGCTCGTCGTCGGCGGCCCCGCGGCGGCCGGCTCCGGGGGTGAGACGCTCGGTGCCGGTGCGCTGTCGCTGGAGGCCGCCGACGGCGTCCTCACCCGGGACCCGCTCGGCTCGCTCGCCCCGCTGGTCGAGCTGGCCCGGCGGGCCCGGCGGATCTCCCGCGCGAACCTGGCCTTCGCCGCCGCGGTGATCGTCGTGCTGGTGGTGTGGGACCTGGTCGGCGCCCTGCCGCTGGTGGTGGGCGTCGCCGGGCACGAGCTGTCCACCGTGCTGGTCTGCCTCAACGGGCTGCGGCTGCTGATCGGCACCCGCCGCGAGGAGCGCCGGGCCGCGCGGGCCAGGACCCGGCCCGCGCCGGTCCGGGAGCTTCGGCCGACGGCGTCGGCGACCGGGGCCGAACAGGGTTAGAGCTCGGTCAGGAAGACCGTCTCACCCTTGGCGAGGTAGTTCTTCGCCTCGGCGTCCAGCGGGACGTGGGCGTCGTCGGCATAGTACTCGCTCTCCATGCGTTCGAAGTCGGCGACGGTGCCGTCCACGGACACGATCCACAGGAACTGGTCGCGCTCGGGAACGGTCCAGGCGCCGTCGATGCGGAAGCCCCGGGAGGTGCGCAGCGGGCGGATCTTCTCCTGGAACAGCCGGGTCCAGTCGTCCAGCTTCCCGGGCAGGGTGGTGTAGGTGCGCAGCTGGGTGGTCACGGTGGCCTCCTGGGCGGGTCCGACTTCGGTGATCGCGTCGACGGCCCGGTCCCAGCCGAGCTCGGCGACGCAGTCGATGACGACGAGCGCCCCGTAGGGCAGCTCCGAGGCGCCCACCACCGTGCGGGCCGGGGCCGGCGCGGTGAAGGTCTCCTCGTACTGCTCGTTCACCACCTGCCGATGTGCCAGATCAGCGAGGTGGTAGGTGAGTTTCACGATGTTCTGCGGCCCGGCGCCCACGGTCGCGAGCCTGCGGAGGACCTCGGCGTAACAGCCGTGCACGGCCTCGCGGGGGTCGCCGTAGGCGACGTGCGTGGCGTAGTCGATGCCCGCCGCCCCCGAGACGTGCACGGTGTCCCGTACCCGCATCACGAGGCTGTAGGGGTGTTCGCGCATGGGACTGCTCCTCACGACGGTCGTCGGGATGATTATGTCCGATGTTTTCCGGTAGAGATCGTGTCGTCTGTCACCGGAACAGTGCCCCAGTTCAAGTGGCCTCTCTCCTTACTTGATGTTCATGCGGGAGCGATCAGCCGCGTGACAGGATAAAAGTATGAGTTTTGACGACCGAGGGGTTGGACGATGAAGTTCTCGCTGAACCTGCTGACCGACCGGCCGGCACCGGAGCTGGACCGGTGCTGGGCCCTGTGTGACGAGGCCGGGATCGACTACGTGGGGGTGGCCGACTCGCCGATGCTGGTGCCCGAGCTGATCGTGACCGCCACCCGCGCCGCGGCCCGGCTCGGCCGATCCGGCGTGATGACGTCGGTGACCAACTCGGTGACCAGGGACGTGTCGGTGATGGCCTCGGCACTGGCCTCGCTCGACGCCGTCGCCCCGGGCCGGATCGCCTGTGCGATCGGCACCGGGGACAGTGCCCTGTGGACGACCGGCCTGCGCCGGGCGAGCCCGGCGGCCCTCGAGCGGTACGTCGTCGCGTTGCGGACCCTGCTCACCGGTGGCACGGCCGAGATCGACGGCCGGACGATCACCCCGCACTGGCCGATGACCCCCGCCCGTGTCCCGGTCCTCGTCACCGGGACCGGTCCACGGGCGCTGGCGGCCGGGGCGCGCAGCGCCGACGGCCTGTTGCTCGGGACCGGGTTCTCCGAAGCCGCACTGGAGATGGTCGCCACCACGGTGGCCCGCGAGACCGCGGCGGTCGGCCGCGATCCGCGGGAGGTCGAGCTGTGGTGGCAGACCACGATCACCTTCGGGGACACGGTGGAGGACGCGATGGCCCGCAGCCTGGGGATCAACACCAGCTGGCTCACCGCCGACGGCAAGGCCGGGCCGCTCGTCCCGGAGCACCTTCGGGAGAAGGTCGAGCGGTTCAACGGCGACATGGAGCAGGTCGGCACGACCTACCGCGGTGTCGACCGGGGACGGGCGCTGGTCGCCCGGGCCGACGAGATGGGCCTGCTGGACTGGCTGCGCAGCTGCGCCCCCGGCCTGTGGGGCCCGCCGGAGGTGATCGCCGCGAAGCTCGTCGAGCACGCCGGCCGGGGGCGGGTGAACTGGCAGTTCTACGTGGCGGGCGACCAGGGCGACCGGGTCGCCTTCACCGAACGGTTCACCGGGGAGGTCATGCCCGCGCTGGCCCGGTCGACCGCTCAGCGCGAGACCGGCGTCATCTCGTGAACGGCGGGGAGCACATGTCGCCCGATCATCTCGATCGTGCGCATGTGCTCCTCGTGCCCCATGCCGTCGATCCGCCACAGGACCTCCGAGACCCCCATCGCGGCGAGCTTGGCCGCCCGTTCGATGAGGTCGTCCGGGGTGCCCATCGTGATGTAGGGCGAACAGTCGATGAGGTAGTCGAGATCGTCGACCCGGTTCATGATCTGCTTGAACTGGCCGAGGTAGGCGTAGTCCTCGGAGGCCTCGGACAGGTGCGCGTAGATCTTGGAGACGGTCTGCATCCACGCTGCCGCGATCGGCCCGGCGGCCTCCTTCGCCGCGTCCTTGGTGACCGCGCAGCACACCGCCGTGGAGAACATGCCCAGGGAATCGGTCACCCGGCCGAACAGCGGGACGGCGTTCTCCAGGGCCCGCTTGTAGGCGTCGATGGACGCCTGGGTCTTCTCCCAGCCGAGAATGGTGTTGCCGGTCATCACCGGCATACCGTTCGCACCCGCGAAGGCGTGCGACTCGACACCGGTGGCCGACATGTAGACCAGCGGTGCCGGCCGGGTCTGCGGCGGCGGCATCAGCCTGCGCTCGGGGAGGTCGTAGAGCTCACCGTGGAACTCGAAGGTCTCCGAGGTGAGGGCACGGGCCAGCACCTGGAGCGACTCGTTGCGGTGCAGCCGGGTGTCGTCCGGGCTGATCCCGAAGGCGCCCAGCGTGCCCGGGTTGTTCGAGCGCGCTCCGCCCAGCTCGGCGCGGCCGTCGGAGAGGATGTCCAGCATCGCGAACTGCTCGGCGATCCGCACCGGGTGGTTGAACGAGAGCAGGTTGGTCGACATCGACCGCAGCCGGATCCGCGAGGTCCGGGCGGCGACGTGGGTGTGCAGGATCTCCGGCGAGGAGACCGTGGCGAGTCCCTGTCCGAAGTGCTGCTCGCCACCGCCGTAGATGTCGAAACCCATCTCCTCGGCGAACACGGCCTCGCGCACCATCTCGCGGTACCGCTCGGCGACGGGCTGCCCGGGGCGGCAGTGGCCCTCGTGCATCAGTGCGACCTTCATTCCGTGACCTCCGTGAGGGAGTCGAGCCAGCTCTGGATGCGGGCCATCTCGGCGCGGGCGGGCGGCCGGTTGAACTTGGCGTAACCGTGGTCGAGGTCGGCGACGACCGAGCAGGTGGTGGACACCCCGGCCTCGGCCAGCACCGTGGTCATCTCCAGCGTGTGCCGCAGGAACGAGTCCTCCGCGCCGCACGAGAGGTAGGTGGCGGGCCAGCGGGCGGCCTGCGTCGTGTACAGCGGGCTGGCCAGCGGGTCGTGCACCTTCGTCGTGTAGTGCGGGCCGAGGTAGGCCCGGTGCCAGAGCTCGACCGAGCCCACGTTCGAGCCGGAGTGGGAGTAGAGCAGCGGGAAGCTGAGCATGCCGTAGAGCAGGACCACGCCGCGGACGGTGATCTCGGGGGCGCCGGGCAGCTCCGCGCCGGGGAGCGGTCCGCCCTCGCCGAGCAGGGCGTTCATCGTGGCGGCGGCGAGCCCGGCGCCGGCCGAACCACCTTCGAGGATCACGCCCCGGTCGTCGGCCCCGAGCGACTCCGCCTGCGAGACCGCCCAGCGCGCGGTGAACACGCAGTCCTCGACGGCCCACGGGAACGGGTGCTCCGGGGCGAGCCCGTACTCCGGGCTGACGACGACGTAGCCGCGGGCCGCCTGCTCCATGGCGACCTTGCGGTCGCCGCGCACCGAGCCGACGCAGTACCCGCCACCGTGGATGTGCAGCAGCAGCGGGTGGGGGCCGGGAGCGGCCGGTCGGTAGACCTCGGCGGTCAGCGGGGTGCCGTCGCGTTCGCGCAGCGTCACCTCCTCCACGGTGACGTCGGTGGGCAGGTCGGAGAGGTCGGCCATCCGTTCGAAGAACGGCCGGGACGCGGCCAGGTCGGAGATCTTCTCCCGCCGCGGGGGAGTGACGTCGGCCGCGGCGAGCTCGGACATCCACCCGGCGTTCGAGGGCCGCGGACGTGCGGCGGCCGGCCCGCTCATGCCGGCACCACCGCGACCGCCTCGACCTCCAGGAGGAAGTCCGGGTGGGCCAGCGAGACGACACCCACCCCCGTCATCGCCGGGTAGACCGGGCCGGGGAAGAACTCCGCGCGAACGGCGGTGACCTCGGACATCCGGCGCATGTCGGTGACGTAGAAGCGCATCAGCGCGACGTGCTCCATCCCGCCGCCCGCGGCGGCGAGCAGGAGCGAGATCTTCTCCAGGCACCGGCGGGCCTGCCCGGCCATGTCACCGACGTGGATCGGGTTGGCCTGACCGTCGGTGGAGACCTGCCCGGAGAGCATCAGCAGCCGTCCGGGGCCGGGTTCGACCGCCCTGGAGAACCCGGGGGATTGGCCCAACGACTCGTCGTTCCAGACCGTCAACACGTAGACCTCCAAAACTCATACGTTTAGGACTGCGTTGACGTTAGAGAGACGCGGCGCGAGCTGTCGAGGGTTCAGCGGGCCCTATGAGCTGGACCACGGGTTGTGAGTCGCCTGCGTTAACGCTATGTCTCATCGATCGTCGAGCGTTGACGCCGGCCGAGTGGCTTCCTAGCTTCCAAAACATCGGAGTTTTAAGCGATTCGCCCCGCAGGCTCTGCCTCGTGACAACCCCCCACTCGTCGAAGGATCTCCCGATGTCCACAACAGGCCGTGCCGTCCGTCATCGACGGCTGTTCCAGGTGGCGGCGTCCGTCGCCGCCCTCACTGTCCTGATCGCTGCGTGCGGGGGTGGCGATGCCGCCACCGACCCGGCACCGAGCCCCGCGGCCGAGGGCCCCACCGAGGCCGCCAGCCTGGTCCTCGACTACACGCCCAACGGGACGCACTCGCCGTTCTTCGTCGCGAAGGACCAGGGCTTCTACGCCGAGAACGGCATCGACCTGACGATCGAACCGGGCCGTGGCTCCACGGTCGGTCTGCAGGCGCTGGCAGCCGGGCAGTACACGTTCGCCATCGCCGGCGCCGAGTCGGTGGCCACGGCGATCGCCGGTGGCGCGCCGCTCACCGCGATCGCCAGCATCACCGCAGACGCCGGCCTGTGCGCGATGGTGAAGCCGGACTCCGGGATCAACACCCTCGCCGACCTGCGCGGACACACCTTCGCCACCACACCGGGCGGCCTGGTCGCGACCCTGTTCCCGGCGATGGTCGCGGCCGCGGGGCTCCAGCCCGGTGACGTCGAGAACGTCTCGCTCGGCTTCGACAGCTACCTCTCGCAGTTCGTGACGGGGCAGGTCGACGCCTCGCAGGCCTTCGTCTACGGCGAGCCGATCCGGGTGCAGGCCCGGTTCGACACCGAGACCAACTGCATCCCGTTCACCGATGCCGGTCTGGACCTGCTCGGCTTCACCCTGGTGACCACCACCGAGACCGTGAACGACAACCCCGAGCTGGTGCGCGGCTTCCTCGAGGCGACCGCGCGCGGTACCGAAGCGGCCAAGGCGGACCCGGCCGCGGCGATCACCACGCTGCGCGCCGGCCTGGCCCCCGCCCAGCAGCAGATCCTCAGTGAGAACGAGGCCGAGCAGCAGATCCTGGAGACCTTCCTGACCCTGACCCCGGGATCGACCCCGGCGACCGAGGGCCTCGGATGGGGTTGCTTCGCCGAGGGCGCCTGGGAGTCCGAGCTGGAGACCCTGCAGGAGTACGCCGGGCTGCCGGACACCGTGACCCCGGACCAGGTCTACACGAACGACCTGCTTCCGACCCCGTGCGGGGCGGGATCGTGACCGTGGAGTCCCCGGCGGCACCGGCCAGGAGGACCGACGGTGGCGTCGCGCTCGACATCACGGGTGTCGGCAAGACCTACTCCCGGCGCGGCGGGTTGCGCCGGCGGGCCGAAGACCCGGCTCCGGCCATCACCGACGTCGACCTGGCCGTCCGGCCGGGTGAGTTCGTCGGGATCGTCGGGCCCTCGGGTTGTGGAAAGAGCACGCTGCTGCAGATGGTGGCCGGCCTGGTCGGACCGACCACCGGCACGGTCACGATCGACGGCGAGCCGGTGACCGGCCCGCACTCGGACCTGGGCTACGTCTTCCAGAGCTCGGTGATGCTCGACTGGCGCACCGTTCTCGGGAACGTGCTGCTGCAGAGCGAGATGCGTGGCGGTGTGACCCAGGAGGTCCGGGACCGGGCGGAGGCGCTGCTCGGGTCCGTGGGGCTGGGCAACTGGCTCCACCACTACCCGTACGAGCTCTCCGGCGGGATGCGCCAGCGGGCGGCGATCTGCCGTGCGCTGGTCCACCAGCCCCGGCTGCTGTTGATGGACGAGCCGTTCGGTGCGCTCGACGCGTTCACCCGTGACCAGCTCAACGTCGACGTCCAGCGGATGTGGCGGCGTTCCGGATGCACGACGGTCTTCGTCACGCACAGCATCTCCGAGGCGGTGTTCCTCTCCGACCGGGTCGTGGTGCTCGCGCCGCACCCCGGACGGGTGCTGCGGGTGGTCGACATCGACCTCCCGCGCCCACGCCGGCTCGCGGACCGCAACTCGCCCGAGTTCGTCCGGTACGTCAAGGAACTCGAGGCGGACTTCGCCGGTCTCGGTGTGCTCACCGAGGAACCGGACGACCTCGACCGGGACGACCTCTCCAGCAAAGGGACGCAACACCCATGAACACATCGTCGCTGACTCCGGCTCCGGGATCGCATCCCGACCTGGTCGGGAGCGGCCCCGTCGTCAACGGCCTGGCCCAGCCGGGCGTCTCCTTCCGGGCGACCCTCGAGGCCGCTCACGCGGGCGGCATCGCGGCGTCGAACCTGACCGTCGCGTCGAACCACGGGTTCCGCGAGGCGGCCGAGCGCATCATCGACCTGCTGCGACTGATCGAGTCGGGCACGGTCGCGGCGGACCTGGTGACCCGGGTCGAGGACATCGAGGCGTGCCACCGGTCCGGGCGGGCCGGGATCGTCATCGGCTTCCAGAACTCCGACCCGATCGAGGGCGATCTCGTCCTGCTCGCCGTGCTGCACCGGCTGGGCCTGCGCATCATGCAGCTCACCTACCAGCGCCGCAACCTCCTGGCCAGCGGGTGCGGGGAGGAGGTCGACGAGGGACTGACCCCGCTGGGCGTCGAGGTCGTCGGTGAGTGCAACCGGCTGGGGGTCCTGGTCGACCTGTCGCACACCGCGGAACGGTCCCTGATCGAGGCCGCCGCGGCGAGCAGCCGGCCGGTGGTGATCAGCCACGCCAACCTCCACTCGTTCTATCCGGTGCCCCGCAACAAGACCGACGAGGCCGTCCGCGCGGTGGCGGCCACCGGGGGGCTGATGGGGATCAACTCGATCTCGCGGCTGATCACGCCGGAGGGCCGGGAGCGTCAGGCCACCATCGCCGAGTACGTCGACCAGGTCGAGACCGTGGCCGATCTCGTCGGCATCGCGCACGTGGGGATCGGGCTGGACAGTTCCGAGGGCATGACCGAGGAGGTCTTCGTCGAGCGGCGCAAGACCTTCCTCACGCAGTTCCCCGAGCTGCGGATGGGCGGGGACTTCCCGCTGTGGACCTACTTCACCTCCGGCCTCGAGTCGGCGGCGGGCATCGGCGCCATCGCTGCCGAGCTGGATCGGCGTGGCTGGTCCGGTGCGGACCGGGACGCCGTGATGGGCGGCAACTGGATGCGCGTTCTGCGCGAGACCTGGAACTAGAGGAGCGAGACGATGCTGATCCACCGACACGACGACGCGCCCTGGCACGGATGGCGCGAGGGAGTCCGGTCCCGGGTGTGGTCCTCGGCCCAGCAGGGGGCCAACGGCATGCACATCGGGGAGCAGATCTTCCAGCCGGGTTACGGCGTACCGGTGCACTGGCACTACTACGAGGAGCACGTCACCGTGTTCCGCGGGAGCGCCGAGTTCACCGTCAACGGCGCGACCGAGCGGGTCGACGGCCCGGCCACGGTCATCCTTCCCCCGCGCAGCACGCACGGTTTCGTCAACGTCGGGGAGGACGAGCTGCACATCATCGGCGCCTCCAACTGGCCGGTCCACGAGACGATGTACGTCGAGGACCCGGAGGGCACGATCATGCGCGCCTGGGAGCCCGGCTTCACCGGGCGGCGCAAGATGGTCGCGATCGACGGGCCGGGCCGCTGATGGCCACGGTCGCGGCGCCGGCCCCTGCCCGCCGACTGCTCCCGAGCCTCGACCGGGTGCAGTCGGTGGCGGTGCCGCTCGGGGCGTTCGTCACCGTGCTCGTCCTGGTCGAGGCCGTCGTCCGGCTCCTCGACGTGCAGGAGTTCATCTTTCCCGCCCCGAGCACCGTGTTCGCCACGATGTGGACCGAGCGGGCGCTCATCCTCCCGGAGGCCGCCTACACGGTCACCGAGATGATCGTCGGTTTCGCGATCGCGGTCGGGGTCGGCGTCGGCATCGCCCTGTGGGTCACGGCCTCGACCCTGATGGGGCGGACGGTCTATCCGCTGCTCATCATCTCGCAGGTCGTGCCGTCCATCGCGCTCGCGCCGATCTTCCTGATCTGGTTCGGGACCGGCGTGCTGCCGAAGATCCTGCTGGTCGCGCTGATCTCGTTCTTCCCGATCGTGGTGAACACGGCCATCGGGCTGCGTTCGCTGGAGCGCGAGAAGGTGCACCTGGCGAGGACGATGGGCGCCGGCGGGATCGCCACGTTCGTCCGTTTCCGGCTTCCGAACGCCCTCCCGTCGATGTTCGCCGGTCTCAAGCTGGGCGCGACGGCCACCGTCATCGGCGCCGTGGTCGGCGAGTTCATGGGAGGTGACCACGGCCTGGGCTTCCTCATGCTCACCGCGAACGGGTCACTGAACACCCCGCTCATGTTCGCCTCGATCGGCTACACGGCCGTGATCGGCCTCGGGTTCTTCGGGATCGTGGCGCTCGTCGAGCGCCTCACCATCCCCTGGTACATCGCCGCCCGTGCGGTCGACGGACACCGATGACCGTGTACCTTAACGTCGGACGTTTGACGTATTGACGGAGGGTCGATGGCGGAGCCGGACGGGGTTGCACAGATCCCGCAGGTCGAGAAGGTCAGCTCGGCCTACACGCAGGTCGCCGATCAGCTCCGCCGGCTGATCGTGCGGGGCGAGGTGCGGCCCGGTCAGCGTCTCCCCGCCGAGCCGGAGCTCGCGGCTGCCTTCGGGGTGTCCCGCGGGACCCTGCGGGAGGCGCTCCGGGTGGTCGCTTCGCAGAAGCTGGTGACGACCCGGCGCGGGGTGCAGGGCGGCACCTTCGTGTCGGTGCCGGAGCTGGGGAACCTCGGCGACATGCTGGAGGCGAACCTGGGCCTGCTGGCCGCGGCCGAGGTCGTCGACGTGGACTCCCTCGTGCAGGTCCGTGCCTACATCGAGGTGCCCACCGCCGGCGCCGTCGCCGCGTCCGGCACCCCGGAGGACATGGAGTCGCTGCGCCGGGCGATCGAGGCCGAGACGGTGGGCACCGAGTCGGGTGACGTCCAGGCGCACCGGGGGTTCCACCTCGCGCTGCTGAGGGCCGTGGAGAACCCGCTCCTGGAGATCATCAGCGCTCCGATCTCGTCGGTCCTGCAGTCCCGGATGAAGCGTTCGGTCGTGCCGCGGGAGCGTTGGGAGGTGGTGCTGGCCGAGCATCGTGCGATCTACGACGCCATCCGGGAGCACCGGCGGGAGGACGCCGAGCGGCTGATGCACGACCACCTGCTCGCGCTGGGGGAGCTGTACAAGCAGATCGACCTCCGTGCGGAGCCGAACCTGTAGTGCCGGTTCAGCGGCCGGTGGCCGGTCCCGGCCGGTCGGTGGCCGCCGCGCCGCCCCCGGCCGGGCGATCGGCCACCGGCGTGGGGGCCGCGTCGAGGCAGGCCAGCGCCATCCGGCGCAGCACCGCGACCCTGGCGTCCGCACCACGCGCGGGCTGGGGAATCGCCGGGGCGTAGGGGGTCGAGTTGAGCAGGCCGAACACCCCGTGCGCGGCGGTCCGGGCATCGGCGGGCGCGACGTCGGGGTGCACCCGGCGCAGGGTGTCCACCCACAGCTCGACGTAGGTGCGCTGCAGCCGCCGCACGGTGCGCCGCGGCTCCTCGGGCAGGTTCGCGAGGTCGCGGTCGTGCACCACGATCAGCTCCGGCTCGCGAGTGGTGAACCCGATGTGGAACTCGACCAGGTCGATCAGCGACTCGCGCGGGTCGTCGTGGTGGACCCGGGCCCGCCCGCCCTCCAGCAGCCGCTCGCTGATGCCGATCAGCATCTCGGCGAGCAGCGCCTCCTTGCCGGGGAAGTGCCGGTAGAGAGCGGGGCCGCTGACGCCGACGGCGGCGCCGAGGTCGGCGATGCTCACCCCGTGGAAGCCGTGCCGGGCGAACAGTCGCGCCGCCTCCGCGAGGATCTGCTCGCGCCGCGTCGGGGTACTGTCCGGGGCGGCCATCGTCCGATCCTACCGCCCGAGGTTAACGTTCGTTCACTCCATGGGTGGGTGGCCCGCGCCTCGTCTCAGTTCGTGCACAGGTCGTCGCCGATACCCTCGTCGGTGTGATGGGCACACTGGGCCGGCTGCGCGAGCGCACGGGGGTGCGTGCGGCCTCCGCACTGGCCGCCGCCGCCGCGGTCGCGGTGGTGCTCGTCGTCGCGGGGATCTCACTGGTCCTGCTGCTCGACCAGACGCTGAAGAACAACACCCGCAGCGCGCTGGAGGCGACCGCCGACCAGCTCGCGAACCGGATCGAGGCGAACTTCTCCGCCACCGGCGACGCGAAGCGCAACGCGATCGACGCGACCGGCAAGCGGACCGACGTCGTCCAGGTCGTCACCGCGTACAGCGACGAGACCAACGCCCCCGACTGGATGGTCGGGTCCAACGGCGCCCAGCAGGACGTCCAGGTCATCGGGTCGTCGGATCCGCTGGACGGCCAACCGAAGATCGTCGACTGGCTGCTGGCGCCGGACGAGAAGCGCTACGAGACCGACGTCCCGATCGAGGTCCGGATCGGGTCGGACACGGCCGGCGGGGACCAGGTCGAGGTCCAGGAGATGATGGTCGTCGGGATCGGCGCCCGCGCCCAGGGCAGGCCGATCACCGTCTACGCCGCCCAGGAGCTCGGCGCGGTGCACCAGGCGGTGGAGACCGTCGGGTGGCTGGTGCTCGGCGGCGTGCCGATCCTGGTGCTGGTCACCGGCTACTTCACCTACCTGTTCGCCGGCCGGGCGCTGCGACCGGTCGAGGAGATGCGCACCCGGGTGGCCGGGATGGGGGACAAGGATCTCTCCCAGCGCGTCCCGGAGCCCGTGGCCCGGGATGAGGTCGGCCGCCTGGCCCGCACGATGAACCAGATGCTGGGCCGGATCGAGTCGTCGCAGACCACGCAGCGCCGGTTCGTCGCCGACGCCAGCCACGAGCTGCGCAGCCCGCTGGCCACCGTGTCGACCGGGCTGGAACTGCTCGGGGCCGGGATGGCGAAGGACTCCGCGGACCGGGCCACCGTCGAGACCCTGCGCGGCGAGACGGCCCGGTTGACCGGGCTGGTCGAGGGGCTGCTGTTCCTGGCCCGCGCCGACGAGCGCGGCATCGCTCCCCGCCGGGAGGAGGTGGATCTCGACGAGATCGCCGAGGCCGAACGGATCCGGCCGTCCGCCGACACGGCCGTCGCGGTGCGGGTGACCACCGAGCCGGTACGGGTGGTCGGCGACCGCGGTCAGCTGGTGCGGATCGTGCGGAACCTGGTGGACAACGCCAAGCGGCACGCGGCCACGACCGTCGCGGTGTCGGTGCGATCCGTCGACGGGGTCGCGGTGATCGACGTCGACGACGACGGCAACGGAGTCCCCGAGGCCGACCGCAGCCGGGTGTTCGAGCGCTTCGTCCGGCTCGACGAGGCCCGCTCACGGGGTGACGGTGGTTCGGGTCTCGGGCTGTCGATCGTGTCGGAGCTGGTCGCCGCGCACGGCGGCACCGTGGCCGCGCTGGATGCGCCCGAGCTGGGCGGCGCCCGGTTCCGGGTGACGGTCCCGGCCGTCGCCGACGCC
This sequence comes from Pseudonocardia sp. NPDC049635, assembly GCF_040659795.1. Lineage (NCBI taxonomy): Bacteria > Bacillati > Actinomycetota > Actinomycetes > Pseudonocardiales > Pseudonocardiaceae > Pseudonocardia > Pseudonocardia sp. NPDC049635. The sequence goes on from NZ_JBFAON010000015.1 coordinate 109,761, forward strand.
GGGTCCGCCGATCCCGAGGGCGCCGATGCCGAGGGCCCCGATGCCGGGAGTCGCGATGCCGGGGACGCCGATGCCGGGGGCCCCGGTGCCGGGAGCCCCGACACCGGGGGCGCCGGCGCCGGGAGCCCCGGTGCCGGGGATGCGGTTCCCGGGAGCACCGGCCCCGGGAGGGCTGATCCGTGGAGCACCGGGCCGCTGCCGGTGGTGCCGGGCCGCTACGCCGACCCCCGACCGGTACCGGGTCCGCAGCCGCTGGTGGGCGGGCCGTCCGACCGGCGGCGTCCGGCGTCGAACGGGGCCCCTGCGGCGTACGGCGCCGGCCCGGTGCCGATCCGTCCGGACACCGTCGGCAGCCCCTACGACGAGAACGCCACCCGGCCGATCCCGGTGTACCGGGGCGGCCCGGCGGCCGGGGCAGGCGCTGCCGGTGAGCCGGGACGGTCCCGGCCGTCGCCCGACGCACGGACCCCGACGCCGCACCGTCCGCCCGCGCCCCGCCGCGCCAGGGACCGCATCCGCTGATGCCGGCCGGTGGCTGTCAGGACGGTGGTGCGGTGCTGGGCTCGGACATCCGGTAGCCGACCCCGCGCAGCGTCTCGATGCTGTGTGTCCCGAACGGGGTGTCGATCTTGCGACGCAGGTACCCGACGTAGACCTCGACCACGTTGACCTCGCCGTCGTAGTGCGCGTCCCACACCGACCGCAGGATGTCGGTCTTGGTGACCACCTGCCCGGTGTGCGCCATGAGGTGCTCCAGCACCCCGAACTCGCGCGGCGTCAGCGAGATCTCGACGTCGCCCCGGTACACCCGGTGGGTGCCCGGATCCAACGTCAGGTCCCCGACCCGCAGCACGCTCGGTGCGACCTCCCCGGCACGGCGCAGCAGCGCGCGGAGCCTGGCCAGCAGCACGACGAACGAGAACGGCTTGGTCAGGTAGTCGTCGGCACCCAGATCGAAGGCGTCGGCCTCGTCGTACTCGCCGTCCTTCGCGGTGAGCATCAGCACCGGCGTCCATACGCCCTGCTCGCGCAGGTGCTGAAGGATCCGGTACCCGGACAGGCCGGGGAGCATGATGTCCAGGACGATCACGTCGTGCCGGCCGGACAGCGCGTACCGCAATCCGGTGTCCCCGTCGTGCGCGAGCTCGACCTCGTGCCCCTCGGCGGCCAGGCCCCGCCGGACCAGCTCGGCGAGCGGCTTCTCGTCCTCGACCAGTAGCAGGCGCACGGTTCCACCGTAGTGACCGACACTGTGACCGGCCTGAGCGGCCGAGCCTGGACGAACGACGTTAATGACCGCTAACATGTTAGTGTTCGTTAACTCCGAGCGTGAGGTGAGCATGGTCGTCCCGGAACTGGCACCGAGGCTGGAGAGCGCGGTCGACCCGGCCGGCGAACAGTTCGCCGCGAACTCGGCGGCGCATCGCGACCTGGTCGCCGACCTCAACGCGTCGTTGACGACCGCTCGGCTCGGCGGCCCCGAGCGTTCCCGGGTGCGGCACGTCGAACGGGGCAAGCTGCTGCCGCGTGACCGGGTGGACTCGCTGGTCGATCCGGGTTCACCGTTCCTGGAGCTGTCGCCGATGGCCGCGCACGGCATGTACGACGGGCAGGCCCCGGGTGCGGGGGTGATCACCGGCGTCGGTCGGGTCGCGGGCCGGGAGTGCGTGATCGTGGCCAACGACGCGACGGTCAAGGGCGGCACCTACTACCCGATGACGGTGAAGAAGCACCTGCGGGCCCAGGAGGTGGCGCTGCACAACCGGCTGCCGTGCCTCTACCTGGTCGACTCCGGTGGCGCCTACCTGCCCGAGCAGGACCAGGTCTTCCCGGACCGGGAGCACTTCGGGCGGATCTTCTACAACCAGGCCCAGATGTCCGGGCAGGGCATCCCGCAGATCGCCGCCGTGCTCGGCTCCTGCACCGCCGGCGGCGCCTACGTTCCCGCGATGAGCGACGAGGCGGTGATCGTCCGCAACCAGGGCACGATCTTCCTCGGTGGCCCGCCGCTGGTGAAGGCCGCGACCGGGGAGGTCGTCACCGCGGAGGAGCTGGGCGGCGGTGAGCTGCACTCCAGGATCTCCGGCGTGACCGATCACCTCGCCGCCGACGACGCGGATGCGCTCGCCAGGGTCCGGGCCATCGTCGCGACGCTCGGCCCGCGTGCGCCGCGGCCGTGGGACGTCGTGCCGACCGAGCCGCCGGCGGTGGACCCGGCCGGGCTCTACGGTGTCGTGCCCACCGACTCGCGGATCCCCTACGACGTGCGCGAGGTCATCGCCCGCGTCGTCGACGGTTCCCGGTTCCACGAGTTCAAGGCCGAGTACGGCACCACGCTGGTCACCGGCTTCGCCCGCATCCACGGCCACCCGGTCGGGATCGTGGCGAACAACGGGATCCTGTTCTCCGAGTCGGCGATGAAGGGCGCACACTTCGTCGAGCTGTGCGACCAGCGCGGGGTGCCGCTGGTGTTCCTGCAGAACATCTCCGGGTTCATGGTCGGGCGCGACTACGAGGCGGGCGGCATAGCGCGCAACGGGGCGAAGATGGTCACCGCGGTGGCCTCCACCCGGGTGCCGAAGCTGACCGTGGTCATCGGCGGTTCGTTCGGCGCCGGGAACTACGCGATGTGCGGCCGGGCGTACTCGCCGCGGTTCCTGTTCATGTGGCCCAACGCGCGGATCTCGGTGATGGGCGGTGAGCAGGCGGCCACCGTGCTCGGCACGGTGGGCTCGGGTGCCGATCCGGACTCCATCCGGGCCCAGTACGAGACCCAGGGCCACCCCTACTACTCCACCGCCCGCCTGTGGGACGACGGCGTGATCGACCCCGCCGACACCCGCACCGTGCTCGGGCTGTCGTTGTCCGTCGCCGCCAACGCGCCACTGGCCGATCCGGCCTTCGGCGTCTTCCGGATGTGAGGCCCGAGATGTCCCGCATGTTCGACACCGTGCTCGTCGCGAACCGGGGTGAGATCGCGGTCCGGGTCATCCGCACCCTGCGCGCGCTCGGGGTGCGCAGCGTCGCCGTGTACTCCGACGCCGACGAGGCCGCCCCGCACGTCCGGGCCGCCGACGAGGCCGTCCGGATCGGGCCGGCCGCCGCCGCCGAGTCCTACCTGTCGATCGAGGCGGTGATCGCCGCGGCGCGGGCCACCGGCGCGCAGGCGATCCACCCCGGCTACGGCTTCCTGTCCGAGAACACCGCCTTCGCCGCCGCCTGCGAGCAGGCCGGGATCGCGTTCGTCGGGCCGCCCTCGTCGGCGATCGAGGCGATGGGCGACAAGATCCGCGCCAAGCAGACCGTGGCCAAGGCCGGGGTGCCGGTGGTACCCGGATCGGACGGCGCCGGGCTCTCCGACTCCGACCTTCAGGCGGTCGTGGCGGACATCGGCTACCCGGTGCTGCTCAAGCCGTCGGCCGGTGGCGGCGGGAAGGGCATGCGCGAGGTGCACGGCCCCGACGACCTCGCCGACGCCGTCGCCGGAGCCCGCCGGGAGGCCCGCAGCTCCTTCGGCGACGACACCCTGCTCGTCGAGCGCCTGATCACCACCCCGCGCCACATCGAGATCCAGGTCATGGCCGACACCCACGGCACCGTCGTGCACCTCGGTGAGCGCGAGTGCTCCCTGCAGCGCCGCCACCAGAAGATCATCGAGGAGGCGCCGTCGGCGCTGCTCACCCCGCAGCAGCGCGCCGAGATGGGCCGCGCCGCCTGCGAGGCCGCCCGCGCGGTCGGTTACACCGGCGCCGGGACGGTCGAGTTCATCGTGGGCGGCGATCGTGCCGGGGACGATCTGGAGTTCTTCTTCCTGGAGATGAACACCCGGCTCCAGGTCGAGCACCCGGTGACCGAGGAGGTCACCGGGCTGGACCTGGTCGAGCTGCAGCTGCGGGTCGCCGCCGGGGAACGGCTGCCGATCACCCAGGACGACGTCGTGCTCACCGGGCACGCGATCGAGGCCAGGGTGTACGCCGAGGCCACCGCCGTCAGCGGGGACGCACTGAGCTTCCTGCCCTCCGGCGGCACGGTCCTGGAGTGGGCGCCGGCCCCCGGTGTGCGGGTCGACTCCGGGATCGAGACCGGCACCGTCGTCGGGTCGGACTACGACCCGATGCTCGCCAAGGTCATCGCCCACGGCGCGGACCGGGACGAGGCGCTGCGCCGGCTGGACGCCGCCCTGGGTGACACCACCTTGCTCGGCCTGGACAGTAACATCGGGTTCCTGCGCCGGTTGCTCGCCGACGACGACGTCCGCGCCGGGCGCCTGGACACCGGTCTGATCGCCCGCCGCGGTGCCGCGCTCGGCGACACCGGTGTGCCGGCCGACGTGCTCGGCGCGGTCGCCGGGAACACGCTGCTCGGACTGGAACCCCGGGGTGCGGTCGTCGACCCGTTCGACGTGCCGGGCGGATGGCGGATCGGTGAGCCGGCCTGGACGGTGCGCCGCCTGGTCACCGACGGCCCGGACGCGATCGAGGTCCGGGTCCGCGGCCGGGCGTCGGGGTTCGACCTGGCGCTGCCCGGCGGATCAACCGGGGGCACGTCGGCGCGGCCGTCGGCCCGGCCCGCCTCGGGGACCGCGGCCGCACCGGCCGTGCGCTGCCGCACCGTCGCCGTCGCACCCGGGGTGATCGAGCACAGCCAGGGCGGCCGCACCCGCCGTTACCGGATCGCCCTGGCGCCCGGCGGGGTGGTGTGGATCTCCCGCGACGGCCGCACCTGGGGCGTGCGCGAGCAGGAGCCGCTGGAGGCCGCGCGCGCCGCGGGCGGCACCGCGGGCGGGCCGGTGGTCTCGCCGATGCCCGGCACCGTGACCGTCGTCGAGGTCGCCGAGGGCGACTCCGTCACCGCAGGTCAGAAACTGGTCGTCGTCGAGGCCATGAAGATGGAACACGTGCTCACCGCCCCGGTCGACGGGACGGTGCGCCAGCTGAGGGCACGGGCCGGGGCCACCGTCGCGAAGGACGCGGTGCTGCTGGTCGTCGAGCAGGAGGAGTCGCAGTGACCGGCACAGGGCAGACCAGCACAGGGCAGACGAGCGCCGAGGAGTACGAGGCGCTCCGTGCCTCGGTCGAGGAGTTCGCGCGCAAGGAGGTCGCCCCGGTCATCGGGGACCTCTACATCCGCGAGGAGTTCCCCTACGACATCGTCGCGAAGATGGGCGCGATGGGCCTGTTCGGGCTGCCCGTGGCCGAGGAGTACGGCGGCATGGGCGGCGACTACTACGCCCTCTGCCTGGCCCTGGAGGAGCTGGCCAGGGTCGACTCCTCGGTGGCGATCACCGTCGAGGCCGGGGTGGGGCTCGGCGCCATGCCGATCCACCGTTTCGGTACCGACGAGCAGAAGGCCCGCTGGCTGCCCGATCTCGCCGCGGGCCGCGCGCTGGGCGCGTTCGGCCTGACCGAGCCCGGTGGTGGTTCGGATGCCGGCGCCACCCGCACCACCGCCCGGCTGGAGGACGGCCAGTGGGTGATCAACGGGTCGAAGTGCTTCATCACCAACTCCGGTACCGACATCACCTCGGTGGTCACCGTCACCGCGGTGACCGGTGAGAAGCCCGACGGCGGCAAGGAGATCTCGGCGATCCTGGTCCCGGCCGGGACGCCCGGGTTCACGGTCAGCGAGAAGTACTCGAAGGTCGGCTGGAACTGCTCGGACACCCGGGAGCTGTTCTTCGACGACGTCCGCGTGCCGGAGGGCAACCTGCTGGGCGAGCGGGGCCGTGGGTACGCCCAGTTCCTGTCCATCCTGGACGAGGGCCGGGTCGCCATCGCCGCGCTGTCGGTGGGGCTCGCCCAGGGTTGCGTCGACGAGTCGGTGCGCTACGCCGGTGAGCGGGAGGCCTTCGGCCGGACCATCGGCTCCTACCAGGCGATCCAGTTCACGATCGCCGAGATGGAGGCCCGCGCGCACACCGCACGGCTGGCCTGGCAGCACGCCGCCCGCCTGCTCGTCGCGGGCGAGCCGTTCAAGCACGAGGCCGCCATCGCGAAGCTGGTCGCCTCGAACGCGGCGATGGACAACGCCCGCGACGCTACCCAGATCTTCGGCGGCTACGGCTTCATGAACGAGTACCCGGTCGGGCGCTTCTACCGGGACGCCAAGATCCTGGAGATCGGCGAGGGCACCTCCGAGGTGCAGAAGATGCTGATCGCCCGCCACCTCGGTCTGCGGTGACCTGTCTCGCGTGATCCCGGCGGTCGTGCTGCGCGCCGCCCGTACCGCGGGTAGACCGGTACCCATGGGTAACTCCGTCGGGAACGACACGGTCAACCGTCAGGTCCGGCTCGCCGCACGGCCGACCGGGTTGCCGGGCCCCGAGGTGTGGGAACACACGACCGAACCGGTCCCGGCGCCCGGCCCTGGCCGGCTCGTCGTGAAGGTCAGCCACATCTCGCTGGACCCGGCGATGCGCGGCTGGATGAACGCGGGCCGCAGCTACATCCCGCCGGTCGAGGTCGGTGCCGTCATGCGGGCGCTCGGGCTCGGCGAGGTCGTCGCCTCCGAACACCCCGACTTCGCCGTCGGCGACACGGTCACCGGGACCTTCGGCGTGCAGACCTACGCCGAGAGCGACGGGTCCGGGCTGACGACGGTCACTCCGACCGCCGACGTCCCGCCGCAGCGCTATCTCGCGCTGCTCGGCATGACCGGGATGACCGCCTACTTCGGGCTGTTCGACGTGGGCGCGCTCGCCGAGGGCGAGACCGTCGTCGTGTCCGGTGCCGCCGGTGCGGTCGGCTCCGTCGTCGGGCAGCTCGCGAAGATCAAGGGCTGCCGGGTGGTCGGGATCGCGGGCGGCCCGCAGAAGTGCGCCTGGCTGGTCGACGAGCTCGGTTTCGACGCCGCGATCGACTACCGCGCCGAGGACGTGCGGACGGCGCTGCGCACGGCCGCGCCGGACGGCGTCGACGTCTACTTCGACAACGTCGGCGGCGAGATCCTGGACGCGGCGCTCACCCGGCTGCGGCGCGGCGCCCGGGTGGTGATCTGCGGTGCGATCGCCGGCTACAACGCGACCGAGCCGCCGCCCGGGCCGTCGAACTACCTGAGCCTGCTCGTCAACCGGGCCCGGATGGAGGGCTTCGTGGTGTTCGACTACGCCGACCGCTACGGCGAGGCGGCCGCGGAACTGTCCGGGTGGCTCGAACAGGGGCGCATCCAGAGCCGGGAGGACGTCGTCGACGGCACCGTCGAGGACTTCGGTGACGTGCTGCTGCGACTGTTCCGCGGGGAGAACACCGGCAAGCTGGTGCTGCGTCTGACCCACTGACCCACTGACCCACCGACCCACTGACCCGGGCCCGGCGCGGCGACCTCCATGATGGCGGGGTGCGCCTCGCGATCGCCCGGGCCGCCGTCGTCGTCTCCGGGGCGGCGATCCTCGTGGTGGAGACCCTCGCGACCCGGCTGGTCGCGCCCTACGTCGGGCTCACCCTGGAGTCGACGACGGCCGTGATCGGGGTGGCGCTGGCCGGGATCGCGGCCGGCGCCGCGCTCGGCGGACGCTGGGCGGACCGGCACGACCCGGTGGCCGTCGCCGCGCTGATGCTGGTGGTCGGCGGGCTCGGGACGCTCGCGGTGCGTCCGGTGGTGCGGTTGCTCGGTCCGCTGCTCGGCGCCGGGCCGTTCGCGGCGGTGCTGCTCGTGGCGGCGTCCACCCTGCTGTCGGTCACCGCGCTGGCGGCGGTCACCCCGGCGGTGACGAAGGCCCGGCTGACCGGGCTGGACCGGTCCGGCGAGGTGGTCGGCGGATTGTCCGCGGCCGGGACGCTCGGTTCGCTGGCCGGCAGCTTCCTCACCGGTTTCGTGCTGGTCGCGCTGCTGCCGGTGAGCGCGATCCTGCTGGTGACAGCGGCCGCCTGCCTGGTGCTGGGCCTGGTCGTGGCCCCGCGGCGGCGGCGCGCCGACGTCGTGCGGGGCGGGGCCGCCGCGCTGCTGCTCGCCGTCGCCCTGGTCGCGGTGCCCGGTCGTTGCGACGCCGACACCACCTACTACTGCGCCGCGGTCACGACCGACCCGGCCGACCCGGCCGGGCGTTACCTGGTGCTCGACGACCTGCGGCACTCCTACGTCCGCCTCGGCGACCCGGAACACCTGCAGTTCGCCTACACCCAGCGGTTCGCCGCCGCGATCGACACCGCGTTCGCCCCCGGGCGGCCGCTGGACGTCGTGCACGTCGGTGGCGGGGCGCTCACCATGCCGCGCTGGCTGGACGCGACCCGCCCCGGTGGCACCTCCACCGTGCTGGAGCTCGACGGCGGTGTGATCGATCTGGTCGTCCGGGAGCTGGAGGCCGGTGGCATCCCCGGCACGACCGTGCGCACCGGCGACGCCAGGGTCGGCCTGACCGAGCTGCCCGACGACTCCGCGGACGTCGTCGTCGGCGACGCGTTCGGTGCCCGCTCGGTGCCGTGGCACCTGTCCACCACCGAGTTCCTCGACCAGGTGCAGCGGGTGCTGCGGCCCGGCGGCCTGTACGTGTTGAACGTGATCGACCGGGACCCGCTGGAGCTGGTCCGGGCGTCGGCGGCGACGGTGGACAGCCGGTTCGCCGCGACGATGCTGGTGGCCCGGCCCGAGGAGTTCGAACCGGGGGGCGGCGGGAACGTCGTCGTCGTCGGCTCGGACCGGCCGCTCGACCCGGCCGCGCTCGACGCGGCCCTCGCCCGGTACGGCGAACCGGGGACGGTGCTCGACCCGGGGCGTACCGGCGCCTTCACCGGGGATGCGCCGGTGCTCACCGACGACCGGGCCCCGGTCGACCAGCTGATCACCACGACGCGTGGGTGACCGGCCGCGGGCCCCGGCGGGCCCGGCCACGGTCACGCTAGGGTCGCGCCCGGGCCCGGTTGTGCGGCCCGCGAACCGAGGGGGAGAACGCGACGTGGCGACCTGGGAGGACCTGAAGTCCTACGTGGTGGTGCGGTACGAGATCGTCCGGCAGAGCGCGGACGAGCTGCGCTTCCGGCTGCCGACGACCGGGGAGCGCGACCAGCTCGTCGTCGTGAAGCGGGTGGCGGAGGGCGCCGGTCGCCCCGGTATCGAGGTGACCGACGCGGCGGCCGCCGTCGCCGACCCGGACCAGGTGTGGGTGCAGATCGAGTCGCCGGTCGCCCGGCTCGGCGAGGTCGACCTCGCGAAGGCCCTCGAGCTGGCCGGGCCGTCGGTGGTCGGTGGGCTCGCCGCCGAGGAGGGCGTGCTCGTCTACCGGCACTCGATCCCGCTCGGTCCGGCCGCGCTGGACGGGTTCGAGTTCCCGTTCCGGCAGGTCGTGCACCTGGCCGACGAGCTGGAGCACGCGTTGACCGGCCGCGACGAGCACTGAGCGAGCGGTGGGCGTGCACTGCGCCCTAGATCACAGTTGACCTGAAGTCCGGTTCAGGTCGCAGGCTCACCACATGGCCGACTACACACTTCCGGACCTGCCCTACGACTACTCCGCCCTGGCGCCGCACATCGCGCCGGAGATCATGGAGCTGCACCACTCCAAGCACCACAACACCTACGTGACGGCGCTGAACCAGACCCTGGAGAAGCTCGCCGAGGCCCGCGACCGCAACGACTTCGGTGCGATCGTCGGTCTGGAGAAGACCCTGGCGTTCAACCTGGGCGGGCACGTCAACCACTCCGCGTTCTGGCAGAACCTCTCCCCGGACGGCGGTGACAAGCCCACCGGTGACCTCGCCTCCGCGATCGACGAGAACTTCGGGTCCTTCGACGCGTTCCAGGCGCACTTCACCGCCGCCGCCACCACCATCCAGGGCTCCGGCTGGGCCATCCTCGGCTACGACCGGCTCGGTGACCGGCTGCTGATCCACCAGCTCTACGACCAGCAGTCCCAGCTGCCGGCCGGCCAGACCCCGATCGTGCTGCTCGACATGTGGGAGCACGCGTTCTACCTGCAGTACAAGAACGTGAAGCCGGACTACGTACGGGCCTGGTGGAACGTCGTCAACTGGGCGGACGCCGCGCAGCGCCTCGCCGCCGCGAAGGGCTGAGCACGCCGGGCGCGCGGCAGGGGACCACCGGCCACCGGGCCGTATCAGGCCGGGTAGCCGGTGGCTCCCTCCCGGTGCCCGATCGGGGCGAGCTCGGTGACGGTCGGGTGGCCCGCGGCGAGCAACGCGACGTCGGTGCCGGGCTCGGCCTCGCCGTACTGCTCGGAGACCAGCGCCCGCAGGCCGCCGGGCCGCTCGCCGTCCGGCCCGCGGTGCACCATCCGCACCCGGACCGCACCGGAGTCGCACAGGCGGGCCTCGCGCAGCGCGGGCAGCTCGCCGGGTGCGACGTCCGGGACGTTCACCGACCACACGGTCCCCGCCGGGCGGGCGGCGAGACGCTCCAGCAGCTCGCCGAGCAGCCCGGTCGCCGTGGCCCAGTGCGGCTGCTCGGGCAGCCGCAGCCCGCAGTGCAGCGAGAACGCGATCCCGGACCAGCCGTTCAGGGCGCCCGCCAGCACCGCGCCGACGGTGCCGGAGTGCAGCACCTGGCTGCCGGTGTTGGCACCCGGGTTGACCCCGGAGAGCACGAGATCGGGCGTGCGGTCGAACCAGCCCTGCCCGGCCGCGCGCACGATGAACCCCGGATCGGCGTCGACACCGTAGGCCGGGATCCCGTCCAGTCCCGGGATCGTGTGCTCGGTGACCCCGATGTGCCCGTCGGTCACCACGCAGCGCACCGACCCACCGGCCCCGCTGGCGTCCCCGGCCGGGGCCGCGACGACGACGTCGAGGCCGGCGTCGCGGGCGGCACGGGCCAGTGCGTGCAGACCGGGGGCATGGACACCGTCGTCGTTGGTCAGGAGCGCGAGAGCCACGCCCGTCACACTAGGCGCGGCCCGGCCTGACACCGGTAGCGGTGGTACAGCATGATCGGGCCCGGGTCGGTCCGCGGACCGGTCTGCATCGATCCACCCGGCATCCGGAGGAGGACAGCGTGACGACCTGGGAGTACAGCAGCATCACGCCGGACGATCTCGCGATCGACACGCTCGGCCCCGCCCGGATCACCTCGCCGCTGGCCCCGCTGCTCGACGCCCGCCGCACCACCGAGCACTACGTCGACGCAGGCGACCGGGTGTTGCTCGACGACACCGCGGCGGGGCTCAAGTCGCGCGGGGTCGACGTCGAGGAGCTCCCCGGCCTCGAACCGTGCGGACCGCGCCGGCAGATCTACTTCGACCCGTCCAAGACCCGGGCCGGGATCGTGACCTGCGGCGGCCTGTGCCCCGGCCTGAACGACGTGATCGCCGGCCTGGTCCGCACGCTGACCTACCACTACGGCGTCCGCCGGGTCGTCGGGTTCCGCAACGGCTACCGCGGGTTCGTCTCCTCCTACGGCCACGACGTGGTGGAGCTCTCCCCGGAGGCGGTGCGCGACATCCCGGTCGACGGCGGCACCTTCCTCGGTACCTCGCGCGGCCCCCAGGACCCGGAGGAGATCGTCGACTGCCTGGAGCAGATGCACCTCAACGTGCTGTTCGTGATCGGCGGTGACGGCACCCTGCGCGGCGCGATGGAGATCGCCAGGGTGGTGTCCGAGCGGGGACTGCGGATCGCCGTCGTCGGCATCCCGAAGACGATCGACAACGACATCCCCTTCATCGACCAGAGCTTCGGCTTCCAGACGGCGTTCTCCCAGGCCAGTGAGGCCATCCGGTCGGTGACGGTGGAGGCCAAGTCCACCCCCGGCGGGGTCGGCCTGGTGAAGCTGATGGGCCGGCACTCCGGGTTCATCGCCTGCTACGCGGCGCTGGTCCGGTCCGACGCCGACGCCGTGCTGATCCCGGAGGTCCCGTTCGAGCTGGAGGGCGAGACCGGTCTGCTGCACCACCTGCGGCGCCGGGTCGCCCAGCGCGGTCACGCGGTCGTCGTGGTGGCGGAGGGAGCGGGGCAGGAGATGCTGCCCCAGGTCGGCCGCACCGACGCCTCGGGCAACGCGAAGCTCGCCGACATCGGCCCGTGGTTGCGGGAGCGGATCACCGACTCCTTCGCCGCCGCCGGCATGGAGACCACGGTCCGCTACGTCGACCCCAGCTACCTCATCCGCAGCGTCCCGGCGAACCCCTACGACTGCGTCTACACGGTGCGCCTGGCCCAGGCCGCGGTGCACGCCGCGATGTCCGGCCGGACCGCGATGGTCGTCGGACGCGTCCGGCGCCGGTTCGTGCACATCCCGATGAGCCTCGCGGTGAGCCGGCGCAACCAGGTCGACCCGCACGGTGACCTGTGGATGGCCGTCCTGGAGTCGACCGGGCAGCCGTGGCGGTTCGGTGAGGACTCCGGCGCGCCCACCCGGGCGCCGCACTCGTAGCGTTCAGTTCAGGTGCGCCCGGTGCCGCCTGGCCTCGGTCCGCACTTCGTCGAGCACCTCCGCCCCGGAGCGCGATCCCCGGCCGGGGCCGTCCACCCAGGACTCCATCAGCCGGGCCGCCTCGTCCCACCTGGCCTGGGCGGCGAGCACGTCGCCGAGCTGGCGGATCAGCTCGGGCCCCTGGTGGCGCAGGCCCAGCCGCATCCGCAGCACCCACTCCAGGTTCGTGTGGTCCTTGGTGCGGGTGTAGTTGGCGCGCAGGTTGTCGAGCATCCGGGCGAGGATCTGCCGGGTCGAGGTGCGGGGGAGCAGGCCGGGCCCGAACGGCACATCCGGCCCGGCGCCGGTGGTCGCGCGGTAGAGCGCCTCGCAGCCCGCGAGATCGAGGCGCCGGCCGCGGTCGAACACGTCGAGGTAGCGCTGGGTGCCGGGCAGCCGGACGAGGAAGTGGCCGGGCATCCCGACGCCCTCCAGCGCGACCCCGGCCCGGCGGCCGACCTCGATCGCCACCACCGACAGCGTGATCGGGATCCCGGTCCGGCGGTGCAGGACGTCGGGCAGGAACGAGTTGCGCGGGTCGTGGTAGTGCTCGGTGTTGCCGGTGAACCCGGCCTCGGTGAACAGCCGGTGCAGCAGCGACTCCGGCCCGCTGACGCCCTCGGCGAGCTCGTCGAGGGCCGCCCGGGCGCGGGTGGCCTCGGCGGCGGCGGTCGCCGGGTCGGAGGCGGCTGCGGCGGCGATGGTGAGGGCGCCCTCGTCGAGGGCGGGCTCCGGGCCGGTCACCATCCGGAGGAAGCGGGACACCGGGTCGGCGGCGCGATCGGGCTGCGTCACCTCGTCACTCTGCCATCTCCCCGGGAGTCCCCGCCGCATCCGGCGCCGGCACGGCGGGTCCGCCGTCCGCCGACAGTCGTGTAGCGCGGAACGCGGGGCCGGGGCGGGTGTGGACTTGGCGACGTTCACCGACGCCGGGTACCTCTGTTGGGGTAGAGATCTGTGACGGCACCGCTTGGGGTGCCGGAGCGAGGGGAGTGGATGGATGCGCGTCTTCAACGGGGTCGACGAGCTGCGGGCGGCGAAGGGCACCGAGATCGGCACCTCCGACTGGTTCGCCGTGGAGCAGGAGCGGATCGACGGGTTCGCCGACGCGACCGAGGACCACCAGTGGATCCACGTCGATGCGGAGAAGGCGCGCGGCGGCCCGTTCGGGACCACCATCGCGCACGGCTTCCTCACGCTGTCGTTGCTGCCGAGGTTGGTCCAGGGCGTGTACCGGGTCGACGGGGTGAAGATGGGCGTGAACTACGGCCTCAACAAGGTCCGGTTCACCAGCCCCGTCCCGGTGGGCAGCCGGATCCGGGCGAAGGTCGACCTGGTCGACGTGACCGACGTCAGCGGTGGTGTTCAGCTCACCCTCGCGGTGACCGTCGAGATGGACGGCTCCGAGAAGCCCGCGCTGGTCGCCGAGTGGCTGACCCGCCAGTACGCCTGAGGAGGCGAGTTCATGCGTGATGCGGTGATCTGCGAGCCGTTGCGGACCCCGGTGGGCGGGTTCGGCGGCTCGTTGCGTGACGTGCCGGCGCACACGCTCGCCTCGACGGTGATCGGAGCCCTGATCGCGCGGACCGGGTTGGACCCGTCCGCGGTGGACGACGTGGTGCTGGGGCACTGCTACCCGACGATGGACGCCCCGGCGATCGGCCGGGTGGCCGCGCTGGACGCCGGGCTGCCGGTGACGGCGGGCGGGATCCAGATCGACCGCCGCTGCGGGTCCGGCCTGCAGGCGGTGCTGTACGCGGCCGCTCAGGTGCAGACCGGCGCGGCCGAGGTGCTGCTGGCCGGGGGCGCCGAGTCGATGTCGGGTGCGTCGTTCTACTCCACCGGGATGCGGTGGGGGGTCAAGGGTGGCGCGGGTGTCCTGCTGAACGACTCGCTGGCCCGGGGGCGGGTGACCGCGGGCGGGAAGAACCACCCGGTGCCCGGCGGGATGCTGGAGACCGCCGAGAACCTGCGCCGGGAGTACTCGATCCCCCGCGAGGAGCAGGACGAGTTCGCGGTGCGGTCGCACCGGCGGGCGGCGGCGGCGCAGGCCGCGGGCCGGTTCACCGACGAGATCGTGCCGGTGACGGTGCCGGGGCGGCGGGGCGACACCGTCGTCGACGCCGACGAGCACATCCGGCCCGACTCCACGGTGGAGACGCTGGCGGCGCTGCGCCCGATCCTGGGCCGGGACGACCCGGACGCGACGGTGACCGCGGGCAACGCCTCCGGGCAGAACGACGGCGCCTCGGTCTGTGTGGTGACCAGCCCGGAGCGGGCCGCCGAGCTGGGGCTGCGGCCGCTGGTGCGGCTGGTGTCCTGGGGCCTGGGCGGGGTGCCGCCCGCGACGATGGGGATCGGGCCGGTGCCGGCGACGGCGAAGGCGCTCGACGCGGCCGGCCTGGGCCTCGCCGACATCGACCTGATCGAGCTCAACGAGGCGTTCGCCGCGCAGGTGCTGGCCTGCACCCGGGAGTGGAAGTTCACCGACGCCGACTTCGAGCGGACCAACGTGAACGGATCCGGGATCTCGCTGGGGCACCCGGTCGGTGCGACCGGTGGCCGGATCCTGGCCACCCTGGCCAGGGAGATGCACCGTCGCGACGCCCGCTACGGGCTGGAGACGATGTGCATCGGTGGCGGGCAGGGGCTGGCCGCCGTCTTCGAGAAGGTCTGAGTCCTCCCCGGGGCGGCGCTGCGCCGCCCCGGGCGTGGCTCAGTGGTCGGCCTGCCTGGCCCGCTCGTAGGAGGCCTTGATCTCGCGCTCGGCGTCGGCGCGGCCCACCCAGGTGGCACCCTCGACGCTCTTGCCGGGCTCCAGCGTCTTGTAGATCTCGAAGAAGTGCTGGATCTCCGCCCGGTCGAACTCGGCCAGGTGGTGGATGTCGCGCAGGTGTTCCTGGCGCGGGTCGCTGGCCGGCACGCACAGGACCTTGTCGTCACCGCCCGCCTCGTCCTTCATCCGGAACATCCCGATCGTCCGGGCGCGGATCACGCAGCCGGGGAAGGTCGGCTCCTGGACGAGCACCAGCGCGTCCAGCGGGTCGCCGTCCTCGCCCAGGGTGTCGTCGATGAACCCGTAGTCGGCGGGGTACTGGGTGGCGGTGAACAGGGTCCGGTCCAGCCGGATCCGGCCGGTCTTGTGATCGACCTCGTACTTGTTGCGGCCACCCTTGGGGATTTCGATGGTGACGTCGAAGTCCACGATTCGTTGCTCCTTGAAGAGGGTCACGGTCGCGCCGGGGCCGGGGGACCGGGTGGCCCGCCCGCTCCGGCGGTGTCTGTGCTGCCCCCTAGTGTGAGGGACCGGGGGGCGACGCCGGCAGGCCGGTGACCCCCTACCGGTGGGGGTGTGGCGGGTGTCGCACCCCCGGCCGGGCAGGTCGGCCGGTCCTCGGGCGCACCGGGGCCGGACGTCACGAGCAGGAGGCGGAGTGGGACGCAGGCATCGCCGGCCGGACCGCAGCACCCGGCGGATCGCCGTCATCGCGGTGGCCGTGATGGCGCTCGCCTCGCTGTTCGGTGCGGTCGCACTGGCCGGCCCGGAGACCCGCGACCGGCTCGGGCTCGGGGAGGCGGCGGCCCAGTACCCGCCGGTCCCGATGCCCGCGCTGCGTCCGCTGACCCCGACCGCGCCGGTGCCGACCACGGCCGGGATCACCCAGGCGTTGGCCGATCAGCTGGAGTCCCCGGCGCTGGGCGAGGTCACCGGCGTCGTCATCGACTCCTCGGCGCCGCGCGGCGTCGAGCCGCTGTGGGAGCGCGAAGGCGGGAAGGCGATGGTCCCCGGCTCCACCATGAAGCTGCTCACCGCGGCCGCCACGCTGCTGTCGATGAACCCGACCGACCGGTTCGTCACCCGGGTCGTCCCCGGCCCGGAGCCGGGCTCGGTGGTGCTGATCGGCAGCGGCGACCCGACGCTGACCGCGCTCCCCGCCGGCGAGACCGGGCTCTATCCCGAGCCGTCCCGGATCGACGACCTCGCGGCCGAGGTACGGGAAACGGTCGACCAGCCGGTCAGCACCGTCTACGTCGACACCTCGCAGTGGACCGGGCCGGCGTTGTCGCCCGGCTGGGGCCCGACCGACGTCGCCGACGGTTACGTCGCGCCGATGTCGCCGCTGATGCTCGACGGCGGGCGCACCGACCCGCACGAGCAGGACGGCCCGCGCTCGCCGGATCCGGCCCGGGCGGCCGGGCAGGCGCTGGCGAGCGCGCTCGGCGCCTCCGAGGTCCGGGAGGGCACCGCCGCACCGAACGCGCCGGTGCTGGGCAGCGTCGTCTCCCCGCCGATCGCGAGCCTCGTCGAGCACATGCTCACCGCGTCGGACAACGTCGCGGCGGAGGCGCTGGCCCGCCAGGTCGCGGTGGTCCGGGACACCGAGCCGTCCTTCGAGGGCGCCTCGCGAGCGATCACCGAGGCCCTGGTGCAGGCCGGGTACGACGTGAGCGGCCTGCAGGTCTCCGACGGCAGCGGCCTGTCCCGGGAGAACCGGATCCCGGCCCGGTTGCTCGGCGCGGTACTGGCCTCGGCCGCCGCCCAGTCCGACAGCCCCGCCGACGTCCAGTTCCTCCGCCCGATCCTGACCGGACTGCCGGTGGCGGGCGGCGCGGGCACGCTCACCGACCGGTTCACCGACGGCCCGTCGATCGCCGGGCGGGGTGTCGTCCGGGCCAAGACCGGCACGCTCAGCGGGGCGTCCAGCCTGGCCGGCGTGGTCACCGATGTCGACGGGCGGTTGCTGGTGTTCGCGCTGCTGTCCAACGGCACCTCGCCCGCCGACGCCCGGCCGGCGCTGGACCGGATCGCGGCCACCCTGAGCCGCTGCGGCTGCCGGGGCTGACGCCCCCGCCGTCTCGACCGGCCGGCCCACTCCGCGGTCGCGGGTAGCGTGGCGTCCATGCAGCCCGACGCGACCGGCCCGGCCACGATGACCGATCCCGCTCCCGCGTCGGCCGGGGGCGTCGAGCGGGGCCTGCCGGTGAACTGGTCGCTCGCCGCGAGCACGGCGTCCCGGTTGATGCCGGCGGGGCCCCGCACCACCCCGGCGGCCGCGCGGGAGCTGGTCGAGCGGCTCCGGGCCGACTCGGCCCGCGCCGAGGGCCACGTCCGTGAGGTCACCGGCCTCGGTGCGGGCCTGCCGCTGCTGCCCGCCGACGTGCTCGACCGCCCGGCCTGGGCCCGCGCCGCCAGCGAGGGCATGAACGCGCTGACCTCCCGCGCGCAGCTGCCTGCCTCGCCGTGGCTGCTGCGCGGCGTGACCGCGGCCGGGTCCGGCGTCCAGCTCGGCGCGTTGCTCGCCTACCTCGGGGCCCGGGTGCTGGGCCAGTACGACCCGTTCGGCGGGCCCGACGGCGGCGGCCGGCTGATGGTCGTCGCGCCCAACGTGCACGCCGCGACCGCGACCCTCGGCGTCGACGGCGAGCAGTTCGGCCTGTGGGTGTGCCTGCACGAGGCCACCCACCGGTTGCAGTTCACCGCGGTGCCGTGGCTGCGCGACCACTTCGCCGGGCTGGTCGCCGAGCTGCTCTCGCTGCAGGAGCCGGACACCGCGACGCTCACCCGGTTGCCGGAGGCGATCCGCTCGCTGCGCGGCGAGGACGGCGGGAAGGGCGACGTGCTGGCACTCGTCGAGCTCCTGCAGGGGCCCGAGCAGCGCGCCGTGCTCGACCGGCTGCTCGCCCTGTCCACCCTGCTGGAGGGGCACGCCGACCACGTGATGGACGCCGTCGGCCCGGACGTCGTTCCGGACGTCGCGGTGATCCGCCGCCGGTTCACCGAGCGCCGCCGCGGCGGCGGGCTGGTGGACCGGTTGTTGCGGACCCTGCTGGGTGTCGAGGCGAAGATGCGGCAGTACGCGGTCGGCGCGGCGTTCTGCCGCGAGGTGGAGGCCGCCGTCGGGATGGACGGTCTCAACCGGGTCTGGGAGTCGCCGCAGACCCTGCCGAGCCGTGCCGAGCTCGCCGAGCCGCAGGCGTGGCTGCGCCGGCTGGGGTGAACCGCCCGGCCGCCCGGCGGGTGCGGGCGGCGGTGCGTGCGGCCCTCGACCGGCTCGGTGCCACCGGCGAGGAGGCCCGCCGGGCGCCGCCGCTGGTCGGCTGCTCGGGCGGCGCGGACTCCACCGCACTGGTGCACGCCGTCCGGGAGGCCGTGGACGGACCGGTGCACGCGCTCGTCGTCGACCACGGCCTGCAGGAGGGTTCCGCGGAACGCTCCGCCGCGCTGGCCGCCGCCCTGTGTGCCTCCGGTGTGGACGCGCGGGTGCAGCGGGTCCGGGTGGCGGGCCCGGGCGGTACCGAGGCCGCCGCCCGCCGGGCGCGCCGGGCGGCGCTGCTCGCCGCCCGCCCGCATCCGTCCTCGGCGGTGCTGCTCGGGCACACCCTCGACGACCAGGCCGAGACGGTGCTGCTCGGGTTGGCCAGGGGATCCGGGGCACGCTCGCTCGCCGGGATGCGGCCGTGGTCGCCACCGTGGCTGCGCCCGCTTCTGGGTCTGCGCCGCGCGGACACCGCGTCGGCCTGCGCCGAGCTGGGTCTGCCGGTCTGGGAGGACCCGCACAACGCCGATCCCCGGTTCACCAGGGTGCGGGTGCGCCGCGAGGTGCTGCCGCTGCTGGAGGAGGTCCTGGGCGGCGGCGTCGCCCAGGCGCTCGCGCGGACCGCGGCCCAGCTGGGCGACGACGACGACGCCCTCGCGCAGGCGGCCGCCCGGCTCGCGGCGCAGGCCGCGGCGACCGACGGTTGCGGACCCGGGACCGGCACCGCGGGCCCGCGGTCGGCGACGCAGGGTGACCGGCCGGCCACCGCGTCCGGTGCGCGACCGGGTGATCTGAGCGACAGCGGCGGCACCGGATCCGGCCGGGCGGAGCCCGCGCCGCCGGCCGCGGACGGCCTCTGCGACCCCGCCACACCGTCCCTCGACACCGCGGTCCTGGCCGCCGCCCCGGCGGCCGTTCGACGCCGGGTACTGCGGGAATGGCTCACCGAGCACGGTGTCCGGGCGCTCACCGACGAGCAGTTGCGGCGCGCCGACGACCTCGTCGGGCGGTGGCGCGGACAGGGCGGACCCACCCTCGGAGGAGGCTTGGAGCTGGTCCGCACGCGTGGCAGGCTCGTGCTGCGCCGCCGCCGCTGGGGGCGTGACCGGGCGTGACCGACACCCCGGTGGCAGTCGGCCGGGGCTGTCGGTTCCGGGCACGAGGGAGACGTGAGCGCGTGTACGACGGTGACATCTCCTCGGTGCTGGTCACCGAGGAGCAGGTGCGGGAGAAGACCGCCGAGCTGGCCCGTCAGATCGCCGAGGACTACGCCGACGTCGTGCAGGGCGGCCGGGAGAACGACCTGGTGCTGATCGGCGTGCTCAAGGGCGCCGTCATGTTCATGACCGACTTCGCCAGGGCGCTGCCGTTGCCGACCCAGCTCGAGTTCATGGCGGTCAGCTCCTACGGCTCCTCCACCTCGTCGTCCGGGGTGGTGCGGATCCTCAAGGACCTCGACCGGGACATCGCGGGCAGGCACGTCCTGATCGTCGAGGACATCATCGACTCCGGGCTGACCCTCAACTGGTTGCGCGGCAACCTGCAGACCCGCTCGCCCGCCTCGCTCGAGGTGGTCGCGCTGCTGCGCAAGCCGGATGCGGTGAAGGTCGACGTGCCGGTCCGCTACGTCGGCTTCGACATCCCGAACGAGTTCGTCGTCGGGTACGGGCTGGACTACGCCGAGCGCTACCGCGACCTGCCCTACATCGGCACCCTGGACCCGAAGGTCTACGCCTGAACGGGTCTCAGTGCCCGAGCCCCGGCCCGGCCGGGATCGCCAGCGCGCGCGGGTCCACACCGGACGGGGTCGGGTCGAACGGCGGCCCCGCGGCCAGGGTGAGCCCCCGCGGGCCGTCGGTGCGCTCCGCGTAGTCCAGCGCCCGACCCAGGTCGGTGTACTCGATGCTGGGCCGGTCCGCGGTCGTCGACAGGCTGGACAGGACGCCGACCGCGCGGCCCTCGCCGTCCAGCAGCGGGCTGCCGGACTCCCCGGCCACCCCCGGCACCAGGGAGTACACGGTGTGCCCCCAGCCGCCGCCGACCGCACCCGCGATCGCCCCGGCCCGCGCCCCGAGGGTGCGCGCCCCGGTGGCGTCCGGCGGGTTGGCGAGGCCGAACACCGGCGTGCCGACGGCCGGCGGGTCGGTCCGGACCCCTTCGGGGCCCCCGAAGAACGGCACTGCCGCGCCCACCGCCGGGGCGGCGCCGCGCGGCAGCTCGACCAGCGCCAGGTCGTTGTAGGCGCAGGTGTCGGGGTCACGTTCACCGCGGGCCTGCATGGTGTTCCACGAGCTCCACGCCAGGGTCCCGGTGACGGTCCGGTCCGCGCCGCGCACGGTCACCGGGGTGCCGAGCGGCACGGTGTCGGAGGTGCAGCCGTCGGTCTCGGTCTCGTCGCCGGTCCCGCCGCAGTGCGCGGCCTGGGCGAGGAACGTCCGCCCGCCTGCGGTGAGCACGAACCCGGCGGTGCAGAGTCCGGCGCCCGCGGTCTCGGTGACCACGCCCGGTCCGACCGGTGCGGGCCCCGGCAGGACCGCCGGGCGGGTGGGCACCGGCTCCGCGCGGGCCGTGGTCGCGATCCCGACCGGTGGGCCCGCCGGGGCCACCGGGTCCGCGGACGGCGTGGTGGTCAGGGTCAGTGCGGCCGAGACGGCCAGGCAGGCCGCCAGCACCGGCACCGTCCGGCGGGATCCGTGGGAGCCGCCGCCCCCGCGCCATGTCATCCGATCCGCCCCTCCCGACCCGCCGAGCAGCCCGGTTCCGCCGGACGGAGCAGGACCCGAGCGCGGTGCGCCGCCGGTCCGGCACCGAGCGTGCCCCACAGTTGTCCCACACCGGGCTCCGGAGGTGTGCGGCGGGACACCCCTGTGGGGGAACCGGGCAGGTCGGCCACGCGTTGGCCCGGGTGGACGGCCGGGCACGGTCGTGAACAGCCGGATCCGCCCGGCGCGCTCGCCGTGGCGTGCGTCTATCCTGGCGGGTCAGGGCCGTCCGGCGGGGCGGTCGTACTCTCCGCCGCCGCTGCCGTGAACCACTCTCGGGAAGGTGAAGGCCACCCAGGCCGACGTTGCATGGATCGCAAGCGCCTGCTCCGTAACCCGTTGATCTGGATCCTCGTCGCGCTCCTGATCTACCTCGGGTTCAGCTTCATGTTCGACGACACCCGGGGCTACACCGAGGTCCCGACCTCGGTCGCGCTCGCGCAGATCCAGGAGGGCAACGTCCGTGACGCCCTCGTCGAGGATCGGGAGCAGCAACTCCGGCTGACGCTGAACGCGCCGGTCGACGGCGACACCCAGATCATCACCCAGTACCCGGCGCAGCTGTCCGGTCAGATCTTCGAGTCGCTGCGCGGCGTCGAGGGCATCGGCGAGTACGACACGGTCGTGCGTCAGGACTCGTTCCTGTCCTCGCTGCTGATCATGATGA
Organism: Pseudonocardia sp. NPDC049635; assembly: GCF_040659795.1. NCBI lineage: Bacteria > Bacillati > Actinomycetota > Actinomycetes > Pseudonocardiales > Pseudonocardiaceae > Pseudonocardia > Pseudonocardia sp. NPDC049635. Next base: position 131,585 of record NZ_JBFAON010000015.1, read on the forward strand.
TCCCGCTGGCGCTGGTCCTGATCATCCTGTTCTGGTTCCTGAACAACGCCCAGGGCGGCGGGAACCGGGTCATGAGCTTCGGCAAGTCCAAGGCCAAGCAGCTGAACAAGGACATGCCGAAGAACATGTTCTCCGACGTCGCAGGTGCCGACGAGGCGGTCGAGGAACTCCACGAGATCAAGGACTTCCTGCAGAACCCGGCCCGCTACCAGGCGCTCGGCGCGAAGATCCCGAAGGGCGTGCTGCTCTACGGTCCGCCCGGCACCGGCAAGACCCTGCTGGCCCGGGCCGTGGCCGGCGAGGCGGGCGTGCCGTTCTACACGATCTCCGGCTCGGACTTCGTCGAGATGTTCGTCGGCGTCGGCGCCTCCCGGGTGCGTGACCTGTTCGAGCAGGCCAAGCAGAACGCGCCCTGCATCATCTTCGTCGACGAGATCGACGCGGTCGGCCGGCAGCGTGGCGCGGGCCTCGGCGGCGGGCACGACGAGCGCGAGCAGACGCTGAACCAGCTGCTGGTCGAGATGGACGGTTTCGACGCCCGCGGCGGCATCATCCTCATCGCGGCCACCAACCGGCCGGACATCCTGGACCCGGCGCTGCTGCGCCCGGGCCGGTTCGACCGGCAGATCCCGGTCACGGCGCCCGATCTGGCAGGCCGCCGCGCGATCCTGCACGTGCACGCGAAGGGCAAGCCGTTCGCCGACGACGTCGACTTCGAGTCGCTCGCCAAGCGCACCGTCGGCATGTCCGGCGCCGACCTGGCGAACGTGATCAACGAGGCGGCGCTGCTGACCGCCCGCGAGCACGGCACCACGATCACCGGTGCCGCGCTGGAGGAGGCGGTCGACCGGGTCGTCGGGGGCCCCAAGCGGAAGTCGAAGATCGTCTCCGAGCGGGAGAAGAAGATCACCGCCTACCACGAGGGCGGGCACGCGCTGGCCGCGTGGGCGATGCCGGACCTCGAACCGGTCTACAAGCTCACGATCCTGCCGCGCGGACGCACCGGCGGGCACGCGCTCGTCGTCCCCGAGGACGACAAGGGCCTGATGACCCGCGCCGAGATGATCGCCCGGCTGGTGTTCGCGATGGGCGGGCGCTCGGCGGAGGAGCTGGTGTTCCACGAGCCGACCACCGGGGCGTCCTCCGACATCGACCAGGCCACCAAGATCGCCCGCGCGATGGTCACCGAGTACGGCATGAGCGCGAAGCTCGGCGCGGTGCGCTACGGCCGCGAGCAGGGCGACCCGTTCCTCGGCCGCTCGATGGGTACCCAGGCGGACTACTCGCTGGAGGTCGCCCACGAGATCGACGAGGAAGTGCGCAAGCTCATCGAGGCCGCGCACACCGAGGCGTGGGAGATCCTCAACACCTACCGCGACGTGCTCGACGACCTGGTGCTGGAACTCCTGGAGAAGGAGACGCTGAACCGCCGCGACCTGGAGCGGATCTTCGGATCGGTGGAGAAGCGGCCGCGGATCACCGCCTTCGACGACTTCGGCGAGCGGACGCCGTCGGAGAAGCCGCCGATCAAGACGCCCCGCGAGCTGGCGCACGAGCGCGGCGAGGTCCTGCCCGAGGACCAGGAGCGGGCTCCGGAGCCGGTCGGTGCGGGTGTCAACGGTTACGGCGACGCCCCGGGCACGCCCGGGGCCTCCCCGTTCCCGGCGGGCGGCGCCACCCAGGCCCGGCCGGACGCGCCCAACGACGGCGGTTACGGCGCCGGCAACGGTCACGGCGCGAACGGTGCCCAGAACGGCGGTGCCCCGAACGGCGGTGCGCCGCAGGGAGCTGCGCCCGGTGGTGGTGCTCCGCACGGTGGTGCGCCCGACCGGGGTGCTCCCTACGGCGGCGCACCCGGTGGCGGTGCTCCCTACGGGGGCGTGGCGGGCGGCAACGGCTGGGGCGGCGCCCCGGCAGGTGCGCCCCGGCCGGGTCACCAGGGCGGCTTCCCGCAGCCGCCGCCCGCGGTGGCACCGAACTACGGTGCCCCGCCGGACTGGCGGCCCGCCACCACGCCGCGCGGCCAGACCTGGCCGCCGCCGAACTGGAGCGGCCGCGACCAGGGCACCCAGCAGCAGAACCCGCGGCAGCAGCCGGGACAGCCGGCACCGGGCCACGGTGCGGACCCGCAGCAGGGTGGCGCACCCGGCAACGGTCCGCGGCCGGGACCGGCCGGCGACGGCACGCCGGCGCCCGACGCCGGTGAGAACCGGCGCGGTACGGACCCGGGGGCAGAACACTGAGCACGTCGACCACGGACGGGGCCGGTGCCGGGGCGCCCACCGTGCGCTCCTCCGCCGTCGCGGCCGGGATCACCGAGGCCGTGCCGGAGGGGGTGGACCTGGCCCGCGCCGAGAAGGCCGTCCGCGAGCTGTTGATCGCGGTCGGGGAGGACCCGGACCGTGCGGGCCTGCGGGAGACCCCGGCTCGGGTCGCGCGGGCGTACGGCGAGATCTTCGCCGGGTTGTTCGTCGACCCGGACACGGTTCTGGAGAAGACGTTCGACGAGGGGCACGGCGAGCTGGTCCTGGTCAAGGACATCCCGATGTTCTCGACCTGCGAGCACCACCTGGTGCCCTTCCACGGCGTGGCGCACGTGGGGTACATCCCGGCGGTCGAGGGCCAGGTCACTGGCCTGTCCAAGATCGCCAGGGTGGTCGATCTCTACGCCAAGCGCCCGCAGGTGCAGGAGCGGCTGACCGCCCAGGTCGCCGATGCGCTGGTGCGCAAGCTGAACCCGCGCGCGGTGATCGTCGTGATCGAGGCCGAGCACCTGTGCATGGCCATGCGCGGCATCCGCAAGCCCGGTTCGCGCACCACCACCTCGGCGGTCCGCGGGCTGTTCAAGAGCTCCGCCTCCTCGCGCGCGGAGGCTCTGTCACTGATCAGGGGGTCCTGACGTGGTCGCCCCGGACGGCTCCCTCCCCGACCTGGGCCGCTGCGCGGTGATGGGCATCCTCAACGTCACACCGGACTCGTTCTCCGACGGCGGCCGCTACCTGGACCGTTCGCACGCCGTCGCGCACGGTGTCGCGATGCGCGACGCCGGGGCGGATCTCGTCGACGTCGGTGGTGAGTCGACCAGGCCGGGTGCCCAGCGGGTGGACGCGGCGACCGAGCGGGACCGGGTCCTGCCGGTGGTCCGCGAGCTGGTCGACGCCGGTGTCCGGGTCAGCGTCGACACCACCCGGTCCGAGGTCGCCGCCGCCTGCGTCGAGGCGGGCGCCGCGATGGTCAACGACGTCTCGGGGGGCCTCGCCGACCCGCGGATGGCGGCCGTGGTCGCCGAGACCCGGGTGCCGTGGGTGCTGATGCACTGGCGCGGGCACAGCTCCACGATGCAGCAGCTCGCCGGTTACGAGGACGTGATCGGCGAGGTGCGCCAGGAGCTCGTCGCCCGGGTCGACCACGCGGTGATGGCCGGGGTCGATCCCGCCCGGATCGTGCTCGACCCCGGCCTGGGGTTCGCGAAGACGGCCGCGCACAACTGGGCACTGCTGCGTCGGCTCGACGTCCTGGTCGGGCTGGGGTTCCCGGTCCTGGTCGGGGCGTCGCGCAAGCGGTTCCTCGGCGAACTGCTCGCCGCCGAGGACGGCACGCCGCGTCCGCCCGCCGGGCGCGAGGTCGCCACCGCCGCGATCAGCGCCATCGCCGCGAACGCGGGCGTCTGGGGGGTACGCGTGCACGACGTCGGGGCCACGATGGACGCGGTCGCCGTCAGCGCCGCCTGCCGGTTGGGTGCGACCCGGGCCCGGCCGGCGTCCGAGTCCTCCCGGGGGCCGGGCGGTGAGTGACCGGATCGAGCTGCGCGGGCTGCGGGTGCGCGGCACGCACGGCGTGTTCGAGCACGAGCGCCGCGACGGCCAGGAGTTCGTCGTGGACCTCGTGGTGCACGCCGAGCTGGCGGCGGCGGCGGCGTCCGACGAGCTGGCCGACACCCTCGACTACGGCGCGCTCGCCCAGCTCGCCGCCGCGGTCGTCGGCGGCCCCCCGCGGAACCTGATCGAGTCGGTGGCGGGCGCGGTCGCCGATGCCGTCCTCGACTCGGACGAGCGCATCGGTGAGGTCGAGGTGACGCTGCACAAACCGTCCGCGCCGATCCCGCTGACCTTCGACGACGTCGCGGTCGTGCTGCGTCGGAGCCGGTCGTGACCCGGGCGGTGCTGTCCCTCGGCTCGAACCTGGGTGACCGGATCGGCCACCTGCGCGCGGTCGTCGCCGACCTGGGGCCGGCGCTCGTCGCCGCCTCGCCGGTGTTCGAGACGGCGCCGTGGGGGGTCACCGACCAGCCGGACTTCCTCAACGCGGTACTGATCGCCGACGACCCGGCGCGCGACGCGTGGGACTGGCTGCGGCACGGCCAGGCGCTCGAGACCGCCTCCGGCCGGGTCCGCGAGCAGCGGTGGGGCCCGCGGACCCTCGACGTCGACATCGTGCAGGTGGACGGACGGGACGGGCCGGTGCTCTCCGACGATCCGGAGCTGCTGTTGCCCCACCCAGGGACGCCCGGGCGGGCGACCGTGCTGCTGCCGTGGCTCGCGGCCGATCCCGGCGCCGTCCTGCACGGGCACGGCCCGGTCGGTGACCTCCTGGGCCGCCTCGGCCCGGACGGGTGCGACGGCGTCCACCGGCGTGACGACCTGCCGCTGCGCCCCGGCGGGCCGCGGTGACCAGCCCCGGGCCGGGCCGGTTCCGCCCGGGGCCCGGTGGGGACCCCCGGCCCACCGTGGCGCCGACCCGGATCCGTGACCTGGCCGCGATCGCGGTGGTCGCGGCCCTGCTCGGCAACATTCTCGTCCAGCTGACATATTCGATGATCCCGCCGTTGCCGGTCGCGGCCGGGGTGACGATCGGGGTGCTCGCGGTCGCCGAGTTCGGCGGCGGGTTCGTGCTGCGCCGCCGGATCGAGCGCCGCGGCGGGGCGGCCCCGGTCCCTGCGCTGGTGGCCGCGCGGGCGGTGCTCCTGGCGAAGGCGTCCTCGGTGGCGGGCGCGGTCATCGCCGGGTTGTGGGCGGGCCTGTTGATGCACACGCTGCCGCGGGCCGACGTGGTGGTGGCCGCCTTCCGGGACAGCGTGACCGCCGGGATCGGGCTGCTCTGTGCGTTGCTGCTGGTCGGCGGCGCGCTCTGGCTGGAGTACTGCTGCCGGGCCCCGGACGACCCCGACGAGCCGGACGTCACCGCGCGGTCCTGACCCGTCGGCGCGTGCGACCGGTGCGTCGGCGAGGAGTTCTCTACTCTTGCGGGCCATGGGTTCACCCGCGGTGTCCGGACGTACCTACGCGCCGGTGCCGGCTCCCTCGGCGAAGCGGCGCGGGGTCCTGCTCCCGGTCGTCGGACTGGTCGTGCTCGCCCTGCTGACCGTCATCACGATCGGGATCCTGCAGCGGGCGGTCGGGACGGCGGGTGTCGTGGTCGGCACCCTCGTCGCGTTGCTCCCGGTCGTCCCGGTGGTGGCCGCGTTCCTGTGGGTGGACCGGTGGGAGCCGGAACCGCCGCGGATGCTGATGGGCGCCTTCCTCTGGGGCGCCGGGTTCGCGGCACTGGTCTCGCTGTTGATCAACACGAGCGCATCGGTGGTGCTCGACGCCGCAGCCGGACGAGGCGCCGGGGACCTGTTCGGCCCGATCGTGGTCGCGCCGATCGTGGAGGAGTTCGCCAAGGGACTGTTCCTGGTGGGCCTGCTGCTGTTCCGGCGCCGTGAGTTCGACGGCATCGTCGACGGCATCGTCTACGCCGGCATCGTCGGTGCGGGTTTCGCCTTCAGCGAGAACATCCTCTATCTCGGTCGGGCGGTCTCCGATCCGGAGACCGCGGGCGTGCTCGCCACCCTGTTCGTCCGCGGTGTCGCGTCGCCGTTCGCGCACCCGCTGTTCAGCTGCATGATCGGTATCGCGGCCGGGGTCGCGGTGGCCAGCCGCAGCGTCGGGGTACGGGTGCTGGCGCTGAGCGCCGGCTACGTCGCCGCGGTGGTGCTGCACGCGCTGTGGAACGGTGCGTCCGTGCTCGCCGCCACACCCGGCGGCTTCTTCCAGGTCTACCTCTTCGTGATGGTGCCGATCTTCGTCGGGCTGATCACGCTGGTGGTCTACGCCCGCCGGCGCGAGGCCAGGATCGTGGCGGCCCAGCTGCCCGGGTTCGCCGCGGCGGGCTGGATCGCGCCGAGCGAGGTGCCGTTGCTGGCCCGGCTGTCCCGGCGGAAGGGGTGGCGGGCGCTGGTCCGGAAGCGTTCCGGCCGGGCGGCGGCCAAGGCGGTCGCCGACTACCAGGCGGCGGTGACCGAGCTGGCGTTCATGCGGAACCGGATCGCCCGCGGCGCGGTCCGGGACAGCGCGCGGGAGCTGCACGACGAGAAGCTGGCCGCGGTGCTGCGGACCCGTGCGGTCGCGGTCGGGGTACCGGAGGCACTGGTGGCGGCGTGGGCCCGGCAGCGCCCGTCCGGCTGGGAGCCGCCGCCCCCCGCCGCCCCGGACGGGAGCTTCTCCGGGGCGCACCGGATCCCGACCCTCGACGACCTGCCGACCGGTGGGGACGGCCCGCCCCGCGGATGGGCGCCCCGGCCCGCGGGCCCGGGTCCGGCCGAAGGGGCCACCCGGCCGGTCCGGCGCCCGGGTGATCCCGCGCCCCGCAGCCACCGTCCCGGCGACCCCGGCGACCCGGGCCCGACCCGGCCGATGCGCAGGCCGTGATCGGGTGAGACCCGTCATAGGGGCGTTCGGGGGGGCCCGCGCGCGTCTACCCTCGCGGCTGGCGCACGGCCACCGGAGGCCGGGTGCACCGCGGATTGCCCGACCGGTACCGAGACGGACCGGAGCGGGAGGAAACGGACAGTGACGTGAACGATGCCGGCCGCCCAGCGCGGCTCGCCGTGGGTGTGGTCTCCGCCGGACGGGTCGGTTCGGTTCTGGGTGCCGCCCTCACCAACGCCGGCCACCGCGTCGTGGCCGCCTCCGGGGTGTCCCGGGCCTCGCTGCGCCGGGCCGCCGAACTGCTCCCGGATGTCCCGCTGCTCCCGCCGGACGAGGTCTGCACGCGCTCGGACCTGGTGCTCCTCGCCGTTCCCGACGACGTCCTGCCCGGCCTGGTCCGCGGCCTGGCGGCCGCCGGATGCTTCCGGCCCGGCCAGATCGTGGTGCACACCGCCGGGTCGCACGGGGTCGCGGTGCTGGAGCCCGCCGCGGCGCACGGCGTGCTGCCGCTGGCCCTGCACCCGGCGATGACCGTCACCGGCCGCTCGGAGGACGTCGAGCGCCTCGCCTCCTGCTGCATCGGTGTCACCGCCCCCGGCGGGATCGGACCCGGCACCGACGCGGAGCCGCAGGATCCGCGCGACGCCGTCGGCTGGAGCGTCGCCGAGGCGCTCGTCCTGGAGATGTCGGCCGAACCGGTGCGCATCCCCGAGGCGGTGCGCCCGCTGTACCACGCGGCGCTCGCGCACGGCGCCAACCATCTGATGACGCTCGTCGGCGACTGCGTTCAGCTGCTGGAGTCGGCGGGCGTACGGCCCGCCGACCGGCTGGTCGCACCGCTGTTGTCGGCGGCGCTGGACAACGCGCTGCGGCACGGGGACCGGGCGCTGACCGGACCGGTGGCCCGGGGCGACTCGGGCACCGTCCGGACCCACCTGGAACGCATCACGGCCGCGGATCCCGAGCTGGCCGCCGGGTACCGCGCGCTGGCCGGGCGGACCGCCCGTCGCGCAGCAGCCGCCGGCCTGCTGGACCGCGCCGCACTGGACGACGTCGAGAAGGCCCTGGAGGAAGACCGGTGACCGCCACCCGTAACGGCTACGCGGCCGGCAGGCTGACCGTGCACTCGGATCCGGCGACGCTGACCCCGGTGACCCGGGCGCTGCGCGGCGCCGGGCGCAAGGTCGTGCTGATCCCCACGATGGGTGCCCTGCACGAGGGCCATCGCGAGCTGATCCGGCACGCCCGGCGGATGCCGGGCGCCGTCGTCCCGGTGGTCTCGATCTTCGTGAACCCGCTCCAGTTCGGCGCCGGGGAGGATCTGGAGCGCTACCCGCGCCCGCTGGAGGCCGATCTCGACGCCTGCCGGGAGGAGGGTGTCGAGCTGGTCCTCACCCCGGGGGTGGAGCACATGTACCCGCCCGGATCGCAGACCCGGGTGGCGGCGGGGGCGCTCGGCGAGGAGCTGGAGGGCGCGGCCCGGCCCGGCCACTTCGACGGCGTGCTCACCGTCGTCGCGAAGCTGTTCCACATCGTCGCCCCGGACGCGGCGGTCTTCGGCGAGAAGGACTACCAGCAGCTCACCCTGGTCCGCCGGATGGTGCGGGACCTGGACTTCGGGATTGCGATCGTCGGCGTGCCGACCGTCCGGGAGCAGGACGGTCTCGCGCTGTCCTCGCGCAACGCGTATCTCGATCCGGAGCAGCGGGCCCGCGCCGGGGTGCTGTCCAGGGCGCTCGCCGCCGGAGCCGGGGTCTCCGCCCGCGGCCACGACGCCGTCCTGGCCGCGGCGCGGGCCGCGCTCGACGGGGTGCCCGGTATCGAGCTCGACTACCTGACCCTGCGCGGAGCGGACCTGGGCCCGCCGCCCGAGACCGGCGAGGCCCGGCTGCTGGTCGCCGCCCGCCTGGGCCGCACCCGCCTCATCGACAACGTTCCCGTCGCGCTCTGACCCGAGGAGTCACCCGTGTACCGCACGATGATGAAGTCCAAGATCCACCGCGCGACCGTGACGCAGGCCGACCTGCACTACGTCGGCTCGGTCACCGTGGACGCCGACCTGATGGCCGCGGCGGACCTGCTGGAGGGCGAGCAGGTGTCGATCGTCGACATCACCAACGGCGCCCGCCTGGAGACCTACGTGATCACCGGTGAGCCCGGCTCCGGGGTGATCGGGATCAACGGTGCCGCCGCGCACCTGGTGCACCCCGGTGACCTGGTCATCCTGATCTCCTACGGTTCCTACGACGAGGCCGAGCTGCGCGAGTACCGGTCCCGGGTGGTGTTCGTCGACGCCGACAACCGGATCGCCGAGCTGGGCGCCGACCCGGGGCACGCCCCGGCGGGCTCGGGGCTGCTCTCGTCCGCGACGAGGTAGCCGGTGCTGCTCTGCATCGACGTCGGGAACACCCACGTCTCGCTCGGGCTCTACCCCGATCCCGCGGCCGGCGACGCCGGTGAGCTCCGCCCCGAGCCGGAGCGGCGTTGGCGGCTGCGTACCGACACCAGCGCCACCGCCGACGAGCTGGACCTGACGGTCACCGGGATGCTCGGACCGCGCTTCGCCGAGGTCACCGCGGTGGCCGCGCTGTCCACCGTGCCGGGGCCCTCCCGGGAGCTGCGCACCCTGTTGTCGCGCTGGTCGGGCCGGATGCAGACGCTCGTCGTCGGTCCGGGGGTGCGCACCGGTGTCCCGCTGCTGGTCGACCATCCGCGTGAGGTCGGCGCCGACCGGGTCGTCAACAGCCTCGCCGCGCACCACCTCTTCGGCACCACCTGCGTCTGCGTCGACCTGGGGACCTGCACCAACATCGACGTCGTCACCGCGAAGGGCGAGTTCCTCGGCGGAGCGCTGGCGCCCGGCATCGACATCGCGATGCAGGCGCTGGCCGACCGGGCCTCGTCGCTGCGGCCGGTCGACCTGGTCGAGCCGCGCTCGGTGATCGGCCGGACGACGGTGGAGGCCGTCCAGGCCGGTGTGCTCTACGGCGCGGCGGGGCAGGTCGACGGCCTGGTCCGCCGGATCCTGGCCGAGCTGGGGCCCGCCGCGGCGCCGGTGACGGTGATCGTCACCGGTGGTCTCGCGGAACTGGTGTACGGCCGGGCGGACACCGTCACCGAGCACGTGCCCGATCTCACCCTGCACGGCCTGCGGCTGACCCACCTGCGCCACCACCGCGCTCGCTGACCGTCCCGGTCAGGCGAGCAGGCGCGAGCGCCGCACGATCGTGCGCATCGGCATGACGAACGCGCCGTCGGGGTCCGCGATGCGCTCGGACAGGAAACCCCGGACGACTCCGAACAGCGCCTCCCGGTCGGCCGGGGAACTCAGCAGGGCCCAGGAATGGGTGGCGAGGTCGGCCAGATGGGCCTCGACGGTCGTGGGGCGCTCCCAGGCGATCCGGGCCTCGACCGGCTCGCCGAACCAGGGGGACCCGGGGTACCGGGGGCCCGCCGCCCCTCCGCCCGCCGGGTCGTCGGGGACGCGCCTGCCCCGCACGGTCAGCTCGCCCAGCTCCCGCACCCAGCCGACCTCGTCGTCGCCGCCGTTCCACAGCCCGGCGAGCACCCCACCGGGACGCAGCACCCGGGCCAGCTCCGGGACGGCGCGGTCGAGGTCGAACCAGTGCAGTGCCTGCCCGGCCAGCACGACGTCGACGTCGTCGTCGGGCAGCGGGATCCGCTCGGCCGACCCGGGCCGGGCGTCGGCATCGGGGGACCGCTCGCGCAGCACGGCGAGCATCTCCGGGTCCGGCTCGACCGCGACGACGTCGAGCCCGCGCGCCAGCAGTGGTCGGGTCAGCTTCCCGGTTCCGGCACCGAGGTCGAGCACCCGCGACCGGGCCTGCTCGTCGGCCCGCCCGGGTGCGCCCGTGAGGGCGGCGTCGAGCGCGGCTTCCGGGTAACCGGGGCGGGAGTCGTCGTACGCGCGGGCGACGGCACCGAAGCTCCGGGCGCGGACCCCGTCGATGTGCACGGTGCGAGCCTAGGACCGGTCGCCCGTGGCGCGATGCCGGCCGGGTCCCCGCGACACCGCCGGACACCGCCGGGCCCGGCCGGGGGGTGATGGCGGGCCGGTCGGGCCGGCGCCGATAGCCTGACCTGCCGTGAACACTCCCGGCACCCCCACGGACGACGACCTGCCCGAGCAGCTGCGGGTGCGCCGGGCCAAGCGGGCGGATCTGCTGGCCGCCGGCTCCGAGCCGTATCCGGTCGAGGTCGCGCGCACGCACACCCTGCGCCAGGTCCGCGACGCCCACCCCGATCTGCCGGCGGACACCGCGACCGGTGAGAAGGTGGCCGTGGCCGGGCGGGTCATCTTCGTGCGCAACACCGGGAAGCTGTGCTTCGCGACGCTGCGCGAGGGCGACGGCACCGAACTGCAGGCGATGCTGTCGCTGGACCGGGTCGGCGCCGAGGAACTGACCCGCTGGAAGTCGGTCGTCGACCTCGGCGACTTCGTCCTGGTCCGCGGCGAGGTCATCACCTCCCGGCGGGGGGAGCTCTCGGTGCAGGCCGACGAGTGGTCGATGGTCTCGAAGTCGGTCCGCCCGCTGCCGACCGCGCACAAGGAGCTCTCCGAGGAGAACCGGGTCCGGCAGCGCTACGTGGACCTGATCGTCCGCCCGCAGGCGCGGGAGACCGTGCGTTCCCGGTCCACCGTGCTACGGACCCTCCGGGAGGCGCTCACCGGGCGCGACTTCATCGAGGTCGAGACGCCGATGCTGCAGCTGCTGCACGGTGGCGCGACCGCCCGCCCGTTCGTGACGCACGCGAACGCGCTCGGCTCCGATCTGTACCTGCGGATTGCGCCGGAGCTGTTCCTGAAGCGCTGCGTGGTCGGCGGTATCGAGCGGGTCTTCGAGCTGAACCGGGTGTTCCGTAACGAGGGCATCGACTCGACGCATTCGCCGGAGTTCGCGATGCTGGAGGCCTACCAGGCCTACGCGACCTACGACGACATGGCCGTGCTCACTCGCGAGCTGATCCAGGCCTCGGCACGGGCTCTGTACGGCTCGACGACCGTCCGGCACCACGACGGCACCGAGCACGACCTCGGCGGTGAGTGGCGTTCGGTCACTCTCTACGACGCCGTCTCCGAGGCCGTCGGGTGCACTGTGAGTCCGGACACGGAACTGTCGGATCTGCAGCGGATCGCGGCCGAGCACGACGTCGACGTCACCGATTACCCGACGGCCGCGCAGATCGTCCTGGAGCTGTTCGAGAAGCTCGTCGAGCACACCCTGGTGGAACCGACGTTCGTGCGGGACTTCCCGGTCGAGGTGCGGCCGCTGACGCGGGCACATCGTGCCGACCCGCGATTGTCGGAGTCCTGGGACCTGATCGTCTTCGGGGTCGAGCTCGCGACCGCGTACTCCGAGCTCGTCGACCCGGTGGAACAGCGGGAACGACTCCAGGCGCAGTCGCTCAAGGCCGCGGCGGGCGATCCCGAGGCGATGCAGCTCGACGAGGACTTCCTGCGTGCCATGGAGTACGGCATGCCGCCGACCGGCGGGCTGGGCATGGGGATCGACAGATTGTTGATGACGCTGACCGGGCTCGGTATCCGGGAGACCATCCTGTTCCCGCTCGTTCGCGGGGAATCCTAGCCGCGGCCGGTGTCCGGCCCCGTCCCCGGTCGCGGTGTTCGCGGCCGGGGACGTCTGCTATCCGCGGCCCGATCGAGTGGCTTTCAGCTCGATTTTCCATTGACCGCGACCCTCGCTCGACGCGGTGAACATTTCTCGGTTACTGTGGAATCGAGTCGGTTCGGTGATGCGCAGGGCCTTGTCATTGCGTCCCGGTATTGCCCCGGTGGCCGCCGGGCCGGTTCGCCCGCATATACCTGCACGGTCTTTCAGGGAGGCTGCGACGATGGCGCAGATCAAAGAGGTCCGACTTGTCGACGATCTGACCGGCGACGCGGCCGACGAAACGATCGAGTTCGGCCTCGACGGCCGCAACTACGAGATCGACCTGACCGAGGGCAACGCGAAGAAGCTGCGTGACGTGCTCGCCGACTACGTGGCCGCGGCCCGCCGGGCGAGCGGTCCGGCGCGTCGCCGTGGTTCGGCGTCGAACACCGCCGCCCGCCGGCCCTCGGTCGACCGCGAGCAGAACCAGGCGATCCGCGAGTGGGCCCGCAAGCGCGGGATGAAGGTCTCCGACCGCGGCCGGATCCCGGCCGAGGTGCTCGAGGCGTACCACCAGGAGAACTGATCCCGGCACGCCCGGCCGGCTCGGCCGGTGCGGTGCGGCCACCGGCGGGACGGGTCTCGCCGTGGACCGGGCGCCCCGACCTGCTGCGGCCCGGGCGCGGCCGGCCCCGCGGAGCCAACGAGGTCGACCCGGCGATCCCGTTCGCCTCCGACCACACCCACGACTCCTACGACGGCACAGCGGCCGCCCTGTT
>NZ_JBFAON010000016.1:0-139316 GCF_040659795.1 Pseudonocardia sp. NPDC049635
CGGTCTCCTTGCCGTGCGCGCGGGTCGGGCGCCCCCGGATGCGCCCGGCCGCGGTCCCCTCGGTTATGCGGTCCCCGCTCCCCCCGGGGGGGGGGGGGCCCGGGCACGACGGGGATACGGAACCACGACCGGGGGCCCCGACGCCTGCCGGGGAAGGTCCGGCGGCGGGGAGCAACGCCGGACGGCGGCGCCGGTGTCCGGTACGACCCCGTCCGGGGAGCGGGTCGCGGCACCGACGGAGCAGCACGTTACGAGGTCGTACCCGGAAGGGTTCGCTTCCTGAGAGCCCGCTCCGTCGAGCGGGACCGATCGGACGGCGGACGGGAAGGCGTTCGGCCCGTCGGCGCACCGATACCGGCCGGACGCCGCACGGCCGGGTCACAGCTCGCGGCCGGCCCCGGTTCACGCCAGCACGATCCGGTCGTTCTCGACACGGACCGGGCGGGCCGCCAGGGGCGCGCCCGCCGGTCCCTCCAGCGGGGCGCCCCCGTCGACGTCGAACACGCTGCCGTGGCAGGGGCAGCTGATGCCGGTCGCGGTGACCTGGTCGACCAGGCAGCCGGCGTGCGGGCAGGTCGCGTCGAACGCGACGAACGTCCCGGACCGCGGCTGGGTCACCACGACGCCGTCCTCGGCGAACACCCTGCCGCCACCGACCGGGATGTCGGAGGTGGCGGCGAGGCCCTGCTCGGCCGACGGGGCCGCAGAGGGTGACGGCGCCGGGGCCGCGCCGGTCTCGGCCGGGGCCCGGGGTGTGCCGTAGGTCGAGCAGCCGGCGCCACAGCACATCGCGGCGACGGTGCCGACGCCGGCGAGCAGGCTGCGGCGGGTGAGCGGAGACATCCGGGAACTCCTCATCGGGTCGGGGTCGGGTGGTCCGGCTCAGAACACGAGGCCCTGCCCGGTGAAGAACCAGAGCGCGGAGGTGAGCCACACCCCGGCGAGGACGGCGAGCAGCACACCGCCTGCCACGGAGAGCACCCAGCCGGGAACTCCTCGCCGGTGCAGGAGCAGCATCTTCGTGACGAACGCGCCATAGAACACGCAGCCCAGCACCGAGTGCGCCAGCACCGACGGCGTCGCCCCGGACCAGCCGAACGCGTACAGGCACTGCGCGGCGACCGGGACCGTCACCAGGACCGCGACCCGCCCGGACCAGCGATGCACGGTCCCGACCGACGGGTCCGCGTACCCGCGGCGCATCATCCGCCCGGTGACGCCCTGCACGATCGCCAGCACCAGGGCCGCCGACCCGAGCCACGCCTTCGCCGCCGCACCGCTGGAGAACCCGGCGAGGCTCACCGCGATCCCGGTCCCCTCGTGCTGGCGCGCCCACACGCCGAGCGCGACCGCCACCAGCGACCCGAGCGCCACCGGCAGGATCACCGCGCGCAGCGACGGTCCGCCCCGCACGCTCGGGTGCGTGGCCGGGCCCGGCCCGGCGGACGGCGTCCCGGTCACCCTCCGACGGCCCGGTACGGCGGGGCTACCGCCCGGATCCGTCCGGTCGTCCGGTGCGGCGGGAGGCCCCGCACCCTGGACCCGGTCACCGCGCCGGGCGCGGCCTCCCGCGGTCGCGGTCCGGTCACCCGGCCCGGTGGACGGCGTCGTGGTGGCGCCCCGGTGGCGATGGCGCCGCCCGGGCGGTGGCCCGGCGTGGGATGTCGCACCGGTGTCCGTCCCGGTCGCCTCGGCGGGTGTCTCCCGGTGCCCGGTGGCGGCCGCGCGCCACCGGGCACCGGACCCGGCCGGGGACCACTCGGGGCCGGCGTCCCGGGGCGGGCGGCCGGGCACGACGGCTCCGGCGTCCCGCACCGGGCGGCGCGGCGGGTCCCCGACCGGTTCCTGCCCCCCGGCCCGGTTCCGCGGGCCGGGGCGGTCGGCGGCCGGGTCCCCCGGTGCCGCACTCGGGCGGTCGGGCTCGACGGGTTCTGCCGGGGTGCTCGTGCGCCACCGTTCGGCGGGGCCCGCCCGGTCGTCGGTGGCTCCCGCCGGGCCGGGGGGCCACCGGTGGCCGCCGGCGGGCTCGGACCGGGCACGGAGTCTGCGGCGCCGGCCGGGAGCCGGTTCGAGCCAGTGTCGTGGCTCCGGCTCGGGATCGACCGGGGTGTGACCGCCGCTGTCGTCCGGCGTCCGGGGGCTCGGGAGGAGCGGTGCGAAGCCGAACGGGTCCGTGGTCTCCCGATCGGCGTGCCGCGCACGGTGCGCCATCAGTATCCGCCCCCGCCGGGGTCCGGCTCCGGGACGGCGACGGGGGCGGACGGGCCGGCCGGGGAGCCGCCGGCGGGGACGGCCGCCGCGGTGAACTCCCAGGTCCGACCGCCGGCCGAGGCGGTGCCGGTGGCGGTATCGCCCCGCACGGTGTACTCGACCCAGCTGTCGTCGTCGGCGGTCAATCGGGTGGCGCCCTCCTGCGCGACCGGGCCGTCGGTCCAGGACTCGATTCCGGCGTCGTCACAGACGTAGGCCTTCGCCCGGCCGTCCTCGACGGTGATGTCGACGCTGACCTCGCGGTCCGCCGACCGACCGGCGTAACGGACCGGGCCCGCCGCGGGGAGCAGCGAGTCGAGCGCGGGCGCGCCGGCGGCCTGTTCGACGGCGGCCGGCCGCTCGGCCGGGGCCGTCAGGACGACGTTCGCGGTGGCCACCCCGGCGCCGACGGCGGCCACCGCGGCCATGGTCAGCAGCGGTCCGGTGATCCGCATGTCAGCCCACCTCGATGCGGACGGAGTCGAACGCCGGGGTCTGGTTGGCCCGCTGCATCATCGGTGTGCGGTGCGAGCCGTCACCGGCCCACGACGAGCACTGCAGCTCGCCGGCCTGCTCGACGCCGGGAACCTCGATGACGACGCTGTCCGGGGTGTCCCCGCCGCCACCGTCCTCGGTGGCCTCGAAGAACAGCGGGTCCGGGGCGGAGTCCGGCGCCTCACCGGGGTTCGCCAGGATCCGGCAGGCGGTGTGGAAGTGACCGCGCTGCAGACCCTGCCCGTCGAGCAGCGACGACTCGACGTAGTAGCCGCCCTGCGCCGCGGCCAGGAACCGGTCGCGTACCAGGTTGCGGGTGCTCACGGTCAGCGAGAACGCCTCCCCCGGGGCGACCCGATCCGGTGCCTCGGTGATCAGCAGCGACGGGCTGCGCTCGGCGTCGGCAACCTCACCGAACGCCGTCGAGACACAGCGCGGCGCCTCCTGGAAACCGTCGTGCGGGGTGAGCCGGCTGGCGGAGCAGTCGGAGGCGAGGATCTCCAGGGCGGCGGCGGTGTCCTGGTCGGGACCGTCGTTGTTGCCCGGATCGTCGTCCTGGCCGTCGCCGTCGTCCTGGCCCTCCGGGCCGGGACCCTGCTCCTCGGCCTGGCCCGCGCGGGCACCGTCGGGGTCCGTTCCCGGGCCATCGATCCCCGGCGCCCCGCCGCCCCCGGTGTCGTCGGAGCCGTCCGCGCCCTCGTCGAGGCCTGATCGCCGTCCCGGTGACGACGCCCCGTGGTCGTGCCCGCCCGGCGTGGCGGCGGAATCCGAGCCGGTGAGCCCGGCCCCGGAGCGGGGCCCGGTGATGTTCTCGGCGGCCGGGGCGCCCCGATCGGCGGTCGCGGCACCCGCCGCGTAGGCGGCGGGTCCGGCGACGAGCAGGCAGCCCACGAAGGCGGCGGCCGCTGCCGCTCGGCGGCGGTTGGCGGTGGACGGGCTCATCGGTGACGACTCCTCGGGGCGGTGCGGTCGCGATGCGAACCGGTGGATCGGTACCCGCGGCGCCGGAACGTGTGATCACGTTCGCCGGCGTCGGGGCCGGACGGGTGGGCGTTCTGGTCGGGATCGAGCGGGTGCGCACCGGTCCGGAGCGGATCCGGGTCGGCCGGATCGGGGGCGGAGCGAGCGGCCCCGGGGGCGGCCGGGTCGCCGGGAGCCGGGTCGTTCGGGTCCGGCGCGGTCGGTCCGGCGGGCGGGTCCTCCGCCCCGGGGGCGCGTACCGGGCCCTCCTCCCCCGGGGTCCGCGGCCGCACCTGCGGGGCGCGGCCCAGCTCCTCCCACGGGTCGGGCGGGCCGACCGCGAGCGCGGCCCGCGCCGTGCCCGCGCCGTCGTCGCGCGCCCGCCTGGGCCGCGGAACCGCCCCGCCCGCCGGGAGCAACCGGGACACCTCGGCCAGTGCGGCCGCCCCGACCGGGCGGCCCCGGCGGTAGAGGGTCATCACCAGCCCGCCGGCGGCCAGCAGCGCGACCCCCACGACGAGCCCCGGGACGACCAGGTCGGATGCGGTGCGGGCGCTGTCCGGGAGCGGCGGCGCCGGCAGCGCGTCGTAGTCGACCAGGCCGGTGGACTCCAGGTATCCGATGTGCCGGGTGACGTAGGTGTCGGCCTCGGTCGCGAACTGGCGCATCAGCTCGTTGCGGGTACCGACCCGGACCTCGGTGATCACCGGCAGCACGCTGCCGTGCGCCGCCCGCAGGATCTGCACGAACTGGCGGTCGTAGTCGGTTCCGGTACGCGCCGTCAGATCGTTCATCCAGCCGATCTGCTGGTCGTTGGGGCGGCTGGGGAGCTGCACGCCGAGCTGCTCGGCGACCGTGCGGACCTCGGCGTCGAGATCGTGGTGCTCGACCCCCAGTTTGCGGGCGACCTCCCGGACGGCGGGTGAGCTGGCCTGCTGCTCGCCCTGCTGTCCGGTCGGCGCCTCCCACAGGCCGGCCAGGCGGACCTTCTCCAGCAGGTCGCGGTCGGCGGGGCCGAGCGGACCCCACTGGGTCTGGGTCCAGCCCCGGGCGGCGGCGAACGGTGCTGCGGCGACCCAGGACTGGGCCACCGCGACGACGACGACACCGGCCAGCGCGACCAGGATCGACCAGCGGAGCGGGCCGGGGATCCGGCGGGACATCGGCTTCTCCTCGGGTTTCTCAGACCTGGGCGAACTGTTCGGTGTGCACCCGGTCCTCCGGGACACCGAGCGATGCCAAGGTGTGCAGCACGTCGGACACCAGCTGCGGTCGCCCGCAGACGAAGTAGTCGTGCCGGCCGGTGCCACCCAGATCGGTCAGCACCGCCGACAGCAGTGCGGTGTCGATCGGTCCGGTGGCACCGGCCCAGTCCTGCGACGGACGCCGCAGCACCTCGGTGACCTGCAGGTCGAGCAGGGTCCGCAGGTGGCCGAGCTCGGCGCGGAACAGCAGGTCGGCGCGGTCACGGGCGTGCACCACGAGCCGGTACGGGCGCCGGTCACCTCGGTCCGCCGCGGTGCGCAGCATGCTCATCATCGGGGTGATCCCGACCCCGCCCGCGATCAGGACGAACCCGGTCGACGGCACGGTGTCGGGGGTGAACGAACCGTACGGGCCGTCCACCCACACCGGGTCGCCGCGGCGCAGCTCGCGCAGCCGGGAGGCGAAGTCACCGGTGTGCCGGACGGTGAACTCGACCCGGCCACCGTCCACCGCGGACGAGGCGATCGTGAACGGGTGCTCCTCGACCGACATCCGCTCCAGCCGCAGCCAGGCGAACTGGCCGGGCCGGAACCAGGGCCCGGAGTGCCGTCCGCGGCGCTGCAGGACGAGCGTCGAGACCGTCGCGCTCTCCGGTCGCACGACGTGCACCCGGAACTCGCCGGCGTCGGCGACCGCCCGTGCACCCCAGCGCACCAGGAGGACCCCGAGGAGGACCAGGCCGAGCAGCCCGAGCACCGGACCCATCACCGCGTCGGTGACCAGGTTGTTCAGCCACAGCACGTGCAACGACGACGCCCCGACGACCAGCGCGGCCAGGCTCAGGTGCACCCACCGCCAGACCTCGTGCGTGCCGGAGCGGATCCCGCGCACGGCGAACAGCAACAGCACCGCGATGGCGACGGTCCCGATCGTGGCGGCCTGCCCGCGGGCCGGTGCCGTCATCGGGACGAGCAGCCCGACCCGTTCCGGCTGGTCGGCGACCACGCACGCCAGGTGCAGCGCGACGAGTGCCCCGGCGAGGATCCCGAGCCTGCGGTGCAGGCCGAGCAGCGTCTCCAGCCCGAGCGCACCGGACAGGCCGCGCACCCGGGACGGCAGCACCGCGACGACGACCAGCGCGGACAGTGCGAGCAGTCCGGTGAGCACCGACATCTGGTGCAGCAGCGGCTGCGGACCGGAGCGGAGCATCCAGATCGCCGAGGGCCCCACCAGGGCCGCCACCAGCACGGAACCCCAGACCAACCGGGCGCGTCGGTGCGCCAGCCACGCGCCGGCCGGATCGTCGTGCCGGACGGGTGCGGTGACCTGGTGCGGGACCGGGCGGCTCACGGTGTGCCGGGCGCGTGCCCGGCGGTCGTGACGGGTGCCGTGGCGAGCGGCGCAGCCGCGGTGGGGAAGGCAGTACCGGGCGCAGGACCGCCGGGTACAGGGCTGCCCGGCACAGGTGGGTGGTTCATCGGGTCACTTCCGGTTCGGGGGAGCGGGCCGGGCGGAGGGCCCCGGCCACCGGGGCGGCTCTAGGGGGAGCGGGCCACCGACCGGCAGCGTCGAACATAGGAAGTGTGTGGCGCCGGGGTTGCGTTCCTGAGAGACGTCACCGGCGTCCGGGCGGCGTGGTCCGGCGAACGGCAACCGATCGGGCCGGCCGGAGTACAGGTGACGGTCCGAACGGAGTCGTCACTCTCAGGCGCAACCGTTCACCGACGGTCAACGCCCTGTCCCCCGCCGGCCTGCGCCGGACACCCGGCGGGCCCGCATCCGCCGACGGGGCGGGCCCGCGCCACCTGCGTCAGGCGGGCGCCGGGGTGGCCGAACGGACACCGTCGGCCAGCTCGCGGGCGAGCTCGCGCACCGCCGGCGGCCCACCGGCCTCCAGCGCCTGGACGAAGGCCGTCCCGACGATGACACCGTCGGCGTACCCGGCGACGTCCGCCGCCTGCTCGGCCGTGCGCACGCCCAGCCCCACACAGACCGGCAGGTCCGTGACCTCCCGGACCCGGGCCGCCAGCTCGCGGGCCTCGACCCCGACCGCGCGGACCCCGGTCACCCCCATCAGCGAGGCCGCGTAGAGGAAGCCGCGGCTGGCCCGGGCGGTGAGCACCATCCGCTCCGGGGTCGTCGTCTGGGCGACCAGGAAGATCCGGTCCAGACCGTGCCGGTCGGAGGCGTCCAGCCACTCCTGGGCGTCGTCGGGCAACAGATCGGGGGTGACCAGCCCGGACCCGCCCGCCGCCGCCAGGTCGGCGGAGAACCGCTCGACGCCGTAACGGTCGATCAGGTTCCAGTACGTCATGACGACGGCCGGCGCCCCGGCCTCGACGACCCCGCGGACGGCGGTGAACGCGTCCCGGCTGCGGGCGCCGTTGTCCAGCGCCTGCTGGGTCGCGCGCTGGATGATCGGACCGTCCATCAGCGGATCGGAGTACGGCAGCCCGACCTCGACGACGTCGACACCGCCCTCGACCATCGCCCGCATCGCCTCGACCGACCCGGCGACGTCCGGGTAGCCGACCGGCAGGTAGCCGATCAGTGCCGCGCGGCCCTGCGCACGGACCTCCCCGATCCGCTGCTCCACGCTCTGCACGCCGGTCACCGGACCTCCCC
Source organism: Pseudonocardia sp. NPDC049635 (assembly GCF_040659795.1). Taxonomy (NCBI): domain Bacteria; kingdom Bacillati; phylum Actinomycetota; class Actinomycetes; order Pseudonocardiales; family Pseudonocardiaceae; genus Pseudonocardia; species Pseudonocardia sp. NPDC049635. Next base: position 7,537 of record NZ_JBFAON010000016.1, read on the forward strand.
GCCGGCCACCGTCTCGTCGGTGACGGCCCGGCCCTCGTCGTCGATCAGCTGGAAGTACTTGGCAGCGGTGTCGACGTCCTTGTCGCCGCGGCCGGACAGGTTGACCAGGACGATCGCGCCCTCGCCGAGCCGGCGGCCCTCACGCAGCGCTCCGGCGAGCGCGTGTGCGCTCTCGATCGCCGGGATGATGCCCTCGGTCCGGCAGAGCAGCCGGAACGCCTCCATCGCCTCGGCGTCGGTCACCGACTCGTAGCGGGCCCGGCGCATGTCGTGCAGCCAGGAGTGCTCGGGCCCGACGCCCGGGTAGTCCAGGCCGGCGGAGATGGAGTGCGAGTCACGGGTCTGGCCGTCCTCGTCCTGCAGGATGTAGCTGCGGGAACCGTGCAGCACCCCCACGTCGCCGCCACCGATGGAGGACGCGTGCCGAGGGGTGTCGACCCCGTCGCCGCCTGCCTCGAAGCCGACCAGCTCGACGGACGCGTCGTCGAGGAACGCGTGGAAGATGCCCATCGCGTTCGACCCGCCGCCGACGCAGGCGCACACCAGGTCCGGCAGCCGCCCGGTCAGTTCCTGGACCTGGGCGCGCGCCTCGACGCCGATCACCCGCTGGAAGTCGCGCACCATCGCCGGGAACGGGTGCGGTCCGGCGACCGAGCCGATCAGGTAGTGCGTGTCGGCCACGTTGGTGACCCAGTCCCGCATGGCCTCGTTCATCGCGTCCTTGAGGGTGCGCGTTCCGGAGGCGACCGGGCGGACCTCGGCGCCGAGCATCCGCATCCGGGCGACGTTGAGCGCCTGCCGCTCGGTGTCGACCTGACCCATGTAGACGACGCACTCCAGGCCGAGCAGCGCGGCCGCGGTCGCCGTCGCTACGCCGTGCTGGCCCGCCCCGGTCTCGGCGATCACCCGGGTCTTGCCCATCCGCCTGGTGAGCAGCGCCTGACCCAGCACATTGTTGATCTTGTGTGAACCGGTGTGGTTCAGGTCCTCGCGCTTGAGCAGGATCCGCGCGCCACCCGCGTGCCGGGCGAACCGGGGAGCCTCGGTGATCAGGCTCGGCCGGCCGGAGTAGGTCCGGTGCAGCTCGGCGAGCTCGGCCTGGAACGCCTCGTCGGTCATCGCCGAGCGGTAGGCCTGCTCCAGCTCGTCCAGGGCGGCGACCAGCGCCTCCGGGACGTAGCGGCCGCCGAAGCGGCCGAAGTACGGGCCGGTCTGGTCGACCAGCCGCGCCGGGACCCCGGCCGGGGGGCGGGCGGTGTCGGTCACGAGTCACTCCCTGACGGTTCTGCGGAGCCCGCGATCGCCGGGCGTCGCACGTCGGTGACGGACCCCGGCCCGATCGGGTGCAGCCCGACGGTACACCGCGCCCACCACCCACTTTGCGCCGCACGGACGCCGCGACCCGACGGGCCGTCATACGAAACGGGGGCGCCCCACCACCCAGCCGAGGATCATCTCGGCGACGATCACCGCCGCGAGCAGCACCAGCGAGGCCGTCCAGGTGCCGGTGATCCCGTGCAGCATGCCGAACAGGAACGGTCCGGCCGCGCCGAGCAGATATCCGAAGCCCTGGGCCATGGCGGACAGGTCGGTCGTCTCCGCCGTCTCCCGGGTACGCAACGCGATCAGCCCCAGCCCGAGCGGGAACACCGCCATCCCGGTGCCGAGCAGCACCGTCCACAACCAGGGCGCCGCCGCGGGCGCGACGGCCAGGCCGACGATCGCCGCGAGCGAGCAGCCGGCCAGCCCGACGATCCAGCCGGACTGCGAGTTGCGGTTCAGCGCGACCGGCGGGATCAGGAAGCTCAACGGGATCCCGATGATGTTGATCGTGGCGAGCATCAGCCCGGCGGTGGTGCGCGGGATCCCTTCGGACACGAAGAGTTCGGACAGCCAGCCCATCGCGACGTAGGCGACGCAGGCCTGCAACCCGAAGAACGCGGTGACCGCCCAGGCCAGCGGTCGGCGCAGCATCGACCGGCGCTGGGCACCGGCGATCCGGGACGGTACGGCGGCGCCGTGCCGGGCACCGGTCGCCCAGACCACCAGCGCACCGGCGGAGAGAGCCGCCCAGGCGCCGACCGCCCCGCGCCAGCCGAGCAGCGGTTCGAGCATCGGGGTGAAGGCGGCGCCGAGCCCGCCGCCCGCCGCGAGTGCCGCGGTGTAGATGCCGGTCACCCGCCCGACGGCGTGCGGGAACGATTCCTTCACCACGACCGGGATCAGCACGTTCCCGATCGCGATCCCGGAGGCCGCGATGAACGTCCCCCCGAGGACCACCCAGGGCCCGTCGACGACCCGCAGCACCAGCCCTGCCGTGAGCACGGCCAGGGCCAGGCCGATCGCCCGGGCCACTCCCAACCGACGGCCCAGCAGCGGTGCGGCGATCGCGGCGAGGCCGAAACAGATCGTCGGCACCGCGGTGAGCAGCCCGGTCCAGGGCGCCGAGGCGCCGAGACCGTCCCGCACCTCGCCCAGTACCGATGCCATGCTGGTGACGGCCGGACGCAGATTCATCGCCGCCAGAGCGACGCCGACGACCAGGAGCGGGGTACCGACCAGCGCACCGGTCCGGCGGGACGCGCCCCTGCCGGTGGCGTCCGTCTCGCCGGCCCCTGTCGCCTGATCAGCAATGCTCACGAAACAGTATTGTTACAGACGTAGGATGTTCGGATGAAAGGACGCCCGGTGCCCCTCGTCACAGCACGCCGCGGCAGCCTCGTGGACGAGGTCATCGCCCAGCTCCGGGACGCGATCGCGACCGGGGAATGGCCGGTCGGGTATCGCATACCCGCCGAGTCCGAGCTCACCGCCCGGCTCCGGGTCGGCCGCAACACCGTCCGCGAGGCGGTCCGCGCCCTCGCGCACGGCGGCCTGCTGGAGGTGCGCCAGGGCGACGGCACCTACGTCCGCGCGACCTCCGAGCTGTCCGGTGCACTGCGCACCCTCTGCGGACCCGAGCTGCGCGAGGTGCTGGAGGTCCGGCGGACCCTGGAGGTCGAGGCGGCCCGGCTGGCCGCCGCCCGGCGTACCGACGAGGACCTGGACCTGCTCCGCCGCTCGCTCGCCGATCGGGACGTCGCCGTCGAGGCGGCCGCCGTCGCCGCCCGCCGGGGCGAGGAGCCCGGGACCGCCGAGCTGGAGCGCGCGGCCCGCGCCGACACCGACTTCCATCTCGCCGTCGTCCGCTGCTCGGGCAACAGCCTGCTCGTCGAGTTGTACCGCGGTGTGGTCGAGGCCGTCGCGGGCAGCGTCGTCACGACGATGCCGGCGACCGTCGGCACCGACGACGACGTCTCGCACACCGGGATCGTCGAGGCCATCGAAGCGGGGGACGTGGAGCGGGCCGCCCGCGAGGCGGGCGAGTTCCTGGACCGGCTGATCGGCCGACCGGGCTGAGACTCGTCCGCCGGACGGACTCGGAGCGGAAAAGGTCACACGACGCACAACGGCCGGTTCGCAAGGGTGATGATACGTCCGAGCATGCATGGTCGTCCCGGGCGCGGGCGGCGCGCCGGAGGCGCCACAGCCACCGGAGGTTCGACGACCGCACCCCGGCGGCCGCATCACGGGAGGACCGATGACGACGTCGATTCCGCAACCACCTCTGCGCGAGCGAGCGCCCCGGAAGGTGCGGCTGCCGGCGATGCTCTTCGCCCTCGGCCGGGCCTGCGCGGCCGCCGGCGCCCGGGATCGCGGGCCGGTGCCGCCGCACGACCCGCCACGCCTCGCGACGCGGCCGTCCGGCTCCTGACCACGGCCGGTGGTCCCGCGCTCCCGGTGCCGAACCAGGGCGCGACGAGCCGGCTGCGCTCCCCCCACAACGGCGCTGCGCCACAACGGCCCCCCACAACGGCGCTCCGACCCGGCTGCACTCCTCCGCCACGGTTGTGATTCGGCACGGTTGTGATTCGACACCGTTTTGATTCGACACGGTGACGGACGGCGACCAGGCTGAGCCGGTCGCGGAGGCGCCGGTCCACCGCGGAAGGGGGCGCTGCCGATGAGCGAGGTCACCACGCGGGCCGGGGAGGACCCGCCCGCCCTGCGGCGGGTGATGGGCCCGAAACTGCTGCTGCTGTTCATCGTCGGCGACATCCTCGGCACCGGGATCTACGCCCTGGTCGGTCAGGTCGCCGAGGAGGTCGGCGGGGCGGCGTGGCTGCCGTTCCTGGTCGCCTTCGCGGTCGCGATGGTCACCGCGTTCTCCTACCTGGAGCTGGTCACCAAGTACCCGGCGGCGGCGGGTGCGGCGTTGTACGCGCACAAGGCGTTCGGTATCCACTTCCTGACCTTCATGGTCACCTTCGTGGTGATGTGCTCGGGCATCACCTCGGCGTCGACCGCCTCGCGGGCGTTCGCCTCGAACCTGAACGAGGGTTTCGGCCTCGACCTGGGCAACGGCGGGATCGTGCTGATCGCGCTGGGCTTCATGGTGCTGGTCGCCGCGGTGAACTTCCGCGGTGTCGGCGAGAGCGTGAAGGTCAACGTGGTGCTCACGCTGGTCGAGCTCTCCGGCCTGCTGCTGGTGATCCTGGTGGGGGTGTTCGCGATCGCCGGTGGCGACGCCGACTGGGCCCGAGTGGTCGCCTTCGACACCCCCGAGGAGAAGGGTGTGTTCCTGGCCGTCACCTCGGCGACCTCGCTGGCGTTCTTCGCCATGGTCGGTTTCGAGGACTCGGTGAACATGGCCGAGGAGTGCCACGAGCCGCGCCGGATCTTCCCGAGGATCATGATCACCGGTCTGACCATCACCGGCGTCATCTACGTGCTGGTCGCGATCTGTGCGGTGGCACTCGTGCCGGTCGGTCCGCTCGCCGCCAGCGAGACTCCGCTGGTCGAGGTGGTCCGGGCCGGCGCACCGGGCATCCCGGCGGACGCGGTGCTGCCCTTCATCTCGATGTTCGCCGTCGCGAACTCGGCGCTGATCAACATGCTGATGGCGTCCCGGCTGCTCTACGGCATGGCGAACCAGGCGGTGCTGCCCAAGCAGCTGGCCCGGGTGCACCCGTTCCGCCGCACCCCGTGGGTGTCGATCATCTTCACGACGCTCATCTCGTTCGCACTGATCACCTACGTGTCGCTGGACGACGACTCCGACGTCGTGTCCGCACTCGGCGGGACGACGTCGTTGCTGCTGCTCGCGGTGTTCACCATCGTCAACATCGCGGTGCTCGTGCTGCGCCGCGACCGGGTCGACGCCGACCACTTCCGGGCCCCGCCCGGCCTGCCGGTCGTCGGTGCGGTCACCAGCGCCTACCTGGTGCTGCCGTTCTCCGGACGGGACGCGATCCAGTACGAGCTGGCCGGCCTGCTGCTCCTGCTGGGCCTGGTCCTGTACGGCATCACGATCCTGCTGAACCGCAGGCTGGGCGTGCACAGGACCACCCTGGATCCGGCCAAGCTCGACGGGTGAGGGCCGGGTGCGACGCACCGGCACGAGAACCGCTCACCGGGTGAGCGGTGTCGGCGGAGCCGAGGCCCGGTGGACGCACCGACCGCTCACACGAGAGGGGCCGGGCCGCCGGCCACTCCGGCTCTCGGCGGTATCCGCTCGCCCGGTGCGTGGTTTCCGCGACGGGTCACCCCGGCCGGCCAGGCCTCAGCGGCTCGGGGTGAGCGCGCGCACCCGTTCGGCCAGTTCCTTGTCGAAGAAGCCGAAGAACCCGTCCGGGTCCGGACCGGCGTTGATCAGGGCCAGCCGGTCGTAGCCCGCGTCGACGAACTGCTGCGCGACGGCGAGGTGCCGCTCGACGTCGGGGCCGGCACCGAACACCTCGGCCATGTCGTCGATCCGCACGAAGCGGGTCGCCGCCTCGACGTTGCGCACGTTCGGCAGCTCGGCCTGCACCTTCCAACCGGTCGGGCCGAACCGGAACTTCTCGTGTGCTGCGGCGAGCGCCTCGTCCTCGGTGGGCGCCCAGGCCAGCGGGACCTCGGCGTAACGGGCGCCGGTGCCACCGGCCGCTGCGTAGGCCGAGACCAGGTCGGTGCGGGGCTCGGTGACGAACAGCGCGTCGCCCAGCTCGGCGGCGATCCGCGCCGCGTTCGGCCCGCCCGCGGCGACCGCGATCTCCGGGAGCGGGTCCGGGAGGTCGAAGACCTGGGCGTCCTCGATGCTCAGGTGCTTCCCCCGGTAGCTGCGGTAGCCGCCGGACCAGAGCAGCCTGATGATCTCCAGCGCTTCCCGGAGCATCTCGTGCCGGACCCGGGTGACCGGCCACTCGGCGCCCGTCACGTGCTCGGACAACCGCTCGCCGGAGCCCACGCCGAGGGTGAACCGCCTGTCGGAGAGCAGGGCCGTCGTCGCGGCGGCCTGCGCGACGATCGCCGGGTGGTAACGGATCATCGGGCAGGTCACACCGGTGGCAAGGTGGATCCGTTCGGTGCGCGCCGCGATGGCGGCGAGGATCGACCAGGCGAACCCGGAGTGGCCGTGGCTCTCCAGCCACGGGTGGTAGTGGTCGGAGATCTCGACGAAGTCGAAACCCGCCTCCTCGGCGCGCACGGCCTGGCGAACCATCTCCTGCGGCGAGAAGGCCTCGGCAAAGAGCTTGTAACCGATCTGCATGCCGGAGGACTACCCGGGACGGGGCCGGTCACTCCCCCGCCGGACTCGTGCCGACGAGTGCCTCGACGGCGGCCGCGACCTCGGTCAGATACCGGTCCCCGCCGTGCCGGGTGACGATCTGGATCCCGACCGGCAGCCCGCCCGCGGTCACGCCGAACGGCACCGAGATCGCCGGGCAGCCGGTCACCGTGATCAGGTACGCCGACCGCATCCAGTCCAGGTAGGACACCATGGGTGTGCCGTCGATCTCGGCCGGGAACTCCTGGTCGGCCGGGAACGGCGGCAGCTGGGAGACCGGGAGCACCAGCACGTCGTGGTCGTACCAGAACTCCCGCATGCGGTGCGCCAGCGCGGTCCGCCGCCGGTAGGCGAGCGCGACGTCGGCGCCGGTCAGCGACTCACCGGCCCGGATGTTCGCGGCCAGCGACGGCTTCAGCCGGCCCGGGTGCGCGGCGAGCGTCCCACCGAGCGTGGCCTGGAAGTGCCAGGCCCGCAGGGTGCGGAAGCACTCGTCGGCACCGGTCAGATCGGGTGCGGCGCCGGTGACGCGGGCGCCGGCCCCGGCCAGCACCCGCCCGGCCGCCTCGACGACGCCCGCCACCTCGGGGTCGACCGCGAAGGCTCCGTCCAGGTCGGTCGACAACGCCACCCGCAGACCGGGCAGCGGCACCGGACGTAGCGGTGGGGCGAACGCGGCGCCCGGGTCGCCGAGCGCGTGCGGAGCCCGCGGGTCGGGGCCGGCCAGCACCGACAGCAGCAGGGCCAGGTCACCGACGGTCCGGGCCATCGGCCCGCCGACCGCGGTCGCCTCCCACATGTTCTCCGAGGGCCACGCCGGCACCCGGCCCCAGGACGGGCGCAGTCCGACCACCCCGCAGAACGACGCCGGATTGCGCAGCGAACCGCCCATGTCCGAGCCCTCGGCGAGCGGCACCATCCCGGCCGCCAGCGCGCAGGCCGCCCCGCCGGAGGAACCGCCGGCCGACCGGGACGGGTCGTGCGGGTTGCGGGTCGTGCCGAACACCGGGTTGAAGGTGTGCGAGCCGGCCGCGAACTCGGGAACGTTGGTCTTGCCGATCGGCACCGCCCCGGCGCCGCGGATCCGTTCGACGATCAGGTCGTCGGTGTCGGGCACGTGGTCGGCGTGGATCGGCGAGCCGTAGGTGGTGCGCCAGCCCGCGACCGCGTGGGTGTCCTTGAACGCGAACGGCAGCCCGTGCAGCGGGCCGACCTCCGCACCCGAGGCGAGCTGCTCGTCGGCCGCGGCGGCGCCGTCCAGCGCCCGCTGCGGGTCGAGCGAGACGACCGCGTTGAGCTGCGGGTTCCGCTCGGCGATCCGGGCCAGGTGCAGCTCGGCCAGCTCCCGGGCCGAGATCTCCCCCACCCGCAGCGCGGCGACCTGCTCCCGTGCCGTCGAGTCGGGGGTGAGGCCGGTCATCGGGGGCCGGGTTCCACGGCGTCCGCCGGAGCCGGACACGTCGGGGGGTTCCGCAGGTCGCACCCTGGACTTCCGGTCGGTGCTCGGTACGGTGAGCGCATCATCCACAGCACCGTACCGATCCGGACGCACGGCCCCGCAGGTTCTGCACGGCGGGCCCGGCGAGCGCCGGCGTCCGGGCCGCGGCGCCGGTGACCGGCCCGGCCGCCGAACCGCCGTCGTCGTCGAAGGTGCGGCTGCGTGACCACGTCCCGCGTCCGGGGATCACGGTGCTGGAGGTGACCGGCGAGATCGACCGGGCGGAGGCCGAGGCGATCCAGCTCCGGATGGTGGATCTCCTGCACCGCACGGCCCCGACACGGGCCGTGCTCGACCTGTCGGGGGTCGGGTTCTTCGGGTCGCACGGACTGACCGCGGTCGTCGGTTCCTCGCGAGCCGCCGAGGATCTCGGGGTGCCGTTGTCCGGGGTCACCGGCCCGGGCAACCGCGCGGTGCAGCGTCCGGTCCGGATGACCGGTCTCGACCGGATCATCCCCTGGTACCCGGACCTCAACAGCGCGCTCGTCGACGACCCCGGCTGAGCAGACGGGGACATCCGTCCACCGCGCCCCGCCGCAACGGCCGGGCGATCACGTCCTCGACCAGACACAGCCACCGGAGAAGGTGACCGTCTCACCGGCGATCAGCCGGAGCGCCCCGGGCCCTCTCAGCACGGCCCGGGCGACCTCCACACCGTCCGTCCCGAGCCGGACGTGCTCGCACGCCGCGCCCGGCCCGGGCCCCGGGGTGTCGTAGTCCCCCGGGGCCAGCGTGACACCGACCGGGAACTCGCCGTCGCCCGCCGTCACGGCCGCCACCGGTGCGGGCACGGCGTACGCCTGGGTCGCGGTGGCCTCGGCCGACTCCCCGGGGACCACGAACGACTGGATCACCAGCAACGGGACGACGACGGCGAGCAGCACCCACGGCCACAGGACGGTCCGCTCCCCCGCGGCCTCCCGGTCGGCGTAGTAGCGCTCGTACGGCCCGCTGTCGTCCATCCACCTGTCCATCACTCGCTGTTGCTCTGCCCATCGAAGTCACCTGGCGGGGGCGTTACGCGGCAACTGGGTGACATCGCAAGCACCATGCTGAAATGGCCGGGTGAGTACGGGCCGCACCTACGCCGGCGAGTCGGCCTCCGACCGCGCCGAGCACCGGCGACGCCGGTTGCTGGACGCGGGCCTGGAGGTGCTCGGCACCGAGGGGTACCGGGCCGCGACGGTGCGCCGGATCTGCCGGGAGGCCCGGGTCGCCGACCGCTACTTCTACGACTGCTTCGAGGGCACCGAGGACCTGCTGCTCGCGGTGCACGGCGAGTGCGTGGACCGGTTGCGCGCCGCCGTGCCCGCGGCGCTGATCGCACACCCCTCGACCGATCCGCTCGCCCTCGCCCGGACCGGGCTGGACGCGTTCCTGGCCGTCGTCGAGGACGACCCACGCCTGGCCCGGGTCGTCTGGTTCGAGGTGCTCGGGGTCAGCGAGCGGGTCGAACGGACCTCGCTGCGGACGAAGTCGGAGTTCGGCAGGCTGCTCGCGACGCTCGCCGCCGAACACGCCGGGGCACCGCTCGCCGCCGCCGACGACGGCCTCACCACCGACGCACTGATCGGCGGGATCAGCCACGTCGTCATGACCTGGACGGCGCGCGGGTTCACCCCGCCCCGGGTGCGGGTGGCCGAGGCGCTGGCCCGTTTCCTGGTCGGCGGTGCGACAGCGATCATGCGACCGGATGACGCCGCTCACCCGGCAATGGGGAATCAGCCGTCATCAGATTAGTCTCTCCCCGCCACCACCCCGACGGAGAGGCCCCCGGCATGAAGACCTTCACCGGCCGCACCGCGGCGATCACCGGGGCGGGCTCCGGGATCGGTCGCGCGCTCGCCCTGCGCCTGTCCGGACTGGGCTGCCATCTCGCGCTCGCCGACCGCGACGCCGCCGGGCTGTCCGAGACCGCCGCACTCGCCGGACCCCAGGTCCGGGTGACGACGACCGAGCTCGACGTCGCCGACGAGCACGCCGTGTACGGCTGGGCGGATGCCGTCGTCGCCGAGCACGGGGTGGTCGACCTGCTGGTCAACAACGCGGGCGTCGCGCTGTCCGGGACCGTTCCGGGGCTCTCCCTCGACGACTACCGCTGGATCATGGACATCAACTTCTGGGGCGTGGTGTACGGCACCAAGGCGTTCCTGCCGCACCTGGAGGAGTCCGGCGACGGGCACGTGGTGAACCTGTCCAGCGTGTTCGGCATCGCCGCCCAGCCACTCATGAGCGGTTACAACGCCAGCAAGTACGCGGTGCGCGGGTTCACCGAGTCGCTGCGCCAGGACCTGGAGCTGACCGGCTCCCGGGTCTCCGCGACCTGCGTGCACCCGGGCGGGATCAAGACCAACATCGCGCGCGCCGCCCGGATGGACACCAGCGTCGCCGAGGCCACCGGGAAGTCGACCCAGGACGCGTCGAAGGAGTTCGAGGCGCTGTTCCTGACCACTCCGGACCGTGCGGCCAGGACCATCCTGGACGGGGTGCTGCGCGACCGGCGCCGGATCCTGATCGGGCCGGACGCGTGGGCCATCGACTCGATGGTGCGGCTGCTGCCGACCGCCTACCAGCGGATCGTCACCGGGGTGGTGCAGTCCCGCCGGGGTCGGCCCCAGCGCGGCGGCGGATCGCGGCACACCGGTGACCCCGCCGCGCGGAAGTAGGGTCGGCCGGGCCCCGACCACCAGGAGCCGCCCCCCGATGAGTCCCGACCCGCAGCGTCCGGTCACCGCCTTCGGGCCGGACTTCCCGTTCCCGTTCGACGAGTGGATCTCCCATCCGGCCGGGCTCGGCCGGGTCCCCGCCGACCGGCTCGGCGCCGAGGTCGCCGTCGTCGGCGCCGGGATCGCCGGCCTGGTGGCCGCCTACGAGCTGATGCGGCTCGGCCTGCGCCCGGTGGTCTACGAATCCTCGCACCTGGGCGGGCGGTTGCGGTCGCAGCCGTTCGAGGGAGCCGACGGGATCGTCGCCGAGCTGGGTGGCATGCGGTTCCCCCGCTCGTCGACCGCCTTCCACCACTACGTCGACCTGCTCGGCCTGCACACCGAACCGTTCCCGAACCCGCTGACGCCTGCGTCCGGCAGCACCGTGATCGACCTGCACGGGCGCACGTACTACGCCACCGAACTGGCCGACCTGCCGCCGTTCTTCACGGAGGTCGCGGACGCCTGGGCCGCCGCGCTGGAGCAGCGCGCCGGGTTCACCGCGATCCAGGAGGCCATCCGGGCGCGCGACACGGGCACCCTCAAGCGGCTGTGGGACGAGCTGGTGCCGCAGTGGGACGACCGCACGTTCTACGACTTCGTGGCGACCTCCACGCCGTTCGCCGAGCTGAGCTTCGCGCACCGGGAGGCGTTCGGGCAGGTCGGTTTCGGCACCGGCGGCTGGGACTCGGACTTCCCCAACTCGATGCTGGAGATCCTCCGGGTGGTGACGACCGCCTGCGACGAGGACCAGCTGCTCGTCGTCGGCGGGGTCGAACAGGTCCCGCAGGGCCTGTGGCGGCGTGCCCCGGACGGGCTCGCCCACTGGCCCGCCGGGACCAGCCTGTCGTTGCTGCACGGCGGCGGGACCCGGCCGGGGGTGGCGCGGATCCACCGGGTCGCACCCGACGCGATCCGGGTCACCGACGTCTACGGCGGCGTGCGGGACTTCCCCGCCGTTCTCACGACCTGTCAGGGCTGGCTGCTCTCCACCCAGATCGAGACCGACGAGTCGCTGTTCAGCCAGGAGCTGTGGATGGCGATCGACCGGACCCGCTACATGCAGTCGACGAAGACGTTCGTGATGGTCGACCGGCCCTTCTGGCGCGACACCGACCCGATGACCGGGCGGGACGTCATGAGCATGACGCTGACCGACCGGCTCACCCGCAGCACCTACCTGTTCGACAACGGCCCCGATCGGCCCGGCGTGATCTGCCTGTCGTACTCGTGGATGAGCGACTCGCTGAAGATGCTGCCCTACCCGGTGGAGAAGCGGGTCGAGCTGGCGCTGCGGGCACTGCGGGAGGTCTACCCGGGCGTCGACATCGCCGGACACGTCATCGGTGACCCGATCACCGTCACCTGGGAGTCCGATCCGCACAGTCTCGGCGCGTTCAAGGGTGCGCTGCCCGGCCACTACCGCTACAACCGGCGGATGTACTGCCACTTCATGCAGGACGACCTGCCCCCGGCCGAGCGCGGGATCTTCCTGGCGGGCGACGACGTGTCCTGGACGCCGGCCTGGGCCGAGGGCGCCGTGCAGACCGCACTCAACGCGGTCTGGGGGATCGTGCACCACCTCGATGGGGCCTGCGACGCCGGCAACCCGGGCCCCGGTGACCGGTTCGCCGAGCTCGCCCCGCTGGCGCTGCCCGACTGATGCGACCGGGGCCGAGCTCCGCGCCGAGTTCTCAAGCTGCCTGTGATAACGGATCCGGCTGCCCTACAGTTTCGCCCATGTCCTCGTCCGCAGGCACCACCGCAGGCCGGCCCCGCCGGCCGGGCCCGCCCAAGCGGGACGAGAGACTCACCGGCGTCCGCCGGGTCAGCGTGGTCGACGAACTCGTCGAGCAGATGACCAGGAAGATCGTGACGGGGGTCTGGCCCGCCGGGGCGATGCTGCCCTCGCTGCGGGAGTTCGCCGCCGACACCGGCACCTCGATGCTCACCGTCCGCGAAGCCGTCCGCACCCTGCAGGCCCGGGGCTGGGTGGAGACGCGGCAGGGCGTCGGCACCGTCGTGCTGGAGGTCGAGCACGACGACCGGTTCGTCCCGTGGTCCCTCGGTGCCTCCGACGTCGCCGAGTACGTCGAGCTCGTCGAGGCCCGGGAGGCCATCGAGTCCGCGATCGTCGACCTCGCCGCACGGCGCCGCACCGACGCCCAGCTCACCCGGCTCGACGAGCTGCTCGAGACGATGGCGGCGGCCGGGACCGATGTCCCGCGCTTCCTCGCCGCCGACGGCGAGTTCCACATCGTGCTCGCCGAGGCGGCACACAACCGCATCCTGCTCCGGAACATGCTCGCCATCCGCAGCCCGATGCGTCGGCTGATGGCGAACCGGCTGGAGACCGAGATCGCCCTGCGCGGCGATCTCGTCCGGTCACACGCCGACCATCACGACATGGTCGCGTCGGTCCGCGAGCGCGACCCGCGGGCGGGCCGCGCGGCGCTGGCCCGGATGAGCGAGCGGGCGCGCCGCGACCTCGACGCGCTGGGTCCCGCCGACGGTCGTTGAACCGGCGGGCCGGCCCGCACTCGCCGGGACCCGGCCCGCTCCGCCGAGTCGGCCTACTCCGCGGAGAGGGCTTCGACGAGCTCGCCGACCTGCGGGTTCGGCAGTGCGCGGGCCACATCGGCCAGTGCCACCATCCCGACCAGCCGGTCCCCGTCGATCACCGGGAGCCGGCGTACCCGGTGCGTGGTCATGGTCGCGAGGATCTCCTCGGCCGAGTCGTCGGCACCGATGGTCACCGCCTCGCCCTGGTTCAGGTCACCGGCGACGAAGCCTGCGTCCCGGTTCTGGCCGAAGACCTTGACGACCAGGTCGCGGTCGGTCACCACACCCTTGATCTTGTTGTCCGGTCCGCAGATCGGCAGTGCTCCGACACCGAGCCGGGTCATCGTGCGGGCGGCGTCGCCTGCGGTGTCGGTCGTCTGCACGCACTCCGCACCGGGGGTCATGATCTCGCGTGCGGTCGTCATGGTGATCACCCTCCGTTTCGGGTCCGCGGCCGGTCCGTCCGGCCGCTCCCCGGCGCCTACCCGCACCACAGGCCCTCACACCCGTGCCGCGACGCGGTTGCTGGCCGGGCCGGGCCGGCCGGGCGGCACCGGTGGTCCGGCCCTGCCGGGAGGATGTCCGTCTAGACTCGCCGCCCATGAGCACCGCATGCGTGCTGCGCGCCATGGCGTGGCTCGTCCCGCACCCGGGGACCAACGGGCATCCGACGTCGTGGGGTCCGATGCTCGCCGGCGTCGCACCGGACGCCTGAGCCTCTCGCGCACCGCTCGGCGACCTGCCTGGAGCGACCGGACGCGCGTGGCATGCTCGTCGGGCCCGGCTCCGTGCCCGTACCCGTGACGGGGTGCGGGACCGAACGGCCGGTCCGGCCCGCCACGCGCCCGACTTCCCGGGAAGAGGATTCGTGTCGTTGTTCCCCGTGCTCGTCACAGCGTGGGCGTTGGTGCTGCTGGTGCCGGTGCTCGCCGGGCGGCTCGGCCCCCTGGCCGGCTGGGCCGGTGCCGCCGGGCTGGGCGTGCTCACCGTCGTGGTCGCCGCCGGGCCCGCCTCCTCCCCGGAGCCGGTGACCGAGGTCCTTCCGTGGATCCCGGCCCTGGACGTGATGGTCCGGCTGCGGATGGACGGTCTCGCCGCGCTCTTCGCGCTGCTGGTGCTGGGCGTCGGCGCCGTGATCCTGGCCTACTCGACGTCGTACCTGACCGAGCGGCGCTCCGGTGGCTTCTACGCACTGATGACGGCGTTCGCCGCGGCGATGCTCACCCTGGTGCTGGCCGACGACCTGGTCCTGCTGTTCGTCGCCTGGGAGATCACGACGCTCTGCTCGTACCTGCTGATCCTGCGGGTGGGCCCGAAGGGACGGGAGCCGGCCGCCCGGACGCTGCTGATCACGGTCTCCGGCGGGCTCGCCCTGCTCGCCGCAGTGTGCACGATCGTCGTGCGGACCGGCACGACACAGCTGTCGGTCGCGCTGGCCGACCCGGCGTGGGGCACCGACCCGGTGTTCGCCGGCGTGGTCGCCGTGCTCGTCGCGGTGGCCGCGATGACGAAGGCGGCGCAGTTCCCGTTCCATTCGTGGCTCCCGGACGCGATGGTCGCCCCGGCGCCGGTGAGCGCCTACCTGCACGCCGCGGCCATGGTGAAGGCCGGCATCTACCTGCTGATGCGGTTCTCCGGAGCCGCCTCGGCCGCACCGGTGTGGCCGTGGCTGCTGGTCACGGTCGGCGTCGTCACGGCACTGATCGGCGGGGTGTTCGCGCTGCAGCGCCACGACCTCAAGGAGCTGCTCGCCTACTCCACGGTGAGCCAGCTCGGCCTGCTGGTGGCGGTGATCGGGGTCGGCACCCCGGGCGCGCTGCTCGCGGCGAGCGCCCACGTCGTGGCGCACGCGCTGTTCAAGTCGGCCGGGTTCATGACGGTCGGCCTGCTCGAGCGCCGGGCGGGCACCCGGGACCTGCGTGAGATACGTGGCCTGTTCCGTGCGATGCCGTGGGCCGCGACGATGATCGTCCTCGCGGCACTCAGCATGGCCGGGATCCCGATCACCCTGGGTTTCGTCTCCAAGGAGTACGTGCTCGACGCCGCGCTGACCGCCTCCGGCGGGCCGGCCGTGCTCGCCGCCGCCGGGCTCGGGGTGGCGGCGGTGCTGACCGTGGCCTACAGCGCCCGGATGGTCGTGCCCGTCATGTTCGGAGCGCCCGGCGAGCTGCGGCCTGCCGCCGGGACCCGGGTGATGGCCGGCACCATCACCGTCACCGCGGTCGCCGGGGCCGCCCTCGGGCCGGCGGCCCCGGTGCTGGACCGGCTGCTCGCCGGGTCGGCCGCGGCCTCCCTGTCGGTCCCGGCCACCGGGATCGACGGCTTCTACGCGTGGCACGGGATCAACCCGGCGCTGGCGGTCTCGGTGGCGGCCATCGCCGCCGGGGCCGCTCTGGTGGCCGCGCGGGGGCGGGTCGACCGGCTGCTCGACCGTCCGCTGTGGCCGTTCACCGGGGTCGGTGCCGTGGAACGCCTGCGCGCGGGGGTCATCGACCTCGGCCGCGCCACCGGCCGGCCCACCGCGGGCGACTCCCCGGCCCGGCACCTGCTCGTCCCGATCCTGCTGATCGGGGTGGGCGGCACCGCGGCCGTCGCGCTGCGGGCCGGTGACGTCGCGGCCGCGGCCGGTACCTCCCGTGCGTCGGACCTGCTCCTGCTCCTGCTCGCCGCGACCGGGGTCGGTGCCGTCCTGGCGGCGCGGGAGCGGCTCGCGGCGGTCCTGGCGGCCGGGGTGGTCGGATTCGCGGTGGCGCTCTGGTTCTACGGTCTCGGCGCGGCCGACGTCGCCCTCACCCAACTCCTGGTCGAGGTGCTGACGGTGGCCGTGATCGTGCTGATCCTGCGGCGCCTTCCGCGTGGGTTCCCGCGCAGCCGTGGTGGTGGCGGCCGCCGCACCGTCGTGCGCGGGGCACTCGCCGTCGGCGCCGGTGCCGCCGCGACCACGGCGGCACTGGCGATGACCGGGTGGCGGGGCCCGTCCGCGGCGTCGACCTGGTTCCTGGCGGAGGCGGAGGAGCGGACCGGTGGATCGAATGTCGTCAACACGATCCTCGTCGACTTCCGGGCGCTCGACACCTTCGGTGAGCTCGTGGTGCTCGCGCTGGCCGCCCTGGTGATGACCGCGCTGCTCGACGCGCGCCGTCCGCAGCCGCTGCGGGTGCTCGACGACCCGGCCGCCCCGGTGAGCGATCCCCGGGCGAACGCCGTCTTCCTGCGCACCGCGGCGAAGGTGCTCGTCCCGTTCCTGCTGCTCGCCTCGGTGTACGTCCTGCTGCGCGGGCACAACGCTCCCGGCGGCGGGTTCATCGGTGCACTCGTCGGAGCCTCCGCGCTGGTGCTGGCCTACCTCGCCGCGCCGTCCGACGGGGCGGGCCGGGTCCGGTTGCCGTTCCTCCTCGTCGCCGGCATGGGCGCGGTGGTCGCGGCGGCGACCGGACTGCTCGGGCTCGCCGACGGCTCCTTCCTGCGCCCGCTGCACGCCGATCTGCTCGGCGTGCATCTCTCCACCGCGCTGGTGTTCGACGTCGGTGTGTACCTGGCCGTGCTCGGGGTGGTGGTCGCCGGGCTGAACCTGCTGGGCGCACCGCAGGCGGAAGGCGCCGAGCCCCTGTCCGACGGGTCCGACGAGGACCGTGCATCCGAGGAGGTGGCGCGATGATCCTCGCCCTCACGATCGGCATCCTCGTCGCAGGGGCCGCCTACCTGATGCTCGACCGCAGCTACCTGCGTGCCGTGCTCGGCTTCCTGTTGCTCGGCCATGCCGTCAACCTGCTGCTGTTCGCCGCCGGCGGGACCCAGCGTCGCGGTGAACCGCTCGACGGCACCGACCCGGCCGCGGCCGCCGACCCGTTGCCGCAGGCGTTCGTGCTCACCGCGATCGTGATCGCCTTCGCGATCACGATCGTCATGCTGGTGCTGGCCGTCACCGGCCGGGCCGGGGACGACACCGCGGACCGCGACCGCCCGGCCGAGCACCCGGAGCCCCGCCGATGACCGCCGCCGTCCTGCTCCCCCTCCTCGTCGGGCTGCCGCTGGGTGCCGCCGGGCTGACCGCTCCGGCCCGGGCCGGGGCCCTGTGGGCCCGCGTCGTCCTGCTCGTCCTGCTCGGTGCGAACCTGCTGGCCGGGATCGCGCTCGTGGTCGCCACCTCGGGCGGCGAGGTGCTCGCCGAGCCGGTCGGGGCCTGGCCGGCCGGGATCGCGATCCCGTTCGCCGCGGACGCCCTGGCGGCGCTGATGCTCACCGTGACCGGGCTGCTCGCGCTGGTCTGCGCGGCGTTCGGGCTGATGACCGGTCCCGGGGCGGCGCGACTGTTCCCGCCCCTGGTCCTCGCGCTGGTCGGCGGGGTGAACGGTGCGCTGCTGACCGCGGACCTGTTCAACCTGTTCGTCTTCATCGAGGTCATGCTCCTTCCCTCCTACGGGCTGCTGGTGCTGGCCCGCCGCCGGCAGGGGACGATGCGCGCGGTCAACGGCACCCGGCTCTACGTCGCGTTCAACCTGTTCGTCTCGACCGTGTTCCTGGCCGGCGTCGCGCTCGTCTACGGCAGCGCGGGCACGGTCAACCTCGGCGAGCTCGCCGGCGCCGCGCAGGAGTCCGGGACCGTCGCGGCCGCGGTGGGCATCTGCCTGGCCGCCCTGTCGATGAAGGCCGCCGTCGTGCCCGTGCACGGTTGGCTGGCCCGCGCCTACCCGTCGACCTCGCCGGCGGTGACGGCGCTGTTCTCCGGACTGCACACCAAGGTCGCGATCTACGCGATCTACCGCATCTACGCCGTCGTGTTCGACGGCGAGGCCCGCTGGCTGTGGATCGGGGTGCTGCTGTTCTCCGCGACGATGCTCGTCGGCGTCCTCGGAGCGGTCGGCGAGAACACGATGCGTTCGATCCTGGCCTTCCACATGGTCAGCCAGATCGGTTACATCCTGCTCGGCGTCGCCCTGTTCACCCCGCTCGGGCTGGCGGCCGGCATCTTCTACCTGCTCCACCACATGATCGTCAAAGCGTCGTTGTTCCTCTCCACCGGCGCGGTCGAGGAACGGCACGGGACCGGTGAACTGGGCGGGATCCGCGGCGTCGCCCGGCGCGATCCGCTGCTGGTCGCCGCGTTCGGCGTGGCCGCGCTGTCCCTCGCAGGCATCCCGCCGTTCTCCGGCTTCGTCGCGAAGCTGACCCTGATCCTGGCCGCCCTCGACGCCGGCCAGGTCGCGGCCGCCGTCGTGGCGATCGTGGTCAGCCTGCTCACCCTGCTCTCGATGATCAAGATCTGGAACGCGCTGGTACGCAGTCCCGAGGAGGACGGCGGACCGGCCGGTGGTGGGGTCGCTGTCGCGGCCCCCGCGGTGCCCGCCGTGGGGATCCGGCTCACCCTGCCCTCGCTCGTGCTGGCCGCGGTCACGCTCGGCCTCGGGCTCGGCGCCGAGCTGCTCTACGGGTTGTCCGCCACCGCGGCGGCGGGTCTGCTCGACACCGGCGGATACGTGGAGGCGGTACTCCGATGATCCGATCCTTCGCCCGGCTGCCGCAGCTGTTCGTGTTCGGCCTGTGGTTCGCCGGTCAGGTCCTGTTCTGTTGCCGGGACGTGCTGGTGGATGTCCTCACCCCGGGCTCGTCCGCGACCCCGCGGGTGATCCGGCTGCCGCTGGCCTCGCAGACCGACGCCCGGGCCGCGGTCATGGGCGCGCTGATCACCCTGACCCCCGGCACCCTGACCCTCGGCGTCGTCGACGGGCACCACGAGCTGCTCGTCCACTCGATGTACCACGACGACCCGGAGACCGCGCTGGCCGAGCTGCGTGACATGGAGGCCCGGATGCTCCGGGCGTTCGGTCCGCCGAGGAAGGAGGTGTCGACGTGATCGGCATCGACATCGCGTTCGCCTGCTGCGGCCTGGCGGCGCTGCTCGCCGTGGTGCGGATCGTGCGTGGCCCGGACCGCGGTTCCCGGATCATCGGCGCCGAACTGCTCACCGTCACCGTGGTCGGGTTGATCGCGCTCGGCGGCGTCCGCTCGGGCAGCACCTCGACGTTCGACCTGGTGCTGGTGGCGACCATGGTCGCGTTCCTGGCCGCCGTCTCCTTCGCCCGGGCCCTCACCGGGGGGGCACGGTGAGCACCATCAGCACTGTCCTCGCCGTCGTCGGCCAGGTGCTCGCCGTCGCCGGCGGGCTCACCCTGCTGCTGGCCGCGCTCGGGCTGCTCCGCTTCGGCGACGTCTACATGCGGGCCTCGTCGGTCGCGACCGCCACCGGCGTCGGGATCAGCCTGGTGATCATCGGTTCGGTGCTGCTCATGCCGGGTGTCGCCGACATCGTCAAGGCGCTGCTGGCGGTCGCCCTGCAGATCGTCACCTCCGCGGTCGGCGGGATCATGGTCGCCCGCTCGGCGATGCTCACCGGGCACCGCTTCCGCCCCGACACGACCGGTACGGAGATCCGGGACGCGCGCGGCCCGGACGGCGATCCCTGATCGACGCCCGTGCGGCGACCTCACCGTCCCGGCCCCGGTGGCCGCGGACCCGCTCCGAGCCGTTCTCAGACACACAAACATGCATTAGATTATTGGTGTGTCCGTCGACGACCGCTGTGAACTGCTGTGCCTGGACCTGCCCCGCGCAGAGCTGATCCGTTCGAGGCTTCCGGGCCCGGCCGGTCTCGAACCGGCGGCCGCCGTCGGGCGCGGGCTCGGCGACCCGACGCGGCTGCGGATCGCGATGGCGCTCCTGATCGGGGACGAGCTGTGCGTCTGCGACACCGCGTGGGTGGTGGCGGCCCCGCAGGCGTTGGTGTCCCACCACCTGCGCCAGCTACGGAGCGCGGGCGTCGTGACCTCCCGCAAGGACGGGCGGATGGTCATGTACCGGCTCTCCGAGCGGGGAGCGACGGTGCTGGGGGCGCTGCTGGACCTCGACGCGGAGGTGCCCGCCGGCGGAGGCGGCACGTCCGACACCGTCGGCGGAGCCGGCACGACCCACACCGCCGGCGGAGCCGACCGTGTCTGACGCCTGTTGCGCCCCCGGGGTGACGACGGCGCCCCCGGGGGCCGATGAGGCGCCCGTCCGCATCTGGCGGGTCCGGGAGCTGCAACTCGCCGCCGTCGCGGCGTCGCTGCTCGCGAGCGCCACGCTGATCGGTGCCCTGACCGGCGCACCGGCGCTCCTGACCGGGGGGATCGAGCTCGCCGCGGTCGCTGTGGCGGCGTCGACCTTCGCCCCCGCCGCCCTGCGCAACCTGCGCCACGGCCGCGTCGGCGTCGGGACCCTGATGACCATCGCCGCGGTCGGCGCGGTCGCGCTCGGGCAGATCACCGAGGCGGCACTGCTCGGGATCCTCTTCTCGATCGCCGAGGGTCTGGAACAGCACGCGGTCGTCCGGACCCGCCGCGGGCTGCGGGCGCTGCTCGGGCTGGTGCCCCCGACCGCCACCGTCGTGCGCGACGGCCGCGAGGTCACCGTCCCGCCCGACGACCTCGTGGTCGGCGACCTCCTCGTCCTGCGTCCGGGCGAGCGCGCCGCGACCGACGGTGTCGTCCGCGCCGGCCGGACCAGCCTGGACACCTCCGCGATCACCGGGGAGTCGGTCCCGGTCGAGGCCGGCCCCGGCGACGTCCTGCACGCGGGCACGATCAACGGCGGTGGTGCGGTCGAGGTCGAGGTCACCGCGCCGGCGTCGGACAGCTCGCTGGCCCGGATCGTCCGCATCGTCGAACGGGCCCAGGACCGCAAGGGAGCCGGTCAGCGCCTCGCCGACCGGGTCGCCCGCCCCCTGGTACCGGGCATCATGGTGCTCGCCGCGCTCGTCGCCACGCTCGGGTCGCTGCTGGGCGAGCCCGCGGTGTGGATCGAACGGGCGCTGGTCGTCCTCGTCGCCGCCTCCCCGTGTGCGCTCGCGATCTCGGTGCCGCTGACCGTGGTCGCCGCGATCGGGGCGTCGAGCCGGCACGGTGCCCTGGTCAAGGGAGGTGCCGCGCTCGAGGAACTCGGCCGTGTCCGGGTGATCGCACTCGACAAGACCGGCACCCTCACCCGCAACGAGCCCGAGGTCGTCGCCGTGCTGGCCACCGCCGGGCACGACCGACGCGAGGTCCTGGCGGTCGCGGCCGCCCTGGAGGCCCGCAGTGAGCATCCGCTCGCCCGCGCCGTCCTCGACGCCGTCGCCGACCCCGCACGATCGGTCGTGGTGGTCCCGGCCGAGAACGTCACCGCCGTCGCCGGCCACGGCCTCACCGGCACCCGCAACGGCGAGGCCCTGCGGCTCGGCAAGCCCGGCTGGGTCGATCCGGGCCCGCTCGCCGACGACGTGACGCGCCTGCAGGGTGAGGGCTGCACCGTGGTCATGGTCGAACAGGACACGACGCTGCTGGGCGCTGTCGCGGTCCGCGACGAACTCCGCCCCGAGGCACCCGAGGCCGTCCGCCGGATCCGTGACCTCGGCATCGAGGTCGCCATGCTCACCGGTGACAACCGGCGCACCGCCCACACCCTCGCCCGGCAGGCCGGTATCGACGCCGTCCACGCCGAGCTGCGGCCGGAGGACAAGGCCGCGCTGTTGAGCGAGATCGCCGCCGGCCGCCGCGTCGCCATGGTCGGCGACGGAGTCAACGACGCCCCCGCTCTCGCGACCGCCGACGTCGGCATCGCGATGGGGGCGATGGGTACCGACGTCGCCATCGAGACCGCCGATGTCGCCCTGATGGGCGAGGACCTCCGGCACCTGCCCCAGAACCTCGCGCACGCCCGCCGGGCACGGACGATCATGGTGCAGAACGTCGGCTTCTCGTTGCTGATCATCGGCACGCTCGTCCCGCTCGCCGGTCTCGGCATGCTCGGTCTGGCCACCGTCGTCGTCATCCACGAAGCAGCCGAGGTGCTGGTCATCCTCAACGCCGTCCGGGCGGCCCGGGCCCGGCCGCTCCCCGGGACAGGTCCCGCACCGGTGCCCGGCGGACGGCGCGCTCGAGTCACCGCCGTGGCCGAATCGCAGGAATCGGACTGCTCCCCGGCCCCGACCCTCGATCCACCGAATCGTTGATCACGACCTCGGCCCGCCGCCGACCTGCACCGCGACGTGGTCCGGCCGGCCCGCCCGCCGGACCACGCTTCCCAGCTGCCGTGCACCGTCCGCTCGCTGCAACGACCACACTCCGTCCCGTCCCCGTACGGCGCACGAGTGCCACGGGGTGGTCCACACGTCGTCGGCCCGCACCAGTCGCACACCGAGCTTCGTCGCCCCGGCCGGATGCGGATGGATGGAGAGCCGGACCCCGACGGGGAACCGGTCGGCGACCAACGCGCTCCACGCGTTGCTGCGGGCCACCACCCGGTAGGCCCGCTCGCGGGAGCGGCGCTGCAGAGCAGCCCGGCTCTCACCGTGGTCAGCGGCGTCCTCGACCAGGAAGCGCACGATCCCCAGGTACAGGGCCCGCTCCGCGGGGTCCGACCGGCACCGTCTGCGGAGTTGTTCCACCGACGGCGCCCAGACCTGGTCGAGCAGTGCGCGACGCTCGTCGTGGCTCCGCCCGGGCCAGGCGTGGGAGAGGTCGAAGAACTCGAACCCCGGCAACCGCTCGGACGCGGCCAGCTCGCGCAGGGCCGTGCCGTAGTCGTCGACGTGCCGGTCGGGCACCCCGATCAGATCGGCGAAGACGTGCCCGTCGGAGCAGACGAGCACCCTGGCCCCGGGTTCGTGCACGGCGGCGATCTCGGCGCGGATCCGGTCCAGGTGGTGCAGGGACAACCGCTCCCCGGCATCGGGCAGGCGGCTGAGCACCTTGGCCGGGTTCGGCGACTTGCACGGGAACGCCGGCAGCACCAGACGCAGCGGCGTCCCGGTCGCGACCGCGGCCCGGATCTGGGCGCGCTGCGGGGCGAACGCCGTCGTCTCGGGTGTGGGTTCGTCACGTGGGGCGCGCCGGTGGTGCAGCAGGATGCCGAGGATGTCCTCGACGAGGGCGTCGGTACGGGTCCGGTCGGTCACCGGGTCCGGAGCACAGGTGATCAACGATCCTCCGATCGGCGGGCCCTCGCAGGCGGTGGCGGTGCGGTGGGTTTCCGTCGGGTCAGTCGGGGCGCGATGCTCCGTGGGTCACCGGCAGGGCACGGACACCACGGCCCAGCACGGCCGGGGTCCAGTCGAGCGCGGTGGGATCGGTGCCGAACCGCATACCGGGCAACCGGGTCAGCAGCGTGCCGAGTGCCACCTGCAGCTCGACACGGGCCAGCGCGGCACCGGGACAGAAGTGGATGCCGTGCCCGAACGCGAGGTGCGGATTGGGCTCGCGATCGAGCACCAGCTCGTCGGCACGCTCGAAGCGGCGGGGGTCGTGGTTGGCCGCGCACAGCGACACGATCACCGAGTCACCGGCCGGGACCTCGCGGCCGTGCAGCTCGTCGCTCTCGGCGAGGAACCGCCAGGTGGTGAGTTCGAACGCGCTGTCGTAGCGCAGCAGCTCCTCCACCGCGCGCGGGAGCAGCACCGGGTCGGCGGCGAGCCGGTCCAGTTCGTCGGGGCGGTGCAGCAGCGCGACGAGAGCGGTGGTGATCTGGTTGGCCACCGGCTCCTGGCCGGCGACCAGCAGCTGGAACACCATGGAGTCGAGTTGCTCGGTCGTGAGGTCGCCGGAGTCGCGGGCCGCCACGAGGCGGGTCAGCAGGCCGTCGCCGGGCAGGCCGCGGACGCCGTCGACGACGCGGGCGATGTAGTCCTGCAGCCCGTGGAGCAGTCCCTCGTAGCGGGCGCGACGCGGGTCGGTGGGGCCGACCGGGGCGACGACGCCACCCCACTCCCGCCGGAACCCTGCCGTCAGCTCGTCGGGCAGCCCGATCGCCAGGGCGAGCGACGCGAACGGGAAGTGCGCGGCGAAACCCGCGACCAGGTCGACCGGCCCTTCGGCGGACACCAGGTCGGCGACCAGCCGATCTGCGATCTCCTGCAACCGCGGACGCAGTTCTTCGGCGGCGCGCGGGGTGAACGACTCGGTGACCAGCCGACGCATCACGGTGTGGATGGGCGGGTCCTGGTGGAGCAGGTGAACCTGCAGCTGGGAGTGCTGCGGCTCGGGCATGATCGACGCGAGCGCACGCCAGTCGTCGTTGCCCAGACGATGGTTCTTGCCAAGGCGTCGGTCGTTGAGGGTGGCGTGGGCGGCGTCGTAACCGGTGACCAGCCAGGCGTGCACACCGCTGGGGAACGCGACCCGGTGGATCGGGCAGCGCTCGCGCAGCTCGTCGTAGAGCGGGTACGGGTCGCGCTTGTAGTCCGGGCCGAACAGCGGCACCGGCTCGGTCTCGTGGTGGGTCGTCACAGGTGTGGTGTCCTCTCAGATCCGCAGCTCGGGACGGGCGTGATCCAGCCACAGGGCGAGGTCGACGGCGCGCTCGAGGCGCAGCCGCATCCCCCAGTCGAGACCCCCGGCGGGGGCGTCGAGCAGCGGGTCGATCCGGGTGCGGTCCACGATGTCGGTGACCCGGTCGGCGTCCAGGCAGGTGCGGGCGAGCTGCTGCAGCCCGGCGTTGTAACCAGGGTCGTGAGTGGCCGGGTAGTGGTTCTTGGCCCGCCACAGCACCGCTCCCGGCAGATGTTTCGCCCCCGCCGCGCGTAGCAGGGACTTCTCCCGGCCGTCACGCGTCTGCTCGGTCCACGGGACCGAGAAGGCGTACTCGACCAACCGGTGGTCGCAGTAGGGCACCCGCACCTCCAGTCCGTGCGCCATCGACAACCGGTCCTTGCGATGCAGCAGCTGACGTAACCATCGGGTGAGCGAGAGGTGCTGCAGCTCGCGGGAGCGGTGCTGCTCGGGGGTCTCGTCGTCGTGGTGCGGGACGGCGGCGAGCGCGCCGGAGCAGGTGTCGGCCCGGTACTCGCCGATCCGCATCGCCGCGGCCAGGTCGGGGTGCAGCGGGACGGCGGCGGCGTCACCGGTGACCAGCAGCCACGGGAACGTCGTCGCCGTGCGGGCACGCTCGGTGTGGAACCAAGGGTACCCGCCGAACACCTCGTCGGCGGCCTCACCGGACAGCGCGACCGTGGAGTGCTCGCGGATCCGGCCGAACAACAGGTACAGCGAGGTGTCCATGTCCCCGACCCCGATCGGCGAGTCCCGGGCCGCGACGACGGCGCGCCGGTGCTCCAGGTCGAGCAGCGCCGCCGGGTCGAGCACCGTCACCGCGTGGTCGGTACCGATGTGCGTCCCGGCCTCAGCCGCGTAGGGCGTGTCGTGCCCGGTGCGCAGCACATCACCGGTGAACTCGCGGGCCTGGTCGGCGTAGTCGACGGCGTAGGAGCGCAGTACCGCTTCCGGCCCACGGCGGTCCCGCAGCTCCGCGGCGGCGAACGCGGTCACCACCGAGGAGTCCAAGCCGCCCGAGAGCAGGCTGCAGATCTCGACGTCGGCCTCGAGCCGCGACCGAGCCGCCCGTTCGACGAGCATCGCGACCCGCTCGGCCGTGGCCTCGGGGGAGTCGACGTGTCCGCGCAGCTCCAGCTCCCAGTAGCGGCCGGTGCGTACGCCGTCGGCGTCGGCGACCAGCCAACCCCCCGGCTCCACCTCGTGGATGCCCGCGTACACCCCGGGCCAGGTCGAGAACAGCAGCGAGTAACCCTCGCGCAGGCTCTCGACGTCGGCGACCGGGTCGATGCCGGGGTGAGCGAACAGGGCCTTCGGCTCGGAGCCGAACGCGACACCGCCGGTGGGGGTCCGTGCCCAGTACAGCGGCTTCACGCCGAGCCGGTCGCGGCCCAGCACGAGCCGCCCGGTGGGCTGATCCCAGACGGCGAGACCGAACATGCCCTCGAACCGGTCGAGCGCGGCGATCCCCCACTCCCGGAAGGCGGCGAGCACGACCTCGGTGTCGCTGCGGGTGTCGAAGCGGTGGCCGCGTGACCGGAGCTCGCAGCGGAGCTCGTGGTGGTTGTAGACCTCACCGGAGTAGGACAGCACGGTGCGGGTGCCCGCACTGCCGACGAGCATCGGCTGGGCCCCGCCTTCGATGTCGATCACGGCGAGGCGCCGGTGCCCGAGGGCGGCCCGCTCGTCGTGCCACACCCCGCCCGCGTCCGGTCCACGGGGGATCTGGGTCGCGATCATGGCCTCGGCGATCACCCGCAGTCCCGTCGGGTCGGCGACGGGAGCGGACTCGACCAGGCCGGCGATGCCACACATCAGGGGTTCTCCTCGGTGGTGGGACGGGCGCGGTACAGGATCAGCACCAGCGCGGCGGCGACGGCCGCGAGGGCCGCGACGATCAGGGCGGGGCGAGTGGCGAGCACCGTGCCCTCGGCGTTCCAGGCCAGTGCCGCGCCGGCCGGGCCGACCGCGAAACCGAGCGCACGGGCGCACTGCACCCCGGCACCGGCCGTGGCCATCCGGTCCCGCGCGGCGCCGGCGAGCACGAGTACCTGGGTGGGGCCGCCGTAGAGCCCGGTACCAAGCCCGGCCAGCGCCACCCGCCAGGCGACGTCGGCCGGGACCCAGGCGCCCGCCTCGGGAAGCGCGGCGAGCAGTGCGAAACCCACCGCGGCGAGGGCCACGCCCGCGACGGCGACCGCACGCGGCGAGAAGCGATCGGCGAGACGACCCGCGACCGGCCCGGCCACGACCATGCCGAGCGGGAAGGCCAGCACCGTCAGCCCAGCGGCGGCCGGGCCGCTCCCACCGGCCTGCAACCCGACCGCGACCAGGTAACCGGCGACTGCGAACGCGCCGGCCAGCAGCGCCACCGCCACGGTGGGCGCGATGCCACCGGGCCGCAGTGCCGCGGCGACGGACCGGGCCCCGGGGCGTACCGCCCAGGCCGCGAGCGCGGTGGCCGCGAACGCGACCGCAGCGGTCACGGCCACCGGCCCGGCGAGGAAACCGGTCGCGACGGAGCACACCAGGCCGAGCCCGGTGATCAGCAGAGCGGCGTCGACCAGGCTTGCCCGGCCCGGTCCGGCGAACGCCCCGGCGACGATCCGGGACCGGTGGACCAACCCGATCGCGACCAGCGACACCAGTACCGCCGGCACGAACGCGACGCGCCAACCGACCAGCTCGATCAGTGGCCCGCCCGACGCGGGACCGAGCACCCCGCCGATCGGCCCGGCCGTCGCGGGCACCGCCATCGCCCGGCCCCGGCGGTGCGGGGCGACCGCCGCCGTCGCGAGCACCGGCATCAGGACCATGAGTACCGCACCGGCCGCACCCTGCACGGCGCGCAGACCGACCAGCACCGGCAACGACGGCGCCACCACCGCCGCGATGTTGGCCACCGCGAAGACACCGACGGCGGCGAACAGGGCGGGCCGGAGTGTGACGCGGTCCAGCCACCGCCCCGCTGGCAACAGCAGGGCTACGGCCGGGACGGCGTAGGCGAGCACGACCCACTGGACCGACCGCGGGTCGGCGACGAACCCGTCCGCGATCCTCGGCAGCGCCACGGTGACGACGTTCATGTCGAACATCGCCACGAACGACAGCAGTCCCGCGAGCGCCACCGCAGCCCGGTCGTCGCGGATCTGCCCGGCCGGTCGCGCCGTTCCGCCCTCGACCATTCCGAGCCCCCGAGCTTCGCGCCTCAGCACCACTACGTGACATGTCGTGACGGCGTGCAGCCGAGTTCCCGGCGCCACGGCCGATCGGAGCGACCCATGTCACGCCACAGTGCTACGAACGGGGGAACCAGACGGACGCGAACTCCGACCGCTCAGGTGTTCTGACCGATACGGCACGAAGGACGTGTACGGGTGCGACGACACCGACGAGCGATCACAACGGCGTGTGCCGCCGTGGCCACGGCCGTGCTGCTGGCCGGGTGCGGTGGCGGTCCTGGCGCTTCCGACCGTGCGGGGCACGAAGGCACGGACATGGGCGGTTCGTCCGCGGGCGCGGCCGGCCACCCGGCCGCGCCGAGCTGTCCTCCGGTGCCCCGCCTTGCGGCCCCGCCGCAGCGCGTGGTCACGATGGACGGCGGTGCAGCCGCGATCCTGACCGCCCTCGGCCAACGCGATCGGATCGTCGGCACCGCAGCTCCGGACTTCTTCACGGCCTTCACCGGCGCCGAGCGGGCCGAGCTCGACTCGATCCCGGTGCTCGACCCGGGTCAGGGCAACGCCGAGTCGGTCGTCGCAGCGACACCCGACCTCGTCGTCGGGATCTCCAGCTACAGCTTCGGCGGGTTCGACGGCACGCCCTCCGTCGAGCGCCTGCAGCAAGCAGGTGCGGCCAGCCTGGTGGCCTGCGACGACGCGCCGTCACCGATGCAGAACATCGATGACACCTACGAATTCGTCGAACAGGTCGCGACCGTGTTCGGCGTGCAGGCGCAGGGCACCGAGCTGATCGAGCGGATCAAGGCCCAGGTCACCGCAGCGGTCCCGCCCCCCGGCACGGCTCCGGTCCGGGTCCTCGCGCTGTCCTCGGCACCACAGACCGGGCAGCCGCTGATGACCCAGGGTGGCGCCGGTCTTGCCAACGGCATCATCACCCTCGCCGGAGGGGAGAACATCGCGGCCGACCAGGACAGCGACTTCGCGAGTCTGTCCGCCGAGCAGGTGGCCGCGCTCGACCCGCAGGCCCTCGTGGTGATCACCGGGTTCTCACCGCAGAGCGACGCCGAGCTGACCCGGGCCGTCCGTTCCAGCCCCGCCCTCGCCTCGACGACCGCGGTGCGGGAGAACCGGCTGGTCACCGTCCCGCAGTCGATCACTCTGTCCCCCAGCGTGCTCAACGGGCAGGCCGTCGCCACGATCGCGCAGGGCATCCACGGCACCGGATGACCACGCACGACGAGACGGCGCGGGCGACACCGGCCGCCGCGAGGGGAGGCCTGCTCGGCCGGGTTCCCCCCGCGGTGGTAACGACCGGGTTGCTGCTCGCCCTGCTGGCGTCGGCCGTCGTCTCGATCGGACTCGGACCCGTGTCGATCCCGCCGGCCCGCGTGCTCGACGCCGTGACCGCCCACCTGACCGGAGGGGCATCCGGGATCGACCCGGCCGAGGACTTCATCGTCTGGGAGCTGCGGACACCCCGGGTGCTGCTCGGCGTCGTCGTCGGGGCGGGGCTGGCCGTCGCCGGGTTGCTGGTGCAGGCCATGGTCCGCAACCCGATCGGGGACCCCTACGTCCTCGGGCTGTCCTCCGGGGCCTCGGTCGGTGCGGTCCTGGTCATCACCACGGTCGGCACCGCGACGGCCGGGTTGTTCACGCTGCCCGCCGCGGCCTTCGCCGGTGCGCTGCTCACCGGGCTGGGCGTGTTCGTCCTGTCCCGGGTCCGCGGTCGGCTGCACGCGACCCGGTTGGTGCTCGCCGGGGTCGCGGTCGGTCAGCTGCTCGGCGGCCTCACCTCGTTCCTGTTGCTGCGCACCCGCAACACCGACGCCCAGCAGCAGGTCCTGTTCTGGATGCTCGGCAGCCTCGCCGGTGCCCGCTGGGACCTGCTCGCCCTGTCCGGGGCGATCGTCGGGGTGCTCCTGGTTCCGCTGTGGTGGCAGGCCAACCGGGTCAACCTCCTGGTCCTCGGCGAGGACGCGGCGTCGGCGCTGGGGACCGCCCCCACCCGCCTGCGGGCGGTGCTGTTCGTGCTCACCGGCCTGCTGACCGGGGCCGTGGTCGCCGTATCGGGCAGCATCGGATTCGTCGGCCTCGTCGTCCCCAACCTGGCCCGGCTGCTGTTCGGCGCCGACCACCGCCGCACCCTGCCGGTGTGCGTGCTGCTCGGCGCACTGGTCGTCGTCTGGTCCGACACCGCCGCCCGGCTCGTGCTCGCCCCCACCGAGCTCCCGATCGGCATCCTCACCGCCGCGATCGGCGTGCCGTTCTTCCTCTACGTGCTGCGCCGCAGCGCGACCGGGACGGTGGGGGTGTGAATGCCCAGCTCGTCGTCGACGGGGTCAGCGTCGGTCACGGCGGGGATCCGGTCGTGCACGACGCCACACTGACCGTCCCCGACGGCGCCGTGCTCGCCCTCGTCGGTCCGAACGGATCGGGCAAGTCCACCCTGCTCAAGACCCTCTACCGGGTGCTCAAACCGCTGCGCGGCGACCTGCTGCTCGGCGCCGACGACCTGCTCGCGATGCCGCACCGCGACAACGCTCGCGCGGTCGGGGTACTCACTCAGGACGACGCCGGCGGGTACGACTTCACCGCGTGGGAGGCCGTGATGCTCGGCCGGTCCCCGCACCTGGGGACCCTCGGCCGGCCCGGCCCCGCCGATACCGCCGTCGTCACCGACGCCCTCGACCGCACCGGTTGCACCGCGTTCGCCGACCGCCCGCTGTCGCAGCTCTCCGGCGGGGAACGGCAGCGGGTGCTGCTGGCCCGGGCGCTGGCCCAGCAACCGCGGGTGCTGGTGCTCGACGAACCCACCAACCACCTCGACCCCCGCCACCAGCTCGGGATATTGCGCCTGGCCCGGAATCTCCGGGTCACCGTCGTCGCCGCGCTGCACTCCCTCGATCTCGCCGCGCAGTACGCCGACCTGGTCGCCGTGCTGTCCGCAGGTCGCATCGTGGCTGTGGGCCCGCCCGCAGAGGTGTTCACCCCGCATCTGCTCGAGGCCCACTTCCGGGTCGACGGGTCGATCGTCGCCGACCCGGTGACCGGGACACCGCGGGTGCTGCTGCGCGAGCTGGACGCCGGCCGGGCCGCCTCGTGACCGCACCCGCTCCGGCACCCGAGGGGTGGTGTAGCTGCCGACCCGAACGTGCACACCGTCGGCGGTCGATCACCGGCGTGCGCGTTCTCGTTCCAGGTGGGGCCTGCTCAGCCGAGCACGACCGCGAGGGCGACCCCGCCGGCGAGCGCGCAGGTCGCGGCCAGCGCGGCGACGAGCCCGCCCCCGGGCCCGGTGGCGGCCGGGACACCGCGCACGACGCGTTCGGCGCGCCGCAGCCGCGGTCCTGCCGCGAACACGACGACCATCCCCATCGTGGTGGCGAAGAACCCGAGCCCCCAGGCGGCCGGCCCGACCTCGGGCAGCAGCAACCGGGCACCGACGACCCCACCGACCAGGACGGCGAGGCCGGTGCGCCGCCACGCGAGCGCGGTTCTTTCCAGCTGCAGACCGGGATCGGCCACGGCGCCACCGGGGCGCGTCAGCGGGTGTCCGTCGGACGGGCGTGGCGGCAACCCGTCAGGCACGGAGGATCACCGCCAGCAGGACGAGGACACCGGCCGCGACGCAGCCGACGACGAGCGGCACCGCCATCAGTGGCGCGGGCAGGGGATCGGCCCGACGCAGGGCCAGCTCGGTCCGCGCCCAGCCGGACCACGCCTGGACGGTGACCAGCAGCCCGGTCGAGACCAGGACGAGTGCAGCGGTCAACCGCAGGCCGGGATGCATGCCCCCGGCCAGGGCCTCCAACGCCACACCGCCCGCCATCAGGGCGAGTGCCGTGCGGATCCAGGCGAGGAACGTTCGTTCGTTGGCCAGGCTGAAGCGGGGATCGGGCTCCTGGCCGTGCGTGAACACGGCAGCAGGGAAGCGACGGTCCCGCGACGGAGCACGCATCGGCCGACCTCCAAGATGTCCGGACACGTTCCACACTTCCCGTACCGTGAGATTTCGTCAACGTGATCCGTGCCCTGTCGAGCTCACGACACCGACACTGACGACGGTGTTCGGCCGCCGACCCGGCCGGCCGGTCGGCCGCACCGTCGCGGCGGGCGACCAGCACGGCACTCCCCCCGGTCGTCGATGTCTCGGCCACTCGCCGACGAACCCCGGAACGGCGGACCCACCGGGTCACGGCACCGGGGTGGAGGGGGGTGTGATCCGCACCGGTTCCTCGGAGACCTCCCCGCCGACGATGCGGTAGGCCCGCACATCGACCTGCGGGCCACCCGTGCCGACGATGACGTAGTGGGCATCGGGTTCGCCGGCGGCCTCCCGGTCCGAGCGCGACGGGTAGGCCGCGGACGCGGTGTGCGAGTGGTAGATCGCCACGGGTTCCTCGCCGAGCCGCTCCATCTCGCGGTACAGCCCCAGCAGCTCGCGGGAATCGAAGGCGAACCAGTCGGTCGCGGCCGCGGCGTTGGTCATCCGGACCAGCCGCTCGGGCCGCCCGCTCCCGGCCGGCCCGACCAGGTAGCCACACGCCTCGATCGGGTGGTCCGCACGGCAGTGCTCGATCATGTCCTCGGCCAGGTCCGGCCCGATGACGAACATGGTGTAGTTCACTCCGGGTTCGTAGGACGGGCGGCGCGACGACCGGCCCGCTTGGTGGGAGGTGTTCCGTGGCGGATAATGACCCGATGCCCAGGCGCCGGGGAGGACGCAGCGCGGAGACCCTCGAGCAGGCGGTCTCGCGCCATCTCGCCGCGGAGATCCTCTCGCTGCGGCTGCGCCCCGGCGAGCACATCGTCGCCGACAACCTGGCGGCCGACCTGGGGGTGTCGAGGCTTCCGGTGCGCGAAGCGCTGCGCAATCTGAACGGCACCGGCCTGGTCGAGCTGCGCCCGTTCCGCGGGGCGTTCGTGACCTCGCTCGAGGTCGAGGACCTCGACGAGATCATCGAGGTCTTCGAGGCCCGCATGCACCTGGAACCGTGGGTCGCCGGAATGGCGGCCGAGCGGCGCTCCGCGGAGGAGCTGACCCGACTGGACGCGATCCTGGCCGAGGGGCTCGCCGGCCTCGCGGCACGCGACGCGGTGGTGATGAACCGCGCACACCACCACTTCCTGCGGACGCTGGCGTCGATGGCACGTCACGACACGGCCGCCCGACTGCTCACTCCGCTGCACAACCGCACGATGCTCGCCTTCGTCTCGGTGCAGGTGAAGATCGAACCGGCGGGTTGGGAGGCGCACCAGCAGGTCCGCGACCTGATCGCCGCCGGGGACGGCGCCGGCGCGGCCCACGCCATGCGCGAGCACCTCGCCGAGATGGTCGACGCGCTACGTCTGGAGGGGAACGTGGTGCCGTCGGTGCTCGGCGGGCGCAGCGCTGCCGCCCGGGTCAACGCGCGGTCCCGCCGTGCACCGGGAGGCACCCCAGCGCGACGGTGAACGTCGCCAGCCGGGCGATGCGTTCCGGCTGGTGCGCCGCGACCAGTACCGCCGCGCCGCCGCTCGCGGCCCCGGCGAGCAGCTCCTCGACGCGGTCGGCCCAGCCCTCGTCGAGGTGGGCGAACGGCTCGTCCACGACCAGCAGCTCGGGTTCGACGGCCAGCGCCCTGGCCAGCGACACCCGCCTGCACATGCCGCCGGACAGCTCTCCCGGGCGGGCGTCGAGGCGATCCCCCAGCCCGAGCCGCTCCAGCAGTTCCCGGGCGCGGTCGCGATGCCGGGCACCGGGCCGTCTCCCGAGCGGGAACAGCACGTTCTCGAACACCGAGCACCAGGGCAGCAACCGCGGTTCCTGGAACGCGACACCGAGCCGTCCGCTCCCACGGCGGACCTCCCCGCCCAGCAGGGGCAGCAGCCCGGTGACCGCACGCAGCACCGTCGTCTTCCCCGCCCCCGAGGGCCCGGCCAGCACCACCGTCTCCTCGGGCCATGCCTCGAACGCCAACCCGGCCGCGACGACCTGCCCGGGCCACCCGATCCGAGCCTGACGGACCCACAGGACCGGCCCGATTCCGGACATCGCACACCTCCTTGACTCATCGGCAGCGAATAGTATCCAATCTGTACATGGTTAGCCTACACTTAGTGCGGCGCAGCGCCGGTGCCGTCCTCGCGCTCGGCCTGCTCACCGGTTGTTCCTCGGGAGCGGAGCCGGCAGCCGACGCCGCTGCCGAGGAGCGCCCCGAGATCCGGATCGCGGTGGCGCCGAGCGTCCCGCTCTCCGTGCCGCTGACCGGGCTCGCCGCCTCCCCCGTCGCCACCGACACCGCGGGTGTCCGCACCGAGACGGCGCGCACACCGGACGACTTCCGGGCCATGTTCACCTCCGGATCGGTCGATCTGGCGACCATGCCGACCGCCGTCGCGGCGAACCTCGCCGCCCGCGACGTGCCGATCCGGGTCCTGGGGGTCGTCGACAGTGCGCTGCTGAAGGTCGTCGGCCCCGCCGGGGTGCAGGGCTGGGACGCGCTGCGCGGACAGACCGTCCGCATCCCCTTTCGCGGTGATGCCGCCGACCTGACCTTCCAGATCCTGGCCGCGGAGAACGGCCTGGTCCCCGGCCGGGACGTGACGATCGAGTACGGCTCGACACTGCCGGACACCGTCAGCGAGATCATCGCCGGGCGGGTCCCGCTGGCCGTCCTCCCGGAGCACTTCGCGACCCTCACCCGCACCCAAGCGGGCCTGGGCGAGGTGCTCGACCTGCAGACCGAGTGGACCCGCAGCACCGGTTCCGGATCGCTGCCCCAGTCGGCGGTCGTCGTTGCCGGCGAGTTCGCCGACCGGCACCCGGAGCTGGTGGCCCGGATCGCCGAGCAGATGCGGGAGACGACCGAGCGGATCAGTGCCGGCGCCACCGACGCCGAGCGGGCCGAGATCGCGCAGGCCACCGGCGCCCCCGAACCGATGGTCGGGGCCGTCCTGCCCACCCTGCGGCTGGGTTGGCTCACCCGGGACCAGGCACGCGACGACATCACCACCATGCTGAACCGCTTCCTCGAACTGTCCCCCGACTCGGTCGGCGGGCGGCTCCCGGACGAGGCGTTCCTGCGTGGCTGAGGCCACCACGACGGCCGCCGGCCACCGCACCGGACCGATTCCGCCGACCGGTCGGACAGCCGGGCGGCGGGCCCGGCTCACCGGCGCGGTCGCGGCCACCGGTGTCCTGCTCGTCGGGTGGCAGATCGCCGCGGCCGGGCTCCCCGAGCTCGTCCTGCCCTCACCGGTCGAGACGTCGGCGGCGCTGGCGCGCATCGCCGGGGACGGGTCCCTCTCCGGGCAGCTGCTGGTGACCGTCGGACGCACCCTGGCCGGTACCGCGGTCGGAGTCGCGGTCGGGGTCCTGCTCGGTGGCCTGGCCGCCCGGTCGGCGTTCGCGGACGGTCTGCTGGCCCCGGTACAGCTGGTGCTCACGGGGTTCCCGCCGGTGGTGACGGTGGTGATCCTCATGATCTGGCTCGGGCCGGGCGGGACCGCGGCGGTCTGCGCGGTCGTCGCGGTCGTGGTGCCGCAGGCGATGGTGGCCACGCGCGACGCGGTGCGCCGGATCGACCCGCAGCTGCTGGAGATGTGCGCCGCGTTCGCCGTGCCCTCCGGGAGGCGGCTGCGGCACGTGGTCGTACCGGCGGCGGCGCCCCCGATCGTCACCGCCGTCGCGGTCAGCCTCGCCGGTGGCCTGCGGTTGACACTGATGGCGGAGGTGATCGCGGCCTCGACCGGTATCGGCGCCGCCGTCGCGAGCGCGCGTGGAAATCTGGACACGGCCGAGGTCTTCGCCTGGGCTCTCATCGCGGTGGTGTTCGCCGCACTGGTGGACCGCCTCGTGCTCCGCCCGGTCCGCCGGCGGTTCGACCCGTGAGCCCGCTCGCCGCCCCCGAGGCCCACCGTGCCCTGGAGGCGCTGACCACCCGGGTCCGGACCGTGTCCCAAACCGCCGGTGACCGGTTCCCGCTGTTCGCCGTCGACGGCGAGTGGGTGCTGTCCCGGCGGGGATCCTGGCTGCCCGGGATCTGGGTCGGGTTGCTCGCCCTGGTCGCCACGGTCACCGGGGATCCCGCGGACCGTTCGGCGGCCGAGTCCGCTGCGGGCCGGTTGGAACCCCGCCTCGCCGACGACACCGTCACCCGGGCGGTGACCTTCTGGTACGGCGCCGCCGGGACCGGGGCACGAGACCGGGAGCTGCGGGTCCGCGCCGCCCGCGCCCTGCTCGCGAGCCGGACGGGCACCGTCGTGCCGGTGGGCCGGGCCTGGGGCCGCACCGACGGTGACCGGTTGGTCGAGATCGACTGCTGGGGACC
This sequence comes from Pseudonocardia sp. NPDC049635, assembly GCF_040659795.1. NCBI lineage: Bacteria > Bacillati > Actinomycetota > Actinomycetes > Pseudonocardiales > Pseudonocardiaceae > Pseudonocardia > Pseudonocardia sp. NPDC049635. The sequence goes on from NZ_JBFAON010000016.1 coordinate 43,724, forward strand.
GCTGGTACGGCTGCTCACCACTGCGGCCCCGGACCTCGACCCGGCGCACGCGGCCGCCGCACGGGCCACCGCACGCGCCCAGACCGCCTTCCACCTGCGCCACGGCCTCGTCCCCGGACCGGACGGGCTCGGCGTGGTCGACATGGTGCGGTTGGGCCCGGCCCCCGCACCGGACGGCCCGGCCCGGCACACCGGCAGAGGAGTCGCCTGGGCCGCGCTGGGCCTCGCCGAGGCCGCGCGCCAGCCCGGGCCCGCCCCGGACGGTCTACGCGCCGCACTGGACGCGCTGCCGTACACGACCGCCCTGCAGGAGGACTCGTCCGCGACCGCCATCACCACGGTCGCGCTGTTCAAGCTCGCCCACACGCTCGGCGACGCCACCCGGCTCGACCAAGCCCGCGCACTGCTCGCGGGCCTGGTCCGGCATCGGTTGTCGCGCGACCCACCGCACACCGGGGTGCTGACCGGCTCCCGCTACCGGACGGTGGCGGGCGACGACCAGCCCGTCGAATCCGTCTGGGGAGCGTTCTTCCTCGTCCTGGCCCTCGCCGTCGAGACCGGACTCGTCGACCCATTCGCCCTGTAGCCGTACGACCGACCGGGAGTACCGCACGTGAACCGTGACCACGAATCCTCGCTCGCCACCGTCGGGACGTCCCGACCGCTGCAGGACCATGTCCTGCACATCACCTCCCCGGGGGAACTGGGGCTCGCCACGACCGCCGCCGTCCTCACCGGACATCTCACGCGGCTCGGCGCGACGGTGGCCACCCACGAACCACCCGGCCCCGGCTCCACCGATGCCGACGCCGACGCCCTGCGCGTCTCGCTCCACGGACCAAACTCCGGGTCCGGGGTGCGCGCCTCGGTGCACGGTTGGGGCGGACTCGGGTCCGGCCCCTTCAGCGAGGCCACCGCGCAGGCCCGCCTCGGCGCGGCGGTGGTGCACGGGAGGGCCGGTGGGACACCGCGCCTGCTCGGCCTGGACTACCTCTCCACGGTGGGCGGACTCGTCGCCGCGCAGGGCACGCTCGCCGTGCTGTTCGGTGAGCGGCGCGGGATCCGCTGGGATGCCGTCGAGACCTCCGTCGCCCACGCCGCCCTGTTCACCGTCGGCCAGTACGTCGCCGCGGCCACCGCGGCCGAGGACCCGGAGACCGAACCGGACGGTGTCACGGAGGACACCGCGGCGCCGCCCTTCACCTCGGCCGACGGGATCGTCTTCGAGATCGAGACCCTCTCGGCGCAGCCGTGGCTGGACTTCTGGGACGCGCTCGGTGCCGACCGGGCCGCGATCGGAGCGAGCTGGCGGCCGTTCCTCGGCCGGTACGCGCACGCCGTCGCACCGCTGGCGAAGGATCTGCACCGCACCACCGGGCGGCACACCTACGACCGGATCCGCGAGCACGCCGAGCGCGCCGGCCTGAGCGTGTGCCCGCTGCGCACGCTGCACGAACGCCGCAGCGACGACGACGTCCGCCGGGACGCCCCGCCCTGGGAGTTCCGCACCGCGCCGGGCGCCCCCGAGCCGACCCGGCGGCGTCCGGCGGGGACCGGACCGGGACCGCTGTCCGGCATCCGGGTCGTCGAGTCGACCCGCCGGATCCAGGGCCCGCTGGCCAGCAGGTTGCTCGGCCTGCTCGGAGCCGAGGTCGTCCGGATCGAACCACCGGGCGGCGACCCGCTGCGCGGGATCCCCCCGATGGCCGGGGACTGCTCGGCGCGGTTCACCGTGCTTAATCACGGCAAACGCGTCGAGGAGATCGACTTCACCGGCCCGGCCGGGCGGGAGGCGGTGCGCGAACTCGTCACCGACGCCGACGTGTTCCTGCACAACTGGGCCCCCGGAAAGGCCGCCGAGCTCGGTCTCGACCACTCGGACCTGGCGGAGGTCAACCCCGACCTGGTCTACGCCCGCGCGTCGGCCTGGGGGCGGGACCCGTCCGGGCCCCGCCCGCTGGGGACCGACTTCGTGGTGCAGGCCTGGTCGGGGGTGGCCGACGCGCTGTCCACCGACGGCCCACGGCGCGCCGGGTCGCTGATGACGCTGCTCGACCTGCTCGGCGGGCACCTCGCCGCCGAGGGGGTGCTGGCCGCGCTGCTCGCCCGGGAGCGGGGGGCCCGGGCGCTGCGTGTCGACACCTCGCTGCTGGCGGCGGCGAACGTCCTGCTCGGTGACCGGTTTCGTCCGGCCCGCACGGCGGCCCCCGCGCCGGGACTGTTGCTCCCCACCGCCGACGGCACCCTCGCCGTCGGTGCCGACCTGTCCACCGTCGCCGCGCAGCTGCCGGGCAGCCGCACGGCCGACGACGTCCCCGCGCTGTTGCGGACCGCGGACGCCGGGTACTGGTCGGCGCTGCTGACCGGGCGCGGGATCCCGGCCACCGTCCTGTGCACCGATGTCGGGTTGCTGCCCGCCGACCCGCTCCTCGCCGCGGCCTACACGACCGACGGCTGTGCCCTTCCCGTCTCGCCCTGGAGGTTCTCGTGACCCTGTCCGACACCACCCGGAAGTCTGCCGTCGAACCGTCCCGTGCCGTCCCGACCTACACCGACCTGATCCCGGCCGAGCTGCGCCGGGAGTGGAGCGAACGCGGTCTCTACGCCGACGTGCCCGCCTTCGACCTGTTCCGTGCCCAGGCGCTGGCCGACCCGGCCCGGGTCGCCGTCCTCGACGATGCGGGCAGCGTCACCTACGGCGAGCTGCTGGAGTCCTGTCTGTGTATCGCGGCGGGCCTGCGAGAGCTCGGGGTCGGGGTCGGCGACGTCGTCGCCGCCCAGCTGCCGAACTCCCGTCGGGCGGTCGCGGTCGATCTCGCCACCGCTGCGCTGGGCGCCGCCGTCCTGCCGTTCCCGGCCGGACGCGGTGACCGGGACGTCCGCACCCTGCTGCGCCGGTCGCGGGCGAGCGTGCTCGTCACCCCCGAGCACTACCAGGATCACGATCTCGTCGCGGTCGTGGAGCGGCTGCGTCCGGAGCTGCCGGCCCTGCGACACGTCGTCGCCGATCGCGTGCCGGAGGCGACCCGGCCCCGGCCGGAGATCACCGCGACCTTCGCGGAACTGCTCTCCACCGACCCGGTCCCCCTCGACAACCTGCCCGAGGTCGATCCGAACGCCGTGGTGCGGTTGCTCGTGTCCTCCGGCACCGAGTCCGAACCGAAGCTGGTGGCCTACTCGCACAACGCCCTGATCGGTGGCCGCGGGCGGTTCCTGAGCCGGTTGCAGGGAGACCGGCCGATGCGGGCGATGTACCTGATGCCGCTGGGTTCCTCGTTCGGCTCCGGTGCCTCGTTCTGCGTGCTCGCCCTGCTCGGGGGATCACTGGTGCTGCGCACGCGGTTCGATCCCGGCACCGCGCTGGCCGCGCTGTACACCGACCGGCCGACGCACCTGCTCGGTGTCCCCACGATGTTCCAGCAGATGCTCGCCCACCCCGACCTCGCGCGGACCGACACCTCCTCGGTACGCCAGCTGATCACCGGTGGTGCGCTGATCGACGAGGCGACCGCCCGCCGCGCGACGGAGGGCCTCGGCGGGCGGTTGATCAGCCTGTACGGCTCGGCCGACGGGGTGAACTGCCACACCACCGAGGACGACCCGCTCTCGGTCACCGTCGGCACCGTGGGTCGCCCCGACCCGGACGTCTGCGCGATCCGCATCGTCGGGGAGGACGGCGCCCCGCTCGGGACGGGTGCCATCGGCCGGGTGCACGCGCGCGGCCCGATGTCACCGCTCTGCTACGTCGACGCCCCCGAGCTGAACGACCGCTACCGGCTCCCGGGTGGCTGGGTCGACACCGGTGACCTCGGCTACCTCGACGAGGACGGCCGGCTCCGGCTCACCGGCCGGGCGAAGGACATCATCATCCGCGGCGGCGGCAACATCAGCCCGGCCGAGGTCGAGGACGCGATCTCCGGCCACCCGGGCGTGCTCGGTGTCGCCTGCGTGGGGGTGCCCGATCCCACGCTCGGCCAACGGCTGTGTGCCTGCGTGACGGTGCTCGGCGACCGGGCGCCGTCGCTGACCGAGCTGACCACCCGTCTCGTCGCGCGCGGTCTCGAGCGGCGCAAGCTTCCCGAGTACCTGCTGGTACTGCCCGCTTTCCCGATCGGGGTGGCCGGCAAGATCGACAAGCGTGCGCTCGCGGCCCGGGCCCGGGAACAGTTCGCCGGGCTGGTGCGCGAGGGCAACGGCGTCGTGCCCGGTTGCGAGGCGGACCTGCGTCCGGTGGCGGCACGTCGCGGCACGGTCGGGGAGCTGGCGGCCGCCGTCCGGGCATACGTCGACGAGCAGATCCTGCCGGTCGAGCGTGACCTCGCCACCGGTGACGCGGTGGCCGGCCGGTTGCTGGCCGAGCTGCGGTCACAGGCACGGAGGGCCGGGCTGTGGGGCCTGGGCCACGCGACCGAGCTCGGCGGCGCCGGGCTGGCCCTGCCGGACTACCTGCTGCTCGCCGAACAGGAGGGACGCACCCTGTCCGGACCGGCGGTGTTCGGCACCGAGACGGTCCTCGACGTCCGGATGGTCCACGCGCACGGGCGACCCGCGCTGCAGGAGCACTACCTGGACCGGATGTGTCGCGGGGAGCTGCTGCCCAGCTTCGGCATGACCGAGCCGGGGCGGGCGGGTTCGGTGCCGGAAGGGTTGGCCACCCGGGCCGAGCGGGTTCCGGACGGTTGGCGGATCACCGGGCGCAAGTGGTTCATCTCCAACGCCGGCATCGCCGATCTGACCGTCGTCGTGGCCCGCACCGGCGACGACGGCTTCTCGGTGTTCCTGGTTCCGACCTCGGCACCCGGGTACCGGCGGGTCCGGCCGCTGACCGTGCTGGGGGGGCACTCCGGCCAGTGGGAGATCGAGCTCGACGGGGTCGTCGTCGACGACGACCACCTGGTCGGTGTCGAGGGCGGGGGCCTGCAGGTCATCCAGGAGCGGCTCACGCTCGGCCGCACCCTGCGCGCCATGCACTGGATCGGGCTGGCCCAGCGGGCGTTCGACCTGATGTGCGCACGGTTGCGCGAGCGTGAGGTCCACGGCGGGCCCCTGGGTGGCAAGCAGTTGATGCACGAACACGTCTTCGCCGCCTACACCGGGATCAGCGCGGCCCGGTCCCTGGTCCGCCGTGCGGCGGCCCGCCTGGACGCCGGGCAGCCCGCCCGGGTCGAGGTCGCCGCGGCGAAGGTGGCGGCGTCGCGGATCGCGGTCGACGTGATCGACCGTGCGGTCCAGGTGCACGGGGCGGAGGGGTTGTCCGACGAGACCCCGCTCGCCGCGATGGTGCGTGCGGCCCGGGCCACCCGGATCTACGACGGTGCCGACGAGGTGCACACGACCACCGCCGCGACCTGGCTGCTGCGGGGTTTCGACGACTCGCCCCGGCACGACTTCGTCGACGAGTTCGACAACCCCGGCCGCCGGCTCGCCGGCTGAGAACCCGACATGAGGAGACCTACGGTGGATCATCCGCCCCTGACCCGCGACGAGGCCGTCGCAGCGGCTGCGGCACTCGTCCCCGAACTCCGGGCCGGCGCCGACGCGGCCGACGCCGCCCGGGGTGTACCTGCCGCGACGATCTCCGCCGTACGGGAGGCGGGCCTGTTCGACCTGCTGACCCCGCGCGAGTGGGGTGGCTCCGAACTGGGTTTCGACACCGCCCTGCTGACCACCGCCGAGCTGGCCCGCGGTTGTCCGTCGACCGCGTGGTTGCGGGCGGTGATGGGGGGCAACACCTGGGCGGTGGCCCACATGTCCGAACGGGCCCGCAAGGAGGTGCTCGGCACGGGCGGGTTGGTCGCGCTGCAGCTGCGCATCTCCGGGCCACCGGCCGCCCCGGTTCCGGGCGGGTACGCGTTGGGTGCGATGACGGGCCGGTTCTGCAGCGGGATCGACCACGCCGAGTGGCTGCTGATCCAGGTGACGGTGGCGGCCCCGGACGGCGCCGAGGGCACCGGTGAACCGCACCTGATGCTCGTCCCAGCCGCGGAGGTCACCGTGGTCGACGATTGGCACACCGTCGGGCTGCGCGGCACCGGCAGCCGGGGTGTGCGGTTGGACGGTGTCGTCGTACCGGAACACCGGGTACTGCCCCGGCGTGAGCTCGATCCCCTCACCGCGCGCGGGGCCGGGCCCGTCGGCCCGGTCTACGCCCAGGAGTTCTCCACCATCGGCACCGTCGCGCTGGCCGGGGTGCTGGTCGGTGCGGCCCGGGCGGCCCTCGACGAGGAGTTCGAGCGGATCACCGAACCGGTCGCCGAACAGCGCTGGTGCGCCCGGCTCGCCGACGTCGACGGGGCCGAGGCGCTGCTGCTCGGCGCGATCGACGAGCTCACCCGGGCGGACGTCCCGGGCGGGACACCGTTGCAGCGGGCCCGGCTGCGCCGCGACACCGCGGTCGCCGCCCAACGCTGCCGCGCCGCGGTGAACGACGTCTTCGCCGCCTCGGGTGGCGGGGCCGTCTACGACGGTTCGGCTCTCCAGCGGCTCTGGCGCGACACCAACGCCGCGGCCCAGCACGCCACCTTCGACACGACGCGGTGGTTCCGCCTCTACGCGGACACCGCCCGCACCGACAAGCGAGGAACACGATGAGCACGACGACCACAGCCACACCTGTGGATCTGGAGACGATCGGCGACGTCGTCACGCCGTACGCCCTGCGGATCGCCGCGACCGTCCGGATCGCCGACCGGATCGCCGCAGGGGTCACCGGCCTGACCGAGCTGGCGGCGGCGACCGGTGTCCGGGAACGGGTACTCGGCTCCCTGTTGCGCTACCTGGCCTGCCGGGAGGTGTTCACCGAGACCGCGCCCGGCGAGTTCGGACTGACCCCGGCCGCCGAACAGCTGCGCGAGGACCACCCGCAGAGCCTGCGTTTCGACTTCGACCTCACCGAGGTCCGGTCCCGGGTCGAGACCGCGCACCTGAGCTTCCTGGCCTTCGCCGGTGCCGGTGGGCCCGGGTCGGCCTACGCCGCGCACTACGGGCGGGACTTCTGGTCGGACCTGGCCCGTGACCCGGCGCTCGCGGCGTCGTGGGACCGGTTCATGAGCAGGGTGACCCGGGCCGCGGCACCGGACGTCGTCGGGCTGCACGACTGGTCGACCCACCGGCACGTGGTCGACGTCGGCGGTGGCAGCGGAACCCTGCTGGCCTCGGTCCTGCGGGCGGGCGAGCACCTGACCGGCACCGTGCTGGACCTCGCGCCGGCGGTGGCGGCGGCCCGCACCGAGCTCGCCGCGGCCGGTCTGTCCGACCGGGCCGATGCGGTCGAGGCCGACTTCTTCGAGCCACTGCCGGACACCGGTGACGCCTACCTGCTCTGCCAGGTCCTGCACGACTGGGACGACGACGCCGCGGTCCGGATCCTGCGCCGCTGCGTCGACGCCGCCGGTCCGGGGGGCCACGTGCTGGTGGTCGAGCGGATGGCGGGCGCGCACACCGACCCGCGGGCGGCGACCTGGATGGACCTGCGGATGTTGCTGCTGTTCGGTTCGGGAGAGCGGGCCGCCGCGGAGTACCGCGCGCTGATGGAGCGGGCCGGGCTGCAGGTCGCCGACGGAGCCGGTGACGGGCAGGAGATGGCGCTGCTCGACGGACGGGTCCCGGACCGCGCCTGAGCACACCGACCGGTCCGGGCACCCACGGGGCACCCGGGCCCGGCCGTCCGGCCTCACCGCCGGTCGGCCGGGCCAGGCCGGCGGTGGGAGGCTCCGCGCGGACCCGCCGCGCCCGGCGGATCACCGACGACCGTGACGATCACGCCCGCACCGCGTTCACAGCCCGCCCGCTGTCGCAACCCCCGATCTCCGTATCATCAGATGCGCATATCACGTTCCTTCTGATCGGAGGTACCGATGTCCGAGTCGACATCGTCCTGCAACTGCGGCCCCAACTGCGCCTGCGGCTGTCAGCAGGGCGGGCCCTGCCACTGCGGCACCGCGAAGTAGTACCGCTGCGCAGTACCGCGGTCATCACGGCCGGTGATGCCGCACGACTCGTGGACCGCGATCGACCATCACCGACGAAAAGAGATCCGGCCCTGACCGTTCGTGCTGGTCAGGGCCGGATCTCGCGTTGCGCGCCCGAAGGGATTCGAACCCCTAACCTTCTGATCCGTAGTCAGATGCTCTATCCGTTGAGCTACGGGCGCCTGCTCATTCAGTTGTCGACCCGCCGGTCCGATCGGCCCGCCGTGCCGCTGCGGAGGCTCCGGGATTTGAACCCGGGATGGGGGGTTACCCCAAACCGCATTAGCAGTGCGGCGCCATAGACCAGACTAGGCGAAGCCTCCTCGGTGCCTTACGGCCACCAGCGGGGCCAACACTACACGGCGCCTCCCCGGCGTTGAACCGGGGCCCCCGTACCCGGGGCCCCGGCCCGTCCCGCTCAGCTGCCCGCCAGCTCCACGAACGGGTTCAGCGACTCCGGGTTCTGCAGCGCACCCGCGGAGACGGCCTTCTCCGGTGGCGTCCCGGAGAGAATCTTCTTCACGGGGACCTCGCACTTCTTGCCGTTCAGCGTGCGCGGCACCGAGTCCACGACGACGAACCGGTCCGGTACGTGCCGCGGCGAGAGCTCCTTGCGCAGCGCCGTCCGCAGGCCGGGTTCGACGTCGTCGAGGGTGTACCCGTCGGTCAGCACGAGGAAGCAGAGCAACGCCCCCTCCTCGCGGGCGCCCAGCGCGGTGGTGTCGATCACCAGGGAGTCGGCGACGCCCTCGAAGCCCTCGACGACCGAGTAGAAGTCCGCGGTCCCCATCCGGACGCCACCGCGGTTGAGCGTGGAGTCCGACCGCCCGTAGATGACGAACGACTCGCGCGGGGTGCGCCGCACCCAGTCCCCGTGCCGCCAGGCACCGGGGAAGTCCTCGAAGTACGCCTCACGCAACCGGGCGCCGTCCGGGTCGTTCCAGAACTTCACCGGCATCGACGGCGTCGGTTTCGTGATGACCAGCTCGCCGACGTCGTCGATCAGGTCGGTGCCGTCCTCGGCGAAGGAGTGGACGTCGGCGCCCAGCGCCGCACAGGACAGCTCCCCGAGCCACACCGGCACCGTCGGCGCGGAGGCGAGGAACGCCGCGCACACATCGGTACCTCCGGAGACCGAGCAGATCTGGATGTGGCTGCCCGCGGCCTCACCGATCCAGCGGAAGCCCTCCACCGAGAGCGGGGCGCCGGTGGAGCCCAGTGCACGCATCGCGGACAGGTCGTGCTCCGCACCGGGGCGCAGGCCGGCCTTCATGCAGGACTGCACGTACGGTGCGGACACCCCGAACAGCGACACCCGGTACTTCGCGGCCAGGGCCCACAGTGCGTTCAGGTCGGGGTGGCCGGGGCTGCCGTCGAACAGCACGATCGTCGACCCGACGAGCAGGCCGCCGATCAGGAAGTTCCACATCATCCAGCCGGTCGTGGTGAACCAGAAGAACCGCTCCCCCGGGCCCAGTCCGTGCTGCAGGCGCATCGCCTTGAGGTGTTCCACCACGATGCCGCCGTGGCCGTGCACGATGCCCTTGGGGAGGCCGGTCGTGCCGGACGAGTACAGCACCCACAGCGGGTGGTCGAACGGGACCGGTGTGAACTCCAGCGGCCCGCTCCGCGCGGTGAACTCGCTCCACGACGTCGTCCCGTCGAGGGTGGCCTCCTGGTCCAGGTAGGGAACGAGGACGGTCTCGCGCAACGAGGGCATTTGCTGCTGCAGCGACGCCACGTTCGACCGGATGTCGAAACCCTTGCCGTTGTAGCGGTAGCCGTCGACGGCGACGAGCACCGTCGGCTCGATCTGGGCGAACCGGTCGTGCACGGCGCGGGCGCCGAAGTCCGGCGAGCACGACGACCAGATCGCGCCCAGGCTCGCCGCCGCCAGGAACACGACGAGCGTCTCGACCGAGTTCGGCGCCAGCGCGACGACCCGGTCACCCTGCCCGACCCCGGCCCGGGCCAACCCGGCCCTGGCGCGCGCCACCTGGTCGCGCAGCTCGGCGTGGGTCACGGTGCGGGTCAGGCCGTCCTCGCGGACGAACTCGATCGCCACGTCGGCGTCGGCCCGGCCGGGCCCGGGGGTGAGGGCGTGCTCGGCGTAGTTCAGCGTCGAGCCCGGGAACCACTCGGCACCGGGCATGTCCCGGGAGCCGAGCACCGCGCTGGGCCGGTCGTGGAACAGGACGCCGCAGTACTCGGCGACGGCCCCCCAGAAGCCGTCCAGGTCGGTCACCGACCACCGGTGCAACTGCCGGTAGTCGGTGACGTCGTCGATCGGTGCGCCCCGCTCGTCGCGGGCCCAGGTCGCGAACCGCACGATCTCGGTGTGCGGCACCTGCTCCGGGTCCGGGCTCCACAGCAGTTCGGGGGTCTCCGGATCGGTCACGGTCTGCACTGACGCCATGGGATCAGCTTCCCTGACCGGACCGGCCCCGCACCAGTGGTCGCGCCCCACATCCGCGCCCTCGCGCTGGGGCTGCGCCACACCGGGCAGCACCCCGTGCCGGGGGCCGTCCTCAGCGCAGGTGCGAGTCGAACCAGTTCAGCACCCGCGCCCACGCCTCGGCGGCCGAGTCCGGGTCGTCGTCGAACCGGTGCCCGGTGCTCGGGTAGACGACCACGTCGGTCGCGACCCCGGACGACCCGGCGGCGGCCCGCAACCGCTCGACGGCGTCGCTGTCGGCCTCGGAGTAGATCCCCAGCCACGGACAGGTGAGGTCGGGTGCCGCCTCGACCAGCGCGGGGACGCTCGCCGACGGCGAGGACTCGATGCCCTCCCCGGCGACCGTGACCGCCGCGCCGAACTGCCGCCGCGCCGCGACCTGCAGTGCCACCGTGCCACCGAGGTCGAACCCGAGGACACCCATCCGGTCGGCCTCGATACCGGTGTCGGCGAGCCAGCCGAACGTGGTGTCGCAGTCGTCCATCACCTGCTGGAAGGTCAGGCTGCCGACCTTCGCCTCGATCTCCTGGTCGCCACCGGCCTCGGGATCGTCGTCGCCGCGGTAGAGGTGCGGTGCGACGGCCAGCCAGCCGTCCTCGGCGAGCCGGTCGACGATCCGCCGGACGATCTCGGTGACACCACGCGCCTCGTGCAGCACGACGACGCCGCCGCGGACCGGACCGTCGGGTTCGGCGATGCTGAGCCGGAGTTCTCCCCCGTCCGTCAGCGGAACGCCCTCGATCCGGATGCCCGTCGTCATGGGCGTCACTCAACCAGAGCAGGCCGCTGCGTTTCGACCCCCGCCGGTTACCGTTGCCCACATGACGCCGATCCGTCCCGATCTGGACACCCTGCCCGCCTACGTGCCGGGCCGGACCGTTCCCGGGGCGATCAAGCTGGCGAGCAACGAGGTCGCCGATCCGCCCGCACCTCCGGTGCTCGAGGCGATCGCGCGGGCCGCCGCGGGCGCCAACCGCTACCCCGATCTCGGGGTCGTCGAACTGACCGCGCGGCTGGCCGAGGCGCACGGGGTCGCGGCCGAGCGGATCGCCGTCGGCTGCGGCTCGGTGACGATCTGCCAGCAGCTCGTGCAGGCGACCTGCGTCGGCCCCGGTGACGAGGTGCTGTTCGCCTGGCGATCGTTCGAGGCCTACCCGATCGTGACCCAGATCGGGGGGGCCGCGGTCCGCACGGTGCCGCTGACCGCGGACCACCGGCACGACCTGGGCGCGATGGCCGCCGCCGTCACCGACCGGACCCGGCTGGTGTTCGTGTGCAGCCCCAACAACCCGACCGGGCCCGCGGTGCACCACGACGAGTTCGTCCGCTTCCTCGCCGCCGTCGGCCCCGACGTGCTGGTCGTGCTGGACGAGGCGTACGCCGAGTACGTCACCGACCCGGACGCCGTGTCCGGGCGGCCGCTGCTCGACGACCACCCGAACCTCGTCGTGCTGCGCACGTTCTCCAAGGCCTACCGGATGGCCGGTCTGCGGGTCGGTTACGCGCTCGCGTCCGTCGAGGTGGCGACGGCGCTGCGGAAGGTCTGCCCCCCGTTCAGCGTCAGCGCGCTCGCGCAGGCCGGCGCGATCGCCGCACTGGAGCACAGCGCGGAGATCCTGGCCGGTTGCGCCGACGTCGTCCGCGAGCGGGACCGGGTGGCCGCCGCCCTGCGGGACAACGGCTTCACCGTCCCCGACAGTCAGGCCAACTTCGTCTGGCTGCCGCTCGGGGAACGGGCAGCCGAGTTCGCCGCGCACTGCGCGGAGCGGAAGGTGATCGTGCGACCGTTCCCGTCGGACGGGGTGCGGGTCACCGTCTCCACCGCGCAGGAGAACGACGCCCTGCTCGACGTCGCCGCCGCGTTCCCGCGGTGAGTCACCCCTCCAGCTGGTAGCCGGTGCCGCGGACGGTGCGGATCCGCTCCGGGCCGATCTTGCGCCGCAGGTAGGAGATGTAGACCTGCACCAGGTTCGCCGACACCGGCTCCGACCAGGCGCGGTGTGCGAGCTCGTCGTGGGTGACGACCTCGCCGGACCGTTCGGCCAGCGCGAGCAGCAACGCGTACTCGGTGGGCGAGAGGGCGATCCGGCGCCCGTCCGCGAACACCTGCCCGGAGTCCACGTCCACCGACACGCCGCCCTGGCCGAGCACGGTGGGCGCGGGCAGCCCGACGGCGGCGCGCAGGCGCAACCGGATCCGGGCGGCCAGCTCGTCGGGCACGAACGGGCGGACCAGGAAGTCGTCGCGGTGACCGCGCAGCAGCCCGAGCACCCCGGCCCGCCGTTCCCGCGGGACGACGGCGATCACCGGGGTCGGCGGCGACTCGGCCTGCACCGCGCCCAGCAGCACCGTCGGGTCGGGACCGGGCAGCTCGAGATCGAGCACGACGAGATCGGCGGCCCCGGCCCGCACCGCGTCGAGCAGCTCGATGCCGTCGGCGACGACGGCGAGATCGAGCCCCTCCGCGGCGAGGTCCTGGCGCAGGCCGCGGCCGAGCGAGGCCGAGCCGGCCGAGGGTGGCAGTGCGAGCAGGACGGTCAGCGGGCGCACCGGGGAACGCGGCGCGGGTATCGGGGGTCGGGAGGCCGTACGGGGCACGGCATCGGGGGCAGCGCCGGAGGGCGCCCGGGGGACGACACGGGGAGCGTGGTCGTTCACGGCACGGACGGTCGGGATCGGGACGGTGGGGAGCACATCGGTGTCACCCTCCCGCGACCGGTAGCCGGTCACAATCGGCTAACGGTGCGACGTCGAGGGCCCTCCCCCGTCGAACGAGTGAACCTGAGGCCGGAACTAGGCCGTTCAGCGCAGAGATCCTACCGATTTGGTCGATACATGCAGATCGTCGCTGATTCACTACCTGTCGGCGCGGGGAGGCAACTACCCTTCTCAGCGAACCTGTTCACACTCGGTCACGCTACATAGAGTGCTCGATCATGCGACGGAAGAACTCCGCTGCGGCTGATCAGGTCGACCCCCGCGACCTGATCGAGCGGGTCGCCGCAGAGCACAGCTCCCCCTCTGTGCCCTCCCCCCGGGGCAGGCATGCCGACCCCACGGCAGCCTCGGCCGTCCGCGCGACGACCCTGCTCGACGACCGCCCGGTGTCGGCCTCCGGGCGGCACCGCCGCGCCCGGGAAGCCTCGGACACGGCGACCGCGATCGCCATCGCCGAACTGCACGAGCCGGCGGACCGGGCCGCGCACGGCGGGGAGTCCGCCGTGGTCGAGATCGACCGAGCCGTGTCCGCACGCCGCTCCCGGATCCGCCGGTTCGCGCCGCTCGGGGTGGGTGCCGCCGCGATCCTGGCCGCGACCATGGTCCTCACCCTGCTCCAGCCGGGTACCGAGGAGCCGCCGCTGCAGAACGCACTGATCGACGAGTCGTCGCGCCGGTCGGCCTCGGGCAGCGCACTCGCCACCAACCCGGCCGTCGGGTCCGGTGGCGGGACCGCCCTGGGTGACGCGGCGCTGGGCGCCACCGACCGGATCGGTGAGGCGCTCGCCGCCCGGGAGGCCGCCGAGCAGCGCGCCCGGGAACGCAGCCGGGCCGACAGCGACCGGCAGCAGGCCCCCGCGAGCGGGAACGGGCCGGCGGCCGGGGCCGGCGGTGGGAACGGGCCGGCGGCCGGAGCCGGCGGCGGGAGCGCCCCCCAGGTCGCCGGGGACGGGGTGCAGGCGGCCCTGGCCCGGGGCTGGCAGGCGATCGGCGGCGACGAGTTCACCGGTTCGAGCCTGGGCAGCGGCTGGTCCGCCTACGACAGCGTCGGCCACGACGGCAACGGCCGCCGCACCCCGGACGCCGTGTCCGTCGAGAACGGCAACCTGGTCATCCGCGGCGACTCGCAGGGCAACACCGGCGGCATCGCCTGGGGCACCCCGCGCCAGTACGGAAAGTGGGAGGTGCGTGCCCAGTTCCCGGCGGGCGACCGCCAGTACCACCCGGTGATCCTGCTGTGGCCCAGCGAGATCGAGTGGCCGCGCGGTGGTGAGATCGACTTCGCCGAGACGACCAGCGCCAGCGACGACGTGTCGTTCTTCCTGCACTACGGGGCGGACAACTCGCAGGTCGACGCCCGGCGCACACTCGACATCACGCAGTGGAACAACTACGCCGTCGAGTGGACCCCGAACGCGGTGATCGGCTACATCAACGGCGAGGAGTGGTTCCGCTCCGAGGACCCGCAGACCTTGCCGCCGGGCCCGATGCACGCCGCGATCCAGCTGGACTACTTCCCCGGTGGGGGTGGCCCCCCCGCACCGAGCGAGATGCGGGTCGCCTGGATGCGCATGTACTCCTGACCTCCCGCCCGGACTCCCTCGCCACCCGGCGCTCCCCACCGGGTGGCGAGGGAGTCCGGCGTTCAGCCGGTGGCGAGGCCGAGCCGGTCGAGCAGCGGCTCGATCCGTGGGTCCCGGCCGCGGAACGCCCGGTACGCCGCCATCGCGTCCACCGAGCCACCGCGGGAGAGCACCTCGCGGCGGAACCGGTCGCCGTTCTCCCGGCGCAGCCCGCCGTGCTCGCCGAACCAGGCCACCGTGTCGGCGTCGAGCACCTCGGCCCAGATGTAGGAGTAGTAGGCCGCCGCGTAACCGCTGCCGCCGAAGACGTGGTTGAAGTACGTCGTGCGGTAGCGCGGCGGGATCAGCGGATGCGCGACCCCGGCCGCCTCCAGCGCCTGCTGCTCGAACGCACCGGGATCGACCACCGCGTCGGCCTCCTCGGGCGTGAGCCGGTGCCAGGCCTGGTCGAGCAGCGCCGCGGCCAGGTACTCGGTGGTCGCGAACCCCTCGCCGTAACCGCGCGCGGCGAGCGCCGCCGAGAGCAGCTCCGGCGGAAGGGGTTCACCGGTCGCGTGGTGCCGGGCGAACGACGCCAGGATCTGCCGGTCCGCCAGCCACATCTCGTTGACCTGGCTGGGGAACTCGACGAAGTCACGCGGCACCGACGTCCCGGAGAAGGTCGGGTACTCGACGTCGGAGAACAGCGCGTGCAGGGCGTGCCCGAACTCGTGGAACAGCGTCCGGACCTCGTCCAGTGACAGCAGCGCGGGCTCCCCGGCGGCCGGCTTGACCAGGTTCAGCGTGTTCAGCACGACCGGCCGCGTCCCGAGCAGCGCCGACTGGGCGACCAGCGAGTTCATCCAGGCACCGCCGCGTTTCGACGGCCGCGCCCACAGGTCCGCCCCGAACAGCCCGAGCACCCCGGAATCGTCGCTGACCTCCCACCAGCGGACGTCCGGATGGTAGGCGGGCAGGTCGGTGCGCTCGGCGAACCGGACGCCGTAGAGCTCCGCGGCGGCCCGGAACACGCCGTCGGTGATCACCCGGTCGACCTGCAGGTACGGCCGCAGTGCGGCGTCGTCCACGTCGAACCGCTCGCGGCGGTACCGCTCGGCGTAGCGGGCCCGGTCCCACGGCTCGATCGGCGCGGCATCCGGACCGGCCGACTCCGCGATCTCGGCCAGCTCCCGCTCGGCGTTCGCGACGGCGCCGCGGACCAGCGACTCCAGCATCTCCCGGACCGCCTGCGCGGTCCCGGCGGTCGCGTCGTCGATCACGTAGGACGCGTGGTCGGGGTAGCCCAGCAACCGCGCCCGCTCGGCACGCACCCGGACGATCCGCAGCACCGTCTCCCGGGTGTCGTGCTCGCCGTGCTGCCCGCGGGTGACCGACGCGCGGTGCAGCTCCTCGCGCAGCGTCCGGTCGGTCAGCGACGCCAGCGCGGGCTGCCCCGTCGGCAGCACCAGGGTGAGCAGCCAGCCGTCGTCGTACCCCCGGTCGGTGGCCGCGGCCGCGGCGGCGGCGACCGCGTCGTCGGAGAGCCCGTCGAGGCGGGAGCGGTCGGTGACGTGCACGGCGGCCGCGTTCGCCCCGGCCAGCAGCATCGCACCGAACGCCGTGGTCAGCCCGGACAGCTCCTCGTTCAGCTCGCGCAACCGGGCCTGCTCGGTCGCCCCGAGCTGCGCACCGGCGCGGACCATGTCCCGGTGGTGACGTTCCAGCAGCCGCCGCGACTCCGCGTCGAGCCCGAGGGTGTCCCGGCGGGCGTGCAGCGCGTCGATCCGGGCGAACAGCTCGGGATCGAGCCGGATCGCGTCGGCATGGGCGGCGAGCAACGGCGCGACCCGGGCCTCGATCTCGGCGATCGCGGGCGAGGTGTGCGCCGAGACCCGGGTGAAGAACAGCGCCGACACCCGGTCCAGCACCGCGCCGGAACGTTCCAGCGCGGCCACCGTGTTCTCGAACGTCGGCTCGTCATCGGCGACGATCGCGGCCACCTCGGCCCGCTGCTGCGCCATCCCGGCCTCGAACGCGGGCAGGTAGTGGTCGTCGCGGATCCGGGTGGTGTCGGGAAGTGCGAACGGCAGCGCGCTCGGGGTGAGGAACGGGTTCTCCGCGGTCGTCATGCCGGCGACACTACGAGTGGGAGATCCCGGCGCATCGCCGGCCGCGGCGGCGGTTCGTCGTCGGCGACGACGTCCAGCCCGAGCTCCCGGAACGGTTCCCCGGCCGCCCGCTCGATCTCCCGCAACGCCGGGGCGTCGGCCGGGGTGGCGCGGCGGATCACGACGCCGTCACCAGGTCGGCGGCCCGCTCGCCGATCATCACCGCGGTCGCGGCCGGGCCGCGCCGCGGGACCGACGGCAGGATCGAGGTGTCCGCGACCCGCACCCCGGACAGACCGTGCACCCGCAGGTCCGGGCCGACGACGGCGTCCGGTCCGGTACCCATCGCAGCGCTGCCGGACAGGTGCACCGAGGTCGTCAGCCGGCCCTGGATCCACTCGTCGAGCCGGGTGTCGTTGCCCAGCTCCCAACCGGCCGGGCCGCCGTCACCGGGGCCGGCCCGGTCCCAGCCCGCGACCCGCAGGATGTCCGCGCCGACCCGCACCGCGGCCCGCATCCGGTGCCGGTCCGAGGTGCTGCGCAGGTAGCGGAAGTCCAGCCGGGGCGGGTCCGCCGGGTCCGGTGAGGTGACGGCGAGCATCCCGCGGCTGTCCGGGCGCTGCACGGCGCACATCAGGTGCGCCGGCCCGCCCGGCGCGAACGGGTGCGCGAACAGCAGGATCTCCAGGTCACCGGCCGGGTCGGTGCCCGAGTCCAGGTTCAGCGCGGCCTGCCCGGCCACCGCGTCCGGATGCGGATCGGGCAATCCGCTGCGCATCGGCAGGAACACCGACGGATGGTCCGACCAGCCGCGCCCGACACCGGGCAGCTCGTGCCGCAGTGCGATCCCGGCCGAGCGCAGGGTGTCCTCCGGCCCGATCCCGGACCGTTGCAGCAGCGCCGGGGTCCCGACCGCGCCGGCCGCGACGACGACCTCGTCGGCGAGCAGCTCGTCGTCCCCGATCCGGACGCCGTGCACCCGGCCGCCGGCGTGCAGCAGGGCGTCGACGGCCCGGCCACCGAGAACGGTCAGCGCGTCGCACCACTCGGCGTCGCCCCACGGCGGAGGCAGATAGGCGGTCGCGGAGCTGACCCGCCGCCCGTCGACGGCGTTGGTCGGGACCGGGCCCGCACCGGGCGGGTCGCCGCCGTTCTTGTCCGGCTCCGCCGGATAGCCGAGAACCGCACAGGCCTGCAGGAACGGCTCGGTGACCGGCGCGAGGAGCGGCCCGGCCGGCCGGGAGATGCGCAGCGGACCGGAGTCGCCGTGCACCTCGGAGGTACAGAAGTCCAGGTCACGCTCCAGGCGCCGGAAGTAGGGCAGGACGTCCTCATAGGACCAGCCCGGGACGGCCCAGTCGGCGAAGTCGGCGGGCACCGCGCGCACGAAGTAGCCACCGTTGATCGCCCCGGAGCCGCCGAGCACCCGGCCGCGCGGCACCGTGGCTTCCCGGCCGTGGGCCAGCGTCGCGCGGTAGGCCCAGTTCAGCACGTGCCCGGGCGCGGTCGCGGCGAGCGAGGCGATCGGCGTCGACTCCGGCGGGACGACGACGGCACCGGCCTCCACCAGCGCCGTCCGCACACCGCGCGCGGCGATCCGCCCGGCCAGCGCGCAGCCCGCGGACCCGGCGCCGACCACCACCACGTCGAAGCTCTCCGTCGTCGTCCCCGCCATCGGTGACAGGATGCCCTACGTGACCGACGCTGCCCGTGACCTCGCCTCGTTCCTGACCGCGAGCCCGTCGCCGTACCACGCGGTGGCCGAGGCCGTCCGCAGGCTGACCGCCGCCGGATTCGTCGAGCAGCCCGAGGACGGCCCGTGGATCGACGGTGCCGGCGGCCGGTACCTGGTGCGTGACGGCACGATCCTGGCCTGGTGGCAGCCCGCCGGTGCGCCCCGGCCGCTGCGGGTGTTCGCCGCGCACACCGACTCGCCCGGGTTCAAGGTCAAGCCGAACCCGGACGTCGGGACCGCGGGCTGGCGGCAGGTCGGCGTCGAGGTCTACGGCGGTGCGCTGTGGAACTCGTGGCTGGACCGCGACCTCGGGCTCGCCGGACGGCTCGCGCTCTACGACGGCCGGGTCGTCCCGGTGCTGGTGGACCGGCCGCTGCTGCGCATCCCGCAGCTGGCGATCCATCTCGACCGGGGCGTGAACCAGGGCCTCACCCTCGACCCGCAGCGCCACCTGCTGCCGATCTGGGGGATCGGCGACCCGGCGGGCGGTGATCTCGTCGGGTTCCTGGCCGCGCACGCCGGCGTGGATCCCGCCGACGTCGCCGCGCACGACCTGTTCACCGTCGACCTCACCCCGCCGGCGACCCTCGGCCGCGACGAGGAGCTGCTGGCCGCGCCCCGGTTGGACAACCTGGCGTCGGTGCACGCCGGGATCTCGGCGCTGCTCACCGCCGCCCGGCGGGATCCGGCGACGGTGCCGGTGTTCGTCGGGTTCGACCACGAGGAGATCGGTTCGGACTCCGCGACCGGCGCCGCCGGCCCGCTGCTGGAGACGGTGCTGACCCGGCTGGCCGGCGGCTTCGACGACCGCCGCACCGTGTTCGCGCGCTCGCGCTGCCTGTCCGTGGACGTCACGCACGCGGCGCACCCGAACCACCTGGACAAGCACGACACCGATCACCTGTCGCTGCCCAACCACGGCCCGTCGCTGAAGGTCAACGCGGTGCAGCGCTACGCCACCGACGCGCCCGGCGCGGCCGCCTGGAAGCGGGCCTGCCGGGTCGCCGAGGTGCCCAACCAGGTGTTCGTCTCGAAGAACACCGTGCCCTGCGGCTCCACCGTCGGGCCGATCATGGCGACCCGGCTGGGGATCCGGACCGTCGACGTCGGGATCCCGGTGCTGTCCATGCACTCGGCCCGCGAGCTGTGCGGGGTGCACGATCCGGACCTCCTGCAGCGGGCCGGTGCGGAGTTCCTGACCGACCCGGACTGACCGCGCCCCCGCACCGCTGCGCGCCGGGCCCCGCGGCACCCCACACCGCGCCGCGCTCGCCCGCGCCGCGCCTTCCGTGTGGTGCCGCGCCCCCGCGCGCCGCACCTCCCCCGCCGCGCGCCCGCGCACCGCACCTTTCCGGGCCGCGCCGCACCCCCGCACCACCGAGATGCAGCTCAGCGGGCCGCAAAGATCAACAATTCCCCCTGAGCTGCATCTCGGCGGGCGGGCGCCGGGGATCAGGCCGCGATGCGCGAGCCGGGCACGTAGGCGTCGGCGTCGACGATCAGCGAGCCCAGCGGGAACAGCGACACCGGGATCAGCTTCAGGTTCGCCCAGGCCAGCGGCAGGCCGATGATCGTGACGGCGAGTGCGAGCGCGGTGGCGATGTGCCCCAGGATCAACCACCAGCCGAACAGCAGGATCCACAGCACGTTGCCGATGGTCGACGCGACCCCCGCCGACGGGCGGCGCACCACGTCCCGGCCGAACGGCCACAGCGCGTAGAAGCCGATCCGGAACGCCGCGATGCCGAACGGGATCGTCACGATCAGGACGCAGGCCACGATCCCGGCCGCCAGGTAGCCCAGGAACAGCCAGAAGCCCGAGAGCACCAGCCAGATGACGTTCAGGATCAGCCGCAGCATGTGTCCAGGATGCCCGGTCCGAGAGGTCCGAACTCAGGGTTCCCCCTGATGTTCACTCGGGTTCGGCCGGGCGGGCGCGCGGATTGGGCCGGTAGGACGCCGATGTGCACCCCGCAACGCTCCTCTTGACTATCGCGCGAAATCTATCGAAACTCGATATATGCAACCTCTGGTCGTGAGCGCCCTGCGCGCCGCGCTCGCCGTCATCGCGCTCGGCTCGTTGTTCGCGCAGACAGTGATCGTCGTCGTGTTCGGGGACGCGATGCTGCGCGGCACGACCGGCCCGCTGGATCTGCTGCACGCGGCAGCGGCGCTCGTCGTGCTCGGCTGCCTGCAGGTCGCGCTGGTCGCGATCTGGGCCCTGCTCTCGATGGTGCGCCGGGAGGCCATCTTCGACGAGCGCGCCTTCCGCTGGGTGCCGGTGATCGCCGGCGCCGGGCTGGTCGCCGCGCTCGTCGTCGGCGCGGTGTGCGCGCAGGTCGGCGAGCTCGACGACGCGCCGGGGCTCATCCTGCTCGGCGCCGGAATCTGGATCGCCGGGATCGCCTTCGCCCTGCTCATGACCGTGATGCTCGGCCTGCTGCGCAAGGCGACCGCGCTGCGGCGCGAGCTGGAGCAGGTCGTCTGATGGCGATCGTGGTCGATCTCGACGTGCTGCTCGCGCAACGGAAGATGCCGGTCGGCGAGTTCGCCGAGGCCGTCGGGTTGAGCCCGGCCAACGTCGCCGTCCTGAAGAACGGCCGCGCCAAGGCGGTCCGGTTCACCACGCTCGACGCGATCTGCCGGGTGCTCGACTGCCAGCCCGGCGACATCCTCCGGTGGGTCCCCGACGACGAGCCCGTAGCGGACCCGGTCAGCGCGCGGTCGACGCCGTGACCCGGCCCCGTGCGGCGCCCCGGCCTCAACCGGGCGGGAGCTCCTCCACCACGCTCGCCCCCGCGCCCGGCCGCGACTCCCAGCACCAGTCCTCGTGCGACCGCAACCGCCCGTCGGCCAGCACCTCCAGGCGCGCCTCGCAGCGCCCTGAGCTGGACTCACCGTCGACGCCGACGTGCACGTAGCGGAACCGCAGGACGTCGCCGTCGCGGGTACCGACCAGCCGCCCGAGCCGCACGGCGCCGCCCGCGTAGTCGGCCCAGACCAGGCCGTCGGTCTCGTGGTAGGTGAAGACGGTCCCCCGGCCGACCTCACCGTCGGCGGAATTGCTGACCCCCGCGAACCGGCGGCCGTCCACACTGGGTGCGCTGCTCACCACCGCAGCCTGGCACGGAAGGATGGCCGAGGTGGAGTTTCCCCCGACCCGCCGGTGCCCGCTGGTCCGGACCGCCACCGACAGCGGCGAGGGACCGTGGAACGAGCTGCTCGGGATCATCGCCACGGTGACGCTCGATGTCGTCGTCGAGGACCTGTTCGGCGACTGGCCGGTCGACCGGGTGGTGGCCTCCGCGCTGGACGACGGGATCGGCGAGATCCACCCCCTGTTGTTCGTGGTGGACGAGCGGACCCTGACCGACCACGAGTTCCCGCTGGTGGTGGCCGACCTGCGTGATGAGCCCGGGCGCACCGCCCGGATCGCTGCGGCGCACCTGCGGAGCGTCCGGGACTCCGCGTCGGACATCGGGTTCGCGGCCTACGCCGACCACGCACAGCTGCAGCCCGACCGCGTCTTCCGCGGGTTCGGCTGAACGGGGACGGTCACACACCGGTACGCCCGTCCAGCCGCTCCCGGATTAGATCGGCGTGCCCGCAGTGCCGCGCGTACTCCGCGATCATGTGGACGACGATCCAGCGCGCCGAGACCGGCCGACCGCCGAGCGATCCGGCTCCGTCGGGTCCGGCCGTCGCGCGGGCAGCGCGGGCGGACGCGACCTCGCGCTCCCAGACCGCCAGCGCTTCGCCGATCCCGCTGTCGTCGAGTTCGAACCCGCCGTCGTGACCCGTACCCGGTTCGGGATCGAACAGCGGTGGCACGCCCTCACCTGCGAGAACGACACGGAACCAGTGGCGTTCGACGGCAGCCAGGTGGCGGACCAGACCCAGCAGGGTCATGGACGACGGTGGCAGCGGCGCCACGCGGAGCCGGTCGTCGCCCAGCCCGCTGCATCTCGCGATCAGGGTCGCGCGATAGAAGTCGAGCCACCCGTCCAGCGTGGCGATCTCGGTGCCCTCCGTCGGGGGTACGGCGCGGTCGGTGGTCGTCATACCGGGATCGTGGCAGGAGGGTCCGACATGCCGGCCGTTGCACGACGTCGGACCCGTGGCTTCGATGTGAACTGCGTCACTTGATCCGCGCATCCGATCATGGAAACGTGCTCGAGTGGCACGGTGCATTCCGACGACGTCATCGCAGTTCTCGCGACCTTTCCGCACACCCGGTTGATCGAGGCGAACGGCGACACCTTCGCCGTTCACGATCCGGACCACGACCTCGAGCGACGCCCGCGCCAGGGCTGGGCCACCGTCGTCCGTTCCGACGTCAACGACACCGCCTCCGACCTGGGCCGACCCGGCGTGTACCGGTTGAACATCGGGCTCCCGACGCGGCGGTTCCGGGAACTGTTCCCGGAACCGGAGGACCACGATCCGACCGCACTCGACGTGCTGTTCCCGCACCCCGTGTACGCGTCGTACCACTGGGTGTCGGTGCTGAATCCGGAAGCCACCTGGCCGCTCGCGCTCGCGCTTCTCCTGGACGCCCACGCGTTCGCCGAGCGCAAGTACCGCAACGCGAGTTCCCGTTCGTCCACGGCGGCCCGACCGCAGCCTCCTACCGTCGGTCCGGACCCGACAGCGGACCGCGATGGGTGACGACGACCGGGCCGGGCGGGCTCCCGTGGTGCTCGGCCCACGCGGCGCTCAGCGGACCGTGACGTTCCCGAACCACGCCCCGCCGACGACGACCACGTGCGGCACCCCCTTCCCTGCCGACCCGCCCAGCCGGTCCCGAACCGTCCCGAACCGCGTCCGCGCGGCCGTGAGATCGACGGTCGCGCCCCGCGGGAGCCTGATGTCCAGGTTCCCGACGGTCAGGTCCGACTCGATCACCACGTCACCGGTGACGAACCGGGCCCGCCGCATGTCCAGCCGGGCGTTCCCGAAGCGGGACCGTACGACGACGCGGGGCGGCACCAACCATTCCCCCGACCGGCGCAGGTCGCCGGCGGTGTTCGTCAGGTCGAGCACCTCGCGGGTGGGGACGGCGTCGGCCGCCCCCGGAAGATCGGCGAGGACCCGGCTCAGGTCGGCGCGGGTCACCGAGGTGGTGACCGAGGTCAAGCGCTCGGCGAGCTCGGCTCCGTCGATCCTGCCCTCGGCATGGTGGCCGTCCAGCAGCGTGGCGACGTAGGCGCGTTCGGCGTGGGAGACACGCAGGTCCCGCGGTGCGTTCACGATTCCGACGGTAAGCCGCCCGGCCGCCCGGGACACCCGGGTTCCCCCGGACCCGACGTTCGGGGTCCAGCTCCACCCGCGACGTGGCGACCGTGGCCGCCGGTCTCGTCCTCCCGCGCCGTCTCCCCCGGCCGGCCCGGGCCCCTCGGCGAGGTGCCCGGCTCGACCCGGTCAGCCGGTCGCCGGGGCAGCGCCGCGGGCGGCCTGCTCGACGGAGGCGTTGACGACCTGGACCTTGTCGCCCTCGGCGAGATCGTTGAAGAACGCCTCCGCCTCGGGCAGGTCGAGCTTCACACAGCCCGCGGAGGCCCGTTCCCGGTCGCCACCGTGGAAGGCGACCCCGCCGTCGGCGAAGAAGACCGACCACGGCATCGGGGCCGGGTTGCCGTCGGGGCCGTTGAACTCTCCGCTGACGTGATCCTTGTTCTTGCGGTACACGCGGAACGAGTGCCCCACCGGTGTCTCCTGGCCGGCACCGCCCGATGCGATCGGCACCGGCCCGCGGGTCACCTCGCCGTCGCGGACCAGCCAGGCCTGCTGTGACTCGAGATCGACACATGCCCGGGTGGAGACCGAGCACGGGGTGCCGGGGGCCAGGGCCTCGGCGTGCGCCTGCTGGGCGACGTCACTCTGTTCGACCTCGGCCAGCGCGGTGCCGGCCAGGCCGACGCCCGCCGCCATCACCACGGCGGTGACGACGATCCGTCGGCGGCGGGTATGTCGGACTGTCCGGTTCCGCATCCGTACTCCTGTTCGCGAACTCACGTGGGTACCCCGCTACTGGGTGTAACGATGCGTGGGGCTCTCCGTAACGTGGGACGCGTGAATCCGGCGGAGGTTGTCACACTCCCGGGGGCGGGTGCGCCGACGTGTCACTCCGAGACCCGGATCGCGTGGTCCGCGGGCCGGCCGGTGGCCGAGGGACGCCTGCGTCGAGAGGACGGCTAGTCTCCGCCCTGTCGGAGGGAGTGCACGTGCGGCGAGTCGCCCGATGGTCGAGTGCGATCGCACTCGCCGTGCTCGCGGTCCTCGCGACAGGGCTGGTCACCGCCGGAGCGCCGACGGCCCCGGTCGCCTCACTCGCCGCCGGGGAGCAGCGCCACGAGTGCCACGGCGCTCCCCTGCTGGACACCGATCACGCCGCCGCGTCACCGGCGCGCGGCGCCACCGCAGATGCTTCGTTCGTCGTGCCGGGACCGACCGCGACCTGTGTCCGGCCCGTCCCGGTGAGCCCCCCGGGCCCGGGGGAAACCGATCCCGCGCCGCTGCGGGATTCCGGATCTACCCTCGCTGACCTGCAGGTCTTCCGGATCTAGAGGTTGCTGCGCGCCCCTATGCCCGCAGCCTCCACAGATCCGGGGACACCCGTATGTCGTCTTGTCCGTCCGTAGCTCTCGCACGGCCTGCTCCGCCGCCGGCGGTGGGTGGAGCGTTGTTCGCGCTCACCGCCGGTGCCCTGGTGGCCGGCGGCCAGACCGTCTACGACCAACTCGCGCTTCCCGATCTCGATGCCGGGGCCCGACCCGTAGCGGTGCTGGCGTTCCAGCCGATCACGAGCACGAGCGGGACGGTCGACGAGACCGTCCGGCCCCTGCCCGGTGCGGCCACGCCGGACGACGTGGCCGCACTGGCCAAGGGCGCCCGTGCCGCGCAGGAGGCACAGCGACGATCCACCCTGGTCTCGACCGCCCGCGCCGGAGGAGCCCCGGCGGCCGCGGTGCAGGGCGGTGAGGTGACGGTGCAGCCGGTCTCGGGCCGGATCACCTCCCTGGCCGGACCCCGGTGGGGCACCACGCACTACGGCCTCGACATCGCCAACCGGATCGGGACGCCGATCTTCGCGGTCGCCGACGGCGTCGTGGAGAGGTCCGGGCCGGCCGGTGGATTCGGGCTGTGGGTCGTGCTCCGGCACTCCGACGGATCCCGCTCGGTCTACGGGCACATCAACGAGGCGTTCGTAGCCGTGGGAGATCGGGTGTCGGCCGGGGACCGGATCGCCGAGGTCGGCAACCGTGGCCAGTCCACCGGCCCCCACCTGCACCTGGAGATCCGGCAGGGATCGGTCTCGGGGGACCGGGTCGACCCCGTCGGCTGGCTGCGCGGACGCGGGCTGGAACTGACCGGATGACAGGACGAGCAGCCCGTTCCCCGGCGGCCCCCGGGTCCCGATGTTCACGACGACCACAGCAACCGGCAGAGCCACTTGCCTGAAAGGCGTCACATGTCCCGTACAACACGCACGAGCCGCATGCCGGGTTCGCCCCGCGGAATGTCCAACCTGCGCTTCTCGCTCGTCATCGTCGCCGTCTTCGTCGCAGGCGTCGGTGTGCTGTTCGGCATCAACCGTTACGCCGCCGAGGACGTCTCCGACCCGGCCGCCGCGGCGTCGACGGCGGCCCGCGAGAACAGCCTGCGCCTGAACGACGCACCCGGCGCCACCGTCGACTTCGTCGAGTTCCTCGATTTCGAGTGCGAGGCCTGCGGTGCTGCCTACCCGGCTGTCGAACAGCTTCGCGCCGAGTACGGAGACCGGGTCGACTTCGTCATCCGCTACTTCCCGGTCCCGAGCCACGTCAACGCCGAACGCGCGGCCCGGGCGGTCGAGGCCGCCGCGCAGCAAGGTGCCCTGGAGCCGATGTACAAGCGGATGTTCGAGACCCAGAGCGAGTGGGGCGAGCAGCAGACCCCGATGGACGACCGGTTCCGCGGCTACGCCCGTGACCTCGGCCTGGACATGGCTCGTTTCGACGCCGTCTACAACGACCCGGCCACCATGGAACGGATCGACGCGGACCGCCGCGACGGCTACACCCTCGGGGTGCAGGGAACCCCGACGTTCTTCGTCGACGGCGAACGGCTCGATCCGCGCTCCGTCGACGATCTACGCCGCGCCCTCGACGACGCGCTCGCCGATGGCTGACCCGGCGGCCCGTGCGTCCCCTCAGGAGGGTGTGCGACCGAGCGGCTGGACCGTACGGAGCAGGTAACCGTCGGGATCCTGCACGAGGAACTCCAGCTGGCCTTCCCGGGCACCGTCCCCGACGTCGTACCACGACTCGTGCAGATCCCGGAACGGCCGGATACCGGCCTCTGCGCAGCGGGTGGCGATCGCGGCGACGTCGGCGACCTCGATCTGGAGGTTCACGCCGCGCCCCCGTGGCCGCACCGGGTCCGCGGTCACCCACGCGCCGTCGTGATCCTGCTCCAGCATGACCTGTGCCTCGCCCAGTCCGAGGTAGACGAACGGCGGGTCGGGCCGTTCGAACAGGACCTCGGCGCCCAGCACGTCCACCCAGAACGAGACGCTGGCCCGTAGATCCGTCACCACGAGCTCGGGGACCAGCGGGCTCCAGTGCACTGCGCCAGCGTAACGGTCCCGCACGCTCACGCTGGGTTCGTGGCTCGGCACCGACGCGGTCGGGGCCCGGGCGGTCGACGGCGCTCAGCCGGAGCGGTCGTGAGCACTGATCACGCCTCTGACCTGTGGCGGAAGCGGCGGGATTCGAACCCGCGGTCCTTTCGGACGCTCGCTTTCAAGGCCACTGGGACGCCAGGTCGCGGCCAGGATCTGCCTGCTCAGGCGCCCACCGGTGCCCGGTGGGGTGTCGTCGTTCTTCTGTGGGTTGCAGTCACGGTTGTAGTCAGTACGGTCGCTCGACGATCGACCAGTACGGGCTCGACTCCGGTCCGAGTACCGTGAGCTCATGATCTCGATCCCAAAGGCCGATGCCGCGTAGGCGGCCTAAACGTGTCCGGGGGCTGCTCACCCGGCCGCATCCCACGCCGATTCATGGTGTTCCGCTGTCGACGAGCCGTGCGCTCGACCGACTCGACCGGCGCTTGCTCACCTCCAGCCGTATGGCCACGTATCTGGCGACATGGCGCCGGGTTGCACATCTTCCGCACGCACAGCTTCAGGGCCACAACAACGACTGGGTCCAGTTCGTCGGCCCCATCGCTCGCAACACCCTAGAAGAGGGCATGCGCGCACTGTCAGCCCGTCAGGGCGCACCCCTGCGGAAGGCAGTTCGTCCCCTCGACGAGCTGTTCGCCCGGAAGACTCTGCCCAACCCGATGGCCGATCCATCGTTGCCCTGGTGGTGTCGTCGCTGTTGAGCCCCCGATCGTCATAGCGATGCGATGCGGTACCGCTGAAGATCCACGGAAGTCCGGCCGGTGGGTCGCGACCCAATCGACCATCGCGGTGTACTCGCCGCGCACGCTGGCCGCGCAGTGGCACGTGATCCGCACGGCGGCCGGCCTCGGGCGGATGCGGTTCCACGACCTGCGGCACACCGCGGTGTCGCTGCTGCTCGCGCTCGGCGTCCCGCCGCACGTGGTCCGGGAGATCGTCGGGCACAGCGACGTCAAGGTCACGATGACCGTCTACGCCCACGGCAATGTCGACGAGAAGGCCGCCGCTCTGTCCCAGCTCAGTACCGCTGTCACCGGCGGGTTGTTGTCGCCGGTTGTTGTCAACGAGGATCAGGCGGACCGGTCGTGATCGTCGATCATGCCTCTGACCTGTGGCGGAAGCGGCGGGATTCGAACCCGCGGTCCTTTCGGACGCTCGCTTTCAAGGACGGCACACCACAGTCCAGTCTCGGTTGCCCTCGATCGGCGCCCTGGTGGAACCGCGCCCATGCCGGCCCGGGCGCGACGATGAGCGCACTCAACTGCAACCAAGAACGCAACCAGTCGCCGCGGCCAGGGCAGTCGGACACGAGGCACGGTCCACTCGGGCTCCCGCGCGACGTCAGCCTGGTCGGGAACGCCCCCGGCAGGGGCATACCCCTTGCAGCGCAAGAGATATCACAGAGAGCAGTCCTCCGTCGGACCGCGTGTGACCTTTCAGGTGAACCTGCGGCGCCACCGTTACCTGAGTCGCAGTTTTCGGAATGTTCTCGATATGTCCAGAAGACGAACTATTACAGGTATCGTGACGGCCGCAGCAATCTTTGCCACCAGTTCAGCGACCGCGTTCGCAAGCGAGCAGCCAGACCAGGAGAGCGAGCAGGTATTCACCTTTATGTCGGCCGCCGAGTATTCAGAGATATTCGGCGCTGAACGCATGTCAGAGCCAGTTCAGCCCGTTCCAGAAGGGGCGCGCGTCGAGCCGGCATCCTTTGAATCCCGGCCCGCCCAGCCGGGTCCCGCATGGAACCAGACTATCCGCTGGACGTTCATTGACCGAGAGGGAACTGACGGCGTAACCCGGGAAGGGAACTCCGAGATTGGCTACGCGCACTATGCCGCAAGGCACAACTTGTTCTCAGATAGACCGATTGCTGCCGCAATTCAGGATACAGTTCCAGTGCAGCCCCCGGAGGGCTTCCGTAGAGAATATCAGTCCGTTCTCACCAACCAGGTCGGCACCCGGATAGCCGTCATCAGGGTAATCCACTGGGACAACTTCGTGTCCAACGACGGTCGTTACGTTGCCACTGACGGTCGACCTATTGGTACAATTTCGGCGTACTGCGAGAACGCCCCGCAGAACCGGTGCCCCAACGAAGTCAACCAGTGATCAAGGGAGTAGTCTGATGGATAGTCGAGATAGATCGACAACACCCCCTCCCGCCGTACTCGATCACGCCTATAACGCCGTCGCGCGAAGCTTGGTTCCACTCACAAGGGCGCTGGTCAATGCTACGGCGAGTATTTGCGGAGTTGCGCGCGACTCGCCTGAAAGCTTCATCGTTTGGGTATCGCGCCCGGAATCGCTGTCGGAGCGCTACGGAATACGCTTCCTTCTAACGCCGGAGGAAGGGCGGATTACCACAACTCAATATGTCGTGGCTACGATCAGAGCCGCCGAGCGAGTCGACTTGCATCATGCCGCGCAGCAGAGTGAGTCCTACCCCAGAGGACTGCTGGGCACACCGGTCTACGAGGCCGCCACCTTGCCTGGAGATTCTGCGGACAACTCAGCGGGGAGTCCGACTGACGGCCTCTTCTACTCAGCCTGGTCGACGTTTAAGCTCGGCGAGACTGAGGGAGACGGCGAACTCAGGGCAGTCGGATTTATTCAACTTGAGCCGGAATGGATCAGGTTCTATGTCGACCACAGAGAGCGCACTAAAGTCCTTGCAGTCGACGTGCCGACCTACGCCTCCGGAGATCTGTACGGCGAACTTGCAGCAATCCTGCGCACGAGCAACAGCGCTGCAATTGAAGGTCTTCGAGGCGCACCAGACCCCTTGTGCCCTGAGCGATTCGATCTGAGGCCTTGGTTCGGCCGATGACGCCACTCCGATCAGCTGAGCAATATTGCTCGCGCTTCAAATGCCCGCTTCAGAATACATGCGCCGGGCGAAGCCACTGGCTCACTACTCAGTAGACGATTCACATTATCATCGGAGAATCGGAGCCCATCCGTCACATTCACGACATCGGATGAACTGACGAGCGACCCCTCTGAGTTAACCGATACGGCGTCACCGAATAACTCATCGAACGCGTCGTCGTCGAAAACGACGACGGTTAGGATAGTCGCCGTCAGCGTAAGGGTGTCGAGCCCAATCCCGAGGCAGTACGGGATGATCCGACCATCCCGCCGTGCCCGCTCCAGGTCCTTGAAGAGCGGCCAGTCCTCGTAGACGAGCGGTTCGCCAGAGCTACCGTCCCGCTCCGGGTCGCCAAGGATCTCTTCGCTGTACTCGCGGACCATGCTGCGCCACAGACTGAAGTCGTTCTCTCGATCGTGGGTAGCGACGGTAGACGGTTGGAACTCCCCCGCCGGGATCAGCCCGTAGATGCCCGCTGACGTCGCAACCTTCGCCGGATCACGCCAGTGCAGCAAGAAGGTTGCCTCGCCAGTCTCACGGTTGCGGCGCAGTGTGAGCGTTTCGATGGCCGGGATGATGTAGCGCCGTTCCATATCGAACGGGTCCCCGATGAGGCCCCGCAACGGCAGCTCACTCCAGTCGAGCTTCTTCCCGGCTCGCTCGGCGGCAAGAGCCATCTCGTGCGCGATCGCTTCGGCCAGATCGAGCTTGTCGAAGTAGGCCGCAAGCCCGAACGTCATGCGCGGGTCGTCGCGTAGGTCGACGTCGAGCAGGCGGTAGCTGGTGCGGTTCTCGAACAGCTTGGGCGGGTCGAGGTAGCGCACGGCAGAGGTGTAGCGCGGGAACGACTTCCCCGGTGCCCTCAGCGGCAGCGTGGCCGCTGCTTCCGGTTCGCTCCCGGTGATGCTGACCGGGGTCGGGTTGTCGCTCCACTCCAGGCGGATGTCGTCGAGCGGGATCGGCCGCTCCGGCGTCCACTGCGGCAGCGCCAGGAACGTCAGGTCCCCGACCCGGACGTCGGGTTGGTAGAGGTCGGCTGCCCGCTGGGCCAGCTCCCGGCGGGACCGGTTGAGCGCACGGCGCGTCCGGCGCCACTTCTCCTGGCTCACCGCCACCGGGTCGACGTCGCCGACCAACCGCGAGTCCGACGGCTCGGCCACCGGCCGTAGCAGCTCGTCCGACAGTCCGAGACGGGCCGGCGAGATGTTGAGCTGCTGGGCGATGCGCAGCAGCATCTCGATGTCGGTCACCCGGCGCTTCCCGGTCTCGATCTTGGAGACGTAGGACTGATCCAGGTGCAGCAGTTGGGCCAGATCGGCCTGATTGATCTTGTTGGCGCGGCGGTACTCGCGCAGGACCTCTCCGAGCAGGTCGGTGTTCAGTTCCAGCTCCGATGACGCGGGAGACGACAGCCACGGCTCGTCTGGCACGAGAATTCTCCGCCTTCCTCTCGGTCGCCGGCCCCGCGGTCGCGGGCTCCGACCAGTGCGTATGCCTGGTAGTCCTAGCAGGTCACGGGGTAGGTCAGAGGGTCCTTGGACTCATTCGCCCGCAGACTCGATTCTCGGTTCATGGCACCGAGACGAGCACTACGAACCCGAGTCCGAACCGGACGCCGGCGCCCGGTCGAGCATCTCGCCGATGGCTCGTTCGACGTCGTTGAGCGTGGCCTTCGCCCGGCGGACCTGGTCGCGCAGCGCGGCGAGTTCGAGCCGGTCCGCCGCGGTGGTCCGGGTCGCGCCGGTCGGCTCGTCGGCGACGAACGCGCCGCTGCTGGGGCGCACGACGGCCCGGCCGGAGGCGACGAGGAGCCGGACCGCCGCCTGGGCGGTGTTCACGGCGATGTCGTGGTCGGTCGCGATCTGCCGGTAGGAGGGCAGCCGCTCCCCCGGCCCGTAGGTGCCGGCGTCGATGTCACGGGCGAGCAGCTCGGCGACGCGGTGGCTCGCGTGGCGCGGCTCGGCGTCGTCGGGCTCGGTGTCGGGCGCAGCCATGCCGGCGAGGCTACTCGCCGTCTCAAGACGGCGGTTGACGTTGCGACGGTGGAGCCTTACCGTCGCAATCACAGCAACCGTATTAAGACGGATCGGAGCGTCATGCACACGGATCGACACGACACCACCGGGCTGGACGACTGCACCGCGCCCCTGGCCGACGAGCAGCGCGAGGCGCTGCACGAGTTCTGGGACCGCGTCATCGCCGAGGAGTGGGGTCCGGCCCGGATCCCGCGGCCGGCGCCGGTGGACGGGGCGTTGGTGGAGCTGGCCGAGCGCCGGCGCCGGCGCAGCACCCGCCGGGCCATGACCCGGATGACCCGCGCAGCGCAGGTCACCGCGCCCGCGCCGAGCTACGGGGGTGAGGCGGCGTGATCGCGCTGCGGATCACCGTCGGCTGCGACGACTGCGCAATTGCCCTGGCCGGTACCGATCAGGTGCGGACGACGACCGACGGACTGGCGGCGGCCCGCGCCGCCGGCTGGGTGGTCCGGCTGTCCGGCCGGCTGCTGTGCCCGGCGTGTGCCGACCCGGCGCTGTGCCGGCTGCTCGGTCACGACTTCGGCCCCGCCCCGATGTGGCGGGCGTGCGCCTGCGACGGGTCGTTGTGGGAGCACTCGACCTGCGAGCCGTGGCAGGACCCGTCCTCGTGGGAGGGCTGCGGGTGGGAGTGGCGGACATGCCGGCGCTGCGACCACGTCGACGAGCGGCACGTGACCCAGGCAGACGCGGCATCGAGACGAGCCGACGAGCGCGCGGCCGACGCCTACATCGCCGCGCTCGAACGTGGCGAGCTGCGCCCGCAGCCGGCACGCCGCAACGGAAACCGCAGTGGGCACCAGCCCGGCGACGGGATCTTGGCGGATGTAGCCGCCGGGCTGGCTCTCCCCCACCAGCAGAACGCACGTGAGGAGACCGCGATGGTAGAGCCGAACGGGCCCCGGCCCGCCACCCCGGCCGGGGGTGAGCAGCGGTGAACGGGCAGACGATCGCCGTCGCGCTCGGCGTCCTGGCCGGGCTCGTCCTGATGTGGTCATGGGCGGCCGGTGCCCGCGCCGGACGCAAGGTGCAGAAGTCGATCCACCACGCCGGCCGTATCGGCAACAACGCCGCCCGGATCGTGATGACCGCGGCTGTGGTGGTCGGGGTGCAGTGGGCGGTCGTGAAGCTCTCGGCCGACCCGATCGCGTGGGTCATCGTGCTCGGCGTCCCGGCGCTGATCGCCGGGGTGACCGTGGCGCGGATGCTCGCCGGCCCTGACGACGTCGTCCGCGTCTCGTCGCGGGGTGTCCGATGAACGCCGCGGTGGAGCGCCTCGCCGAGCAGGCCGCCGACGCTGCCCGGGTCCGAGCGCTGACCACCGATCCGGACGTGATCGCGCTGCGGGTCGAACGAGTGCGTGCGCAGGTGGACGGGCTGCTGTGGGCCGGAATCGTGCTCGGTCTGGCCTTCACGATGGTCAACGTCCAGAGCTTCGCCGCCGCCGGCGCTCCGACGTGGTCGGCCGCGTGGTGGGTCGCATGGCTGCTGGACCCGATGGTGTCGCTGGTGCTGCTCGCGGTGCTGCGCGCCGAGCAGGTCACCGCCCGCTACCAGGTCGCGTTGCCGTCCTGGGCACGGCGGACGAAGTGGCTGACCTTCGCCGCCACCTACGTCATGAACACCTGGACCTCGTGGGGCCTGGGCGACGCGCCGTTCTCCGCGGCCGGGGTGGTGCTGCACTCGGTGCCGCCGCTGGTGGTGTTCGCGACCGCTGAGACCGGCCCGGTCCTGCGTGACCGGCTGACCGAGGCCGTGCACCGCGCGGTCGCGGCGGGACCGGTGCCGACCGCCGAGCAGACTCCGGTGGTTCGCGGCCCGGTCGACCCGGACGTTCACGAGCCGGTCGCCGAACCTGCCCCGCGAATCGCACCGGCACCGGTCCGGGCGTCACGTGCCGCTGGCAGGCGGAAGGCGGCGGCCCGGCCGCGTCGGCTGCTGGCCGACTACGTCCGTGCCGCGTCCGAAGCGCTCGACAGCGCCCGGGACGCCGGCGAGCAGGTCGACGTCACCCCGGCGTGGTGCCGGCAGGTGACGGGCTGCTCGGCCGGCACCAGCGTCAAGGTCGCCGCCGCCCTGCGTGCTACGCCCGCCTCGATCGACTCCGCTCGTTCCCATGACAGCCGGCCGCCGGCCGGTGAGGAGGTGGCTGCGTGATGTCCGAGCAGCCCAACGACCCGACCCGCGACGACCAGTCGACGCCGGTTCACGAGCCCGCGGCCGGCACCGTTCACGACGACCCCGGCGCCCGGGTGCTGAACTTCCGCCCCCGCCCTGTCGAGCAGCCGGGCCCGGCGGTGGTCGAGGGCGAGATCGTCGACGACACCGATGTGCAGCACGTGGCGGTGGACCCGCCCACCGGGGCGGACGTGGCGCTGCCGTGGCGCCGTGAGGTGTCCCGCCGACCGGTCGTGGCACCGTGGCTGCGCAGCCGGGAGGACATCGCGGCCGCCGCCCGCTGGGCCGCCGGATGGGCGTGGCACTCCACCGGGTTCCACACCGTCCGTGCACCCCTCTACGCCGCCCGCCTCACCGCCCGCGCCCCGCTGGGCGCGGTGACCGCGGTCGCCGGCGCCGCTCGTTGGGCCGGCGACGCCGAGTCCCGCCCGCTGCGGGAGCAGGCCATCCGCTCCGGTGAGCCGGACCACTACCTGCGACTGACCGCCGCTCGCACCGAGCGGATCGCGGTCCGGCGCCGGCTGCTCGCCGCCGCGGTGCTCGGCGGCGCCGGTGCCCTGGTGGCGCTGTGGACCTTCGCCCCGCCGTGGCTGCTCGCCGTCCTGCTGCTCGCCGGGGTGCTGGTGCTCGGCTGGGTCGGGTCGCCGGCCGACAAGCCGGTCACCGGGCGGTCGGTGGTCACCCACCGGCCGACCCGGCTCACCTCGGAGATGGTCGTGCGAGCCCTGGGCGCGCTCGGTCTGGGCGAGATGAACAAGGCGCTCTCCAAGGGGCCCAACGGGATCACCTTCCCCGCACCGATCACCCGCGACGGTCCGGGCTGGCGCGCGGACGTCGACCTGCCCTTCGGGGTGACGGTGACCGACATCGTCGAGCGCCGCGACCGGCTCGCGTCCGGCCTGCGCCGCCCGCTGGGCTGCGTGTGGCCCGAGCCCGCGCACGACGCCCACGCCGGCCGTCTCGTGCTGTGGGTCGGCGACCAGGACATGAGCCAGGCCCGCCCGCGCCCATGGCCGCTCGCCACGCACGGCGAGGTCGACCTGTTCAAGCCCGTCCCGTTCGGTGCCGACCAGCGCGGCCGGTCGGTGTCGATCCTGCTGATGTTCACAGGAGTCCTGATCGGGGCGATGCCGCGGGTGGGGAAGACGTTCGCGCTGCGGGTGCTGCTGCTGGCCTGCGCCCTGGACCCGACCGCACAGCTACGGATCTTCGAGCTGAAGGGCACCGGGGACCTGTCGCCGATGGAGGGGTGCGCGCACCGCTACGCCTCCGGCGCCGACGACGCCACGCTGGAACTGGCGATGGAGTCGCTGCGCGAGCTGTACGCCGAGCTCAACACCCGGGCCAAGCGCATCCGGGAGCTGCCGCGGGAGCTGTGCCCGGAGAACAAGGTCACCCCGCAGATCTCCGCGCGCCGTGACCTGGGCCTGTTCCCGATCGTCCTGGCAGTCGACGAGTGCCAGGAGCTGTTCTCCCACCCCGACTTCAAGGACGAGGCCGACCGGCTCGCGACCGGCATCATCAAGCGCGGCCCGGCGATGGGAATCATCCTCATCCTCGCCACGCAGCGCCCGGACGCGAAGTCGCTGCCCACCGGGGTCAGCGCGAACGTCGGCACCCGGTTCTGCCTGCGGGTGATGGGCCAGACCGAGAACGACATGGTGCTCGGCACCAGCGCCTACAAGAACGGAATTCGGGCAACCACGTTCACCGCCAAGGACAAGGGCATCGGCTACCTCGTCGGCGCCGCCGACGAGCCGCAGATCGTGCGCTCGGCCTACATCGACGCACCCGCCGCGGAGACCATCGCCGCGCGCCCGGGCACTGCGAGAGGCCGCCGGCACCCTGTCCGGCCACGCCGTCGGCGAGACGACGGAGCAGACCGACGGACCGTCGCGGTCGGTGCTCGGGGACGTCGCGGTGGTGTTCGCCCCGGGCGAGGACCGGCTGTGGTCCGACGTCATCGCCGCCCGGCTGGTCGAGCAGTGGCCGATCACCTACACCGGCACCACCCCGGCGACGCTCGCCGCCGCCCTGCGCCCGTACGGGGTCGAGCCCAAGCAGGTGTGGGGCACCGACCCGCAGACCGGCGACGGGCGCAACCGGCGCGGCTACCACCGCGACGCCATCACGACCGCGTGGGAGACCGCAGAACGGCGGCGCCGCACCGGCACCGACGGTGACACCGAGTAGCCAGACGGAACAGCACGGCGGCGGGTGCGACTAGCAGTGAGCCCCGCTAGACCTAGCACCCGCCGCTAGCGCATCAAACCGCATCTGAACAGCCCGCTAGCAACCTAGCACCACCAGGGCGAACACACCCGGAAACCCCTCCACACAGCATCCACGCGGGTGCTGCGGCGCTAGACCCATGCCGAAATCAGGAGCCCCAATGTCGACACAGAGTGACCGTTCCGGCAGTCCCGCAGCCCGTGCTCGTCTCGCCGGCTGGCTCGACCTCGCTGCCCGCGGCTGGCACCTCTTCCCGGTCCTGCCCGGCCGCAAGCAGCCCGCCATCCCGGCGTGGGAGTCCCGCGCCACCACTCACCCGGAGACCATCGTGGACTACTTCACCGCCCACCCCGACCACAACGCCGGAATCGCCTGCGGCCCCTCCCGGCTCCTGGTCATCGACTGCGACACCCCCAAGCCGACCGACCCCGACCAGACCCGCGACGGCGCCGCCGTGCTCGCCGGCCTCGCCGCCGGCCGAGGCGAGCTGCCCGACACCTGGACCGTCGCCACACCGTCCGGCGGCCGACACCTGTACTTCCAGGCCCCCGCGGTCCGGCTCGGCAACACAGCCCGCACGCTCGGACCGATGCTCGACAGCCGCGGACACGGCGGGCAGGTGCTCGCCCCCGGCAGCCGACTCCCGAACGGCTCCTACGAACTGCTCGACGACACCGACCCGCCCCCGCTGCCGGGGTGGTTGGTCTGGCACCTGTCCGTTCGCCCCGCCACGGCCATCTCAGCGCCGTCTGAGCGGCCCACCACCACGCCGCGCGACGCCGGGGCCTACGTGTCGACGATCGTGCTGGCCGAGCTGCAGCGGGTCGCTGCAGCCGGCCGTGGGGGTCACAACGCCGCGGTGTTCACCGCCGCTCGCGCCCTCGGACAGCTCGTCGGGGCCGGGGTGCTCGACCACGACCAGGCCGCCGCGGATCTGACCGCTGCGGCCGGGCACATCGTCGACGGTCCGTGCGACTGCACCGCCGCCGACATCGCCGCCACGATCGCGTCCGGACTCGGCTACGGCGCCCGCCGGCCCCGCCAATTGCCCACCCTGTCGAGCACTCGCTCCCACAGCGAGGGGCGGCGGTCGGCATGAGCACCACACCCGCCGGCCTGCGCGCCGTCCCGGACCTGCCCGCCATCGCGCCGGCCGAGCTGCTCGACCAGGTCGCCGCGTTCGTCTCCCGGTTCTCGGTGTTCCCCGACCGGCACACCGCCCCGATGCTGGCGCTCTGGTACGCCCACACCCACGCCGTCCAGCACTTCTACACAACGCCGCGCCTCATCCTCGACAGCGCCGAGCCCGGCTCCGGCAAGACCCGCGTCCTGGAAGTGGCGCAATACCTCGTCCGCAAGCCCGAGATGACCATCTCGATCACCACCGCGGCCATCTTCCGGATGCTCTGC
This sequence comes from Pseudonocardia sp. NPDC049635, assembly GCF_040659795.1. Taxonomy (NCBI): domain Bacteria; kingdom Bacillati; phylum Actinomycetota; class Actinomycetes; order Pseudonocardiales; family Pseudonocardiaceae; genus Pseudonocardia; species Pseudonocardia sp. NPDC049635. The sequence goes on from NZ_JBFAON010000016.1 coordinate 81,662, forward strand.
GACGGCCCGGTCACGCTGCTCTTCGACGAGATCGACGCCGTGTTCTCGCCCAAGGGCGGCGGGAACAACGAAGATCTGCGCGGGCTGCTCAACTCCGGCTACAAGCGCTCGGCCACCGTGTCCCGCTGCGTCGGCGACGCCTCCCGGATGAAGGTCGAGCGGTTCCCGGTGTTCGCCCCGGTCGCGCTGGCCGGGATCGCCGGCGCCATGCCCGCCACGATCACCACCCGCGCGATCACCGTGCACATGCGCCGCCGTGCACCGCACGAACGCGCCGAGGCGTTCCGCGAGCGCCGGGTCGAGAACGAAGCGACGCCGCTGCGCGAGCAGCTCGCCGCGTGGCTCGACAGGGTCGGGGAGGACGAGCTGGTCGGGGCCGAGCCGGTCATGCCCGAGCAGGTCACCGACCGCGCCGCCGAGGTCTGGGAGCCCCTGCTTGCCATCGCCGATCTCGCCGGTGGGCACTGGCCCGACACCGCCCGCGCCGCCGCTGTGCACTTCGTCGGGCAGGCCACCGAGACCGGCACGTCGGTCGGGACGCGGCTGCTCGCCGACCTGCGAGCCCTGTTCACCGCCCACGAGGCCGAGCGGATGGCGACCAGCGACATCATTGGGCGGCTCTGCGCCGACGAGGAAGCCGGCTGGGCCGACCTCGACGGCCGGCCCCTCGACGCCCGCCGCCTCGCCCGTGAGCTGGCCCGCTACGGCGTCCGCCCCGGCCCACTGCGGATCGGCGGACACGTCACCAAGGGCTACCACGTCGACGGCGCGCTCTCCGACGCGTTCGCCCGCTACCTGCCACCCGCCACCGAGCCCGACCCATCAGGTGCGGTTACCACGGTTACACCAGTTGCATCGCAGGTCAGAGGCGTAACCGATCCCGACCGCGTAACCGCACCCACGGTTACGCCCCCTGTCGAGCCCCCACCCGACGACCCACCGGAGCAGGCCGCTGTAACCGACGCAGCGGTTACACCCCGCTCATCGGTTACGCCCCTGACCAGGCACGTAACCGCTGTAACCGACGTAACCGTTACCAGTGGGGGTGCCCGATGACCGACGACCGCACCGCGCAGATCGGGCAGCTCCTCGCGCAGCTCGCCACCCTCATGGCCGACCAGCCGGCGCCCCGCGAGCCCGAGCCCGCACACCGGCCGGCACGGGTCCTCTTCACCGTCGAGGAAGCCGCAGAACAGCTCGGCATCGGAAAGACGACCGCGTACGCCTACGTCCGTAACGGCGAGTTGGAATCCGTCCTCATCGGACGACTCCGACGCGTCCACGCCGACGCCATCGCCGGTTTCGCCGCCCGGCTCGTCGCAAAGCACCGAGCCGCCTGAGAGGACCGGACATGACCCGTGAGAAGCGCACCCGCAACGCCAACGGCCGGTCCAGCATCTACCTCGGCAGCGATGGATCGTGGCATGGATACGTCACGGTCGGGGCGAAGGACGACGGCCGCCCCGACCGCCGTCATGTGCGCGGGAAGACGCAGGCTGCCGTCACGAAGAAGGTCCGTGCGCTGGAGAAGAACCGCGACGCCGGCACCGTCGCGCAGCCCGGAGCGAACTGGACCGTCGAGAAGTGGTTGAGGCACTGGTTGGACAACGTCGCGGCCCCGCCCGCGATCAGCCCGAACGCGCACGACGCGTACTCGACGGCGATCCGGATTCACCTCATTCCCGGCGTCGGCGCACACAAGCTGGACAAGCTGCAACCGGAGCACCTCGAACGGCTCTATCAGAAGATGATGCGGAACGGGGCCGCGCCCGGCACCGCTCACCAGGTGCACCGAACGATTCGTACGGCGCTGAACGAGGCCGTCCGGCGGCGACACGCCACGACGAATCCCGCCCTGCTCGCGAAGGCCCCGCGAGTGCGCTCCACCGAGGTCGAGCCCTACACGGTCGACGAGGTCTCCCGGATTCTCAAGGCCGCGTCGACCGAGAGGAACGGTGTCCGCTGGGCCGTCGCTCTCGCACTCGGTCTACGCCAGGGTGAAGCCCTCGGTCTGCGCTGGCAGGACGTCGACCTCATGGGCGGATTCCTCGTCGTCCGCCGCAATCGCCTACGCCCGAAATGGGCCCACGGCTGCGACGGCACGTGCGGACGGAAGCAGGCCGGGCGCTGTCCTCACCGACTCGCGCTCCGGCCGGAGACCGCGGAGACGAAGTCGGAGGCCGGCCGCCGTGGAATCGGCCTGCCCGATCCACTCGTCAAGCTGCTCCGGGAACACGCCAACGAGCAGTACAAGGAGCGTGTGCGGGCTGCCGACCTGTGGGTGGACACCGACTACGTCTTCACGACCGAATTCGGCACCGTCCTGCACCCGCGAACCGACAACAAGAACTGGAAGCAGCTCCTGATTTCGGCAGACGTCCCGGAACGGCGGCTCCATGACGCTCGGCACACCGCCGCGACGGTCCTGCTTCTGCTCGGCGTGACCGAGCGGGCGGTCATGGGCGTGATGGGCTGGTCGAACACCGCGATGGCTGCGCGGTACCAGCACCTCACGTCAGCGGTGCGGCAGGACGTCGCCTCACGGGTCGGTGGGCTGCTCTGGCAGACGTCCGACGAGCCGCCGACGACCGTCTGAGAAGGCGGAATGCCACCACAACTGCAACCGCCGCGGGTTCCCGGAGGGCCGGGAGCGCGCGGCGGTTGCGTCTTTGCAGGTCAGAGATGGCGGAAGCGGCGGGATTCGAACCCGCGGTCCTTTCGGACGCTCGCTTTCAAGGCGAGTGCATTCGGCCGCTCTGCCACGCTTCCGCCGGGAAGGTTACCGGTCCGCCCGAACGCGCCGACTCGCCCCGAGGCGCCGAGCGCGTGTGCCGGTGCAGGGCGTGTGGTGGGATCTTCCCGACTCGTCAGGGGAGGTCGACGTGCGGTTCGACGAGAACGCCCGGCTGGACACGTCCGGTGTGGATGACCTGCGCGGTTCCGGCGGTGGCCGGGGAGGCGGCGTCGGCGGGCGGGTCGCGGGGGCCGGTGGTGGCCTCGGCATCGTCGGCGTGATCATCTACCTGCTGCTGTCGAACTTCGCGGGCGTCGACCTGGGCGGGATGGCGGCGGGCGGTGGCTACCCGAGCCTGGATCAGGTCGGGTCGGGTCAGACGGCGGACACGTCGTCGCTGCAGCAGAACTGCGCGACCGGGGCGTCCGCGAACGACTCGACGGACTGCCGGATGGTCGCCGTCGCGAACTCGCTGGACGACTTCTGGGCGACCCAGTTCAGCTCCGGGTTCGAGCGGCCGCGGACGAACTTCTTCTCCGGTGGCGTCAGCACCGGCGGCTGCGGGGCGGCATCCTCGGACAGCGGGCCGTTCTACTGCCCGGCGGACTCCGAGATCTACATCGACCTGACGTTCTTCCGGGACCTGCAGACCCGCTTCGGCGCGCAGGGCGGCCCGTTCTCGCAGGCGTACGTCATGGCCCACGAGTACGGCCACCACATCCAGAACCTGACCGGTGACCTGCAGCGGGCCGGCCGCGAGACCGGCCCGGAGTCGGGCCAGGTCCGGCTCGAACTGCAGGCCGACTGCTACGCGGGCGTGTGGGCGCACCATGCGACGACCGTCCCCGGTGAGTCCGGACGCCCGTTGATCACCGAGCTGACCCAGGCCGACATCGACGCAGCACTGGACACGGCGTCCCGGATCGGTGACGACTTCATCCAGGAGAACCTCGGCTCCGGCCGGGTCGACGAGTCGCAGTTCTCGCACGGCACCTCGCAGCAGCGCGAGCGGTGGTTCACCACCGGGCTGGACACCGGCGATCCCCGGGCCTGCGACACCTTCTCCGCCCGCGACCTGGGGTAGGGCGCGGCGCTCCCGCACGGGTGGGCGCGGCGCTCCCGCACGGGTGGGCCCGGCAGCTGCGGCCGGCGCAGTCATCCCCCGCGCGGCGGGTCCGCGCCGAGGAACCCGGCCAGCTCCGCGGTGTAGCCCCGCACCACGAGTTCCCAGGCCGGACGCAGGAACTCCCCCGGTGTCAGCAGCAGCCGGTGCTGCACCTCCCGCCGTCCGCGGGCCGCGCTCAGCGACGTCCCGTCGGCGCGGTATCCGAGGCGGCGCGACACCGCGGCCGAGGCGGTGTTGCCCTCGACGTGGTCGGAGCGGGCCGTCGTCGCACCGAGGTGGTCGAACGCGAAGGCCAGCACCGCGGCCCGCATCTCGGTGCCGAACCCCGCACCCTGGTACCGGAGCCCCAGGTAGGAGCCGGTGTGCACGCCGCGCAGCAGGCCGAACCGGTCCGCGGTCAGGCTCTGCAGCCCGATCACCCGCCCCGCGCTGCGCACCACCAGGTGCAACGCCCACGACTCCGGGCCGGTCCGGGCCCGCTCCGACCAGAAGTACTGCGCGACCCCGCGGCCGAGGTACCGGGGGTCGGCGTCGGTCCACGGCACCGAGAACGGCATATCCGACGCCGGATGGACGCCCGCCGCGTGCAGCATCGTGACCAGTTCGCGCACCGAGGCGTCGTCGTCGGGACGCAGTTCGAGTCGGGGGGTCCGCAGCACCAGCCCGTGCAGCGGCCACGGGTCGGGCACCGGGTCGATCGGTGCGGGCAGCCGGTCCACGACCGACGACCCTGCCCGATCCCACCGCCGGATCGCACCCACCGGTGCGACGGAATACGGTCGCCCCCATGAAGGCGATCACCTTGGCGGAGTACGGCGGACCGGAGAACATGGCCTGGACGGAGGTCCCGGATCCCGAGCCCGGCCCGGGCGAGGTCGTGATCGACGTCGTCGCGTCCGCGGTGAACCGCGCCGACCTGCTGCAGGTGCAGGGCAACTACCCGGTCCCGCCGGGCGCGTCCGAGATCGTCGGCCTGGAGTGCTCGGGACGGATCGCGGTGCTCGGCGACGGTGTCACCGGATGGAGCGTCGGTGACGAGGTGTGTGCGCTGCTGGCCGGCGGTGGTTACGCGCAGAAGGTGGCCGTGCCGGCGGTGCAGCTGCTCCCGATCCCGGACGGCGTCTCGCTCGAGGACGCCGGTGGCCTGCCCGAGGTGGCCTGCACCGTCCGGTCGAACGTGTTCATGGAGGGGCGGCTCGCCGAGGGCGAGACGTTCCTGGTGCAGGGCGGTTCCTCCGGCATCGGGACGCACGCGATCCAGGTGGCGAAGGCCTCCGGTGCGCGGGTCGCCGCGACCGCCGGCACCCCCGACCGGCTGCAGGTCTGCCGCGACCTGGGCGCGGACATCGTCATCGACTACCACGACGACGTCGCCGAGGAGCTGAAGAAGGCGACCGACGGACACGGCGCCGACGTCATCCTGGACAACATGGGCGCCAAAGCCCTGGCGAACAACCTGTCCGCGCTCGCCCGCGACGGCCGTCTGATGATCATCGGGATGCAGGGTGGGGTGAAGGCGGAGCTGAACATCGGCGCGCTGCTGGCCAAGCGCGGCCACATCGCCGCGATGGGCCTGCGTGGGCGCCCGGTGACCGGGCCGCACTCCAAGGCCGAGATCGTCGAGCAGGTACGCGAGCACGTGTGGCCGCTGTTCGGAGCCGGGAAGGTCCGCCCGGTCGTCTTCGAGCGGTTCTCCATGGCCGACGCGGCCGACGCGCACCGCAGGCTGGCCGAGGGCGGCGTCGTCGGGAAGCTGCTGCTGCTGAACCCGGAGGCCTGACGTCCGGGCACGCACGGTCCGCACTGCGTGGCACGCACGGTCCGCACTGCGGGGTCTCCACCGGCCAGGCAAGAATGTCCCCATGAGCGACGAGCAGGAGACCCCCGACGGCCGGGTCGTGGTGGTCGGCGCCGACGGCCGCCCGGTGGGAATGGCGAAGATCCCCTCCGGCGACGACGAGGCCACCGAGCAGGGGCCGGCGAGCATGGTCGAGCAGCCCGCGAAGGTCATGCGGATCGGCACGATGATCAAGCAGCTGTTGGAGGAGGTGAAGGCGGCACCGCTGGACGAGGCGTCCCGCAGCAGGTTGAAGGAGATCCACGAGAACTCCGTCAAGGAGCTCGAGGAGGGGCTGGCCCCGGAGCTGCGCGAGGAACTGCACCGGCTCAGCCTGCCGTTCACCGCCGACGAGACACCGTCCGAGGGCGAGCTGCGGATCGCGCAGGCCCAGCTGGTCGGCTGGCTGGAGGGCCTGTTCCACGGCATCCAGACGGCGCTGTTCGCCCAGCAGATGGCTGCCCGCGCCCAGCTGGAGCAGATGCGCCGTGGCCTGCCGCCCGGTGTCGGCGCCGGGCCCGGACAGGCCGGCGTCCCGGAGGGTCTGGGCCGGGGCACCGGCCAGTACCTGTGAGTGACCTCTGAGCTGCACTTCGCGGTGCCCGGCGGGGGGCTCCCCGGCCGGGCACCGCGCAGGCCCCTGAGTACCCTCGTCGCGTGGCCGTGACCGTGACCGACAACGAGCCGGGCGATGTCGTCGACCCGTCCGAGGTGTCGAGCCCGCGCAGCTGGCGCCGGGCGTTCGCGGATCTCGCCGCAGGGTGGCGTCAGCGCCCGCTGTGGGGGTATCTCGGCTGGCAGGACATCAAGCAGCGCTACCGCCGCTCGGTGCTGGGCCCGCTGTGGATCTCGATCAGCATGGGCGTCATCGCGCTCGGGCTGGGCATCCTCTACTCGGCCCTGTTCGACCTGCCGATCGCGACCTTCCTGCCGCACGTCGCCGTCGGGCTGCTGATCTGGAACTTCGTCTCCGGCTGCATCATCGAGGGCAGCGAGGTCTTCATCTCCAACGAGGGCCTGATCAAGTTCCTGCCGGCCCCGCTGAGCCTGCACATCTACCGGCTGGTGTGGCGGCAGACGTTGTTCTTCCTGCACAACCTGGTGGTCTGGGTCGTGCTGATGATCATCTTCCCGCATCCGCTGGGTGTCTCGTCGCTGCTCGCGGTCCCGGCGTTCGCGCTGCTCGCGATCAACGGTGCCTGGGTGGCGATCCTGGCCGGGATCCTCGCCACCCGGTTCCGGGACATCCCGCCGATCATCGCGAGCGTGACCCAGCTGGTCTTCTACCTGACCCCGATCGTCTGGTCGGTCGACATCCTGCGGGACAACGAGGCGGCTCGTGAGCGGGCCAGCCTGGTGGAGTTCAACCCGGTGTTCCACTTCGTGGAGATCGTCCGCCAGCCACTGCTCGGCCAGGAGATCGTCACACGGTACTGGCTGGTCACCGGAATCATCACGATCGTCGGTTGGACCGCAGCACTGGTGTGCCTGCGGAACTACCGCTCCCGCGTCGCGTACTGGGTGTGAGCACCGTGGCCGAACCGTCCATCCGCATCGACCGCGCCGCCGTCGACTTCCCGATCTTCGACGCGAAGACCCGATCGCTCAAGAAGGCCGTGCTCGGTCGGGCGGGCGGGCGGATCGGCACCGACTCGAAGGTCCCGATCATCGAGGCGCTCCGCGACATCACCGTCACCCTCACCAAGGGTGACCGGGTCGCGCTGGTCGGGCACAACGGCGCCGGGAAGTCGACCCTGCTCCGGCTGATGGCCGGCATCTACGAACCGACCCGGGGCCGGTCGGCCGTGCTCGGCAAGGTCGCGCCGGTCTTCGATCTCGCCGTCGGGATGGACCCGGAGATCTCCGGCTACGACAACATCCTCATCCGCGGCCTGTTCCTGGGCATGACGCGCAAGCAGATGGAGGAGCGGATCGACGACATCGCCGAGTTCACCGAGCTCGGCGACTACCTCGAGATGCCGTTGCGCGCCTACTCCACGGGCATGCGGGTGCGGCTCGCGCTCGGGGTGGTGACCTCGATCGATCCGGACATCCTGCTGCTCGACGAGGGCATCGGCGCCGTCGACGCCGAGTTCCTCGACAAGGCCCGCGGCCGGCTGCACGAGCTCGTCGACCGCTCCGGGATCCTGGTGTTCGCCTCGCACTCCGACGAGTTCCTGGCCGACCTCTGCGACACGGCGTTGTGGATGGAGCACGGGACGATCAAGCAGTACGGCCCGCTGCAGGACGTGCTCGACGCCTACAAGGGCCGGACCCACTCGTGAGCTCACCGCTCGCGCCCGGCTCCGTCGTCGGCGTGATCGTCACCCGGCACCGTGCCGAGATGCTGGTCGACTCGCTGAACGCGATGGCGAAGCAGAGCCACCCGCTCGCGCACCTGATCGTCGTCGACAACGGGCCGGACCGGCCGGCCCGCGAGGCCGTCGAGGCCTGCCCGCTGCCGACCACCTGGCTGCCCTCGTGGACCAACCTCGGTGGCGCCGGCGGGTTCGCGCTCGGCATGCTGCACGCGCTCGCGATGGGCGCGGACTGGGTCTTCCTCGCCGACGACGACGGCCACGCCGCCGACGCGTCCACCCTCGCCACCCTCCTCGACGTCGCGCAGCGGCACGGACTGGCCGCGGTGTCCCCGGTGGTCGCCGACAAGGCCGACCCGGACCGGCTGGCGTTCCCGCTGCGGCGCGGCGTCACCTGGCATCGCACGCGCTCCGCGCTCGGCGACGACGACCTCCTCCCCGGCATCGCCTCCTTCTTCAACGGCGCGCTGTTCCGGGCCTCCACGCTGGAGGTGATCGGGGTGCCCGACCTACGTCTGTTCGTCCGCGGCGACGAGGTCGAGATGCACCGCCGGATGGTGCGCTCGGGCCTCCCGTTCGGGACCGCCCTGCAGGCGACCTACCTGCACCCCTACGGCTCGGACGAGTTCAAACCGATGCTGGGCGGGCGGTTGCACGCGCAGGACCCGGGCGACGCGGTGAAGCGCTACTACACCTACCGCAACCGCGGCTACCTGATGAGCCAGCCGGGGATGCGCCGGATCGGGCTGCTCGAACTACCCCGCTTCGCCTGGTACTTCCTGGTCACCAAGCGGGACCCGGCCGCCTTCACGGACTGGCTGCGCCTGCTGAAGCAGGGCCGCGACGAGCGCTTCCACCGCGCCCCCTGATCCTGCCCTCCCCTCTGCCTCACACCCTCTGGCTTCGCCGCACACCTGTTGCAGCAGGTGTGTCGTGCGGCCGTGGGGTGTGAGGCTGCGTCTACAGGGCGGGTGGTTGTCCACAGGAGGCTGGTTCGGGGGTCGGGTGGGGGCGTGGGGGTGTGGGGTGGTGCGGTGGATGCATCGTTGCGGGTGGGGGTCGACGGGTTGGTCCGTCGGCCGGCGCTGGTCGCCGACGGGTTCGACGAGGCCGAGATCGACCGGATGCTGCGGTCCGGTGCGCTCGTACGGGTCCGCCGCGGCGTGTACCGGCTCGCCGGACGGGACTCGACGGGTGCCGCCGCCGAGCACCGGCTGCGGGCCCGCGCGGCAGCGCCCGGGCTGCTGTCCGGGGCGGTCTTCGGCTTCGTCACGGCGGCGGTGCTGCTGGGACTGCCGGTCTGGCGGGTCCCGTTGCGGCGGCTGCACGTGGTGCGCGACCGTTCGAACGGCGCTCGGATCCGCGGTGATCTGCAGATCCACAGCGGCCGGCTCCGGGAGGGCGACGTGCTGGAGCTCACCGGCGGGCTGCGGGTGACCGCTCCGGCCAGGACGGTCGTGGATCTCGCTCGTACCGTCCCGGCGCCGCAGGCGCTGGTCACGCTCGACGGGGCGCTGCACCGGGGGATCGTCGCCGAGCGGGTCCGCCGCCCGGATCCCTCCGCGACGACCACCGGCGAGATCTCCCGGGCGCTGGAGCCGGCGGCGGGCTCGTCCGGCGCCCGGGCGGCACGGCGGGCGCTCGCGCTCGCCGACGGGCTCAGCGAGAGTCCCGGGGAGACCCTCAGCCGGTTCCGCATGCACGTCGCCGGGCTCCCGCCGCCGGTCCTCCAGTGGCCGGTGCCGGGTACCCGGTTCCGCGCCGACTTCGCCTGGCCGGACCGGGGGCTCGTCGGCGAGTTCGACGGCCGCACGAAGTACGGCCGGGCGCTGCGCCCCGGTACCGATCCGGCCGAGGTGCTGTGGCAGGAGAAGCGTCGCGAGGACCGGATCCGCGCGGAGGGGCTCGCCGTCGTGCGGTGGGTCTTCCCGGAGATCGACGATCCCGGCCCGAACGGCATGACCGCCCGCCTGGGGCCGCTCGTCGGCCGGTGACCGCACACCCGTTGGCCCTGCCGCACACCTGTTGCAGCGGGTGTGCGGCGCAGCAAAGGGGTGTGCTCAGTCCTTGAAGATGACGTAGCGGAGCATCACGAAGTTGATGGCGGTGGCGGTGCCCTGGGCGACCAGCCAGGCCAGCGACGTGTCGTGGCTCAGCGGGGGCAGCAGGTACAGCACCAGCGAGTTCATCCCGACGTTCACGGCGAAGGTCGTCCCGTAGAGGGCGACGAAGCCGGCGAAGCGGGCTCGGCCGCCGGTGTTGGCGCCGGTGAAGGTGAACCGCTTGTTGAGCAGGTACGCCGTCGTCGTACCGAGGACGAAGCTGATCCCCTTGGACACCGGGACCCACAGGCCCAGGTTCAGCAGCAGGTGGTAGACGCCGAAGTCGACGGCCGCGGCCAGCACTCCGACGACGACGAAGCTGCCGAGCTGGCGGACGAGTCCGCGCCGCGACGCGGAGGCGTCGGACACCGGCAGCACGGCGTCCGGGCCCTGCGGCGCCCCCGATGCTTCTGGGGACCGCGAGGAGCGCGAGTGCTCGGTGGCGGTCACCCCCCGAGGGTAGCGACGCGCAACGGGGGCCCACCGGGCGACCCGCGGGAGCACCCCGGACGGGGAGACCTTCGCTGGACAAAGCTCATAGTTTGCGCTACAAAGTTAGTGCCAGCACAAAGTAGTTGTCCGTGCTACGACCGGCAGGAGGACGTGTGATGCAGAACCGTGAACCGCATACCGACGTCGAGGACCAGCCGCCGGCCTCGCCCGCCGACGCGCTGGCGATCATCCAGCGCGAGCAGGCCCGCCAGGAGCCGCACTACAGCAGGTACTTCCTGCTCTGGGGCGTCGTCTGGCTGCTCATCGGACTGGCCTGGTTCGGCGCGCAGTTCGGCTACTGGACGGCCGCGAGCGCCGTGGTCGCGACCCTGGTGCTGGTCGCCGTCGCGACCGCGCTGACCGCGGTGATCGGCGTCCGGACCGGTCGCGGCATCGAGGGGCCCTCCGCCCGATCCGGGATCATGTTCGGCCTCGGCTGGCTGGTCGCGATGCTCGGCACCGGGGCGATCGCGGCCGCCTTATCGTCGGGCACCGCGGCCAACGCGTTCCCGGTGCTGTTCGTGTTCGTCGCCGGGGTGATCTATATGGCGATCGGCGCGCTCGAACACAGCCGGCTCGACTACGCCGCCGGTATCGCCGTACAGCTGATCGCGGTCGTCACCGCGTTCACCCCGGCCCCGTGGAACACGCTGGTGATGGGCATCGGCGGCGGCGGCGCGCTCGTCATCACCGGGCTCCTGCACCGGAGGCACCGGTGACCGAACTCGATCCGGTCATCCACGCCCAGGCCCGGCTGCGGGTCACCGCCACCCTCGCCGCCCTGCCGGACGGTGACCGGATGACGTTCCCGCGCCTGCAGGAGCTGCTGGAGATGACCGCGGGCAACCTGTCCACGCACCTGCGCAAGCTGGAGGACGCCGGTTACGTGGCGATCACCAAGACCCATCAGCGCCGCACCCCGGTCACCTACGTCGAACTGACCCGACGGGGTCGGCGGGCGTTCGAGGACTACACGGTCGCGCTGCGCACACTGCTCACGCCGCAACCCGGGACGGAGGTCGGGTCGTGACACCGCCCGTCGTCCTCACCGATGTGCACCGCAGCTACGGCAGCACCGTCGCCCTCGACGGGGTCGACCTCACCCTGGAGCCGGGCAGTCTCACCGGCCTGCTCGGGCCGAACGGCGCCGGGAAGTCGACCCTGGTCAACCTGGTCGCCGGGCTCCGCCGGGCGGACGCGGGCACCGTGCGGCTGTTCGGCGGGGACCCGACGGTCGCCGTGCACCGGGTCGCGCTCGGGACGACACCGCAGCAGACCGGTCTGCCGGAGACGCTGCGGGTCGGCGAGATCGTGCGGTTCGTCGCCGCGCACTTCCCGGAGCCGGTCCCCACCGGCGAGCTGCTCGGGCGCTTCGGCCTCGACGGGCTGGAGCGACGCCAGGCTGGCGGCCTGTCCGGCGGGCAGCAGCGCCGGCTCGCGGTCGCGCTGGCCTTCGTCGGACGGCCGCGCCTGGTCCTGCTCGACGAGCCGACGACCGGTCTCGACGTCGAGGGCCGCCGCGCCCTGTGGGACGCGGTCCGCGAGTTCCACGCCGGCGGCGGGACCGTCCTGCTCACCACCCACTACCTGGACGAGATCGAGACGCTCGCCGAACGCGTCGTGGTGCTCGCCCGGGGCCGGGTCCGTGCCGACGGCGACGTCGGCTCCGTCCGCGGCGCGGTCCGGCGCAGCCGGGTCACCGTGCGGGCCGCCGAGCTGCCACCGCTGGCCGGTGCCGAGGTGGCCGCGCGCGACGGTGACCGCTGGACCCTGCACACCTCCGACGCCGACCAGCTCGTCCGCGACCTGGTGCACTCCGGAGTGCCGTTCCGCGACCTCGGGGTCGCGGCCGCCTCACTGGAGGACGCCTTCCTGAGCCTGACCGGAGGCACGTCGTGAGCCTGGCCGTCGTCCATGCCCGTTACCTGATCCTGGAACAGTTCCGCATCCCGGTCGCCGTGCTGTCGGCCGCGTTGTTCCCGGCGCTGGTGCTGGTGTTCTTCGTGCTGCCGTTCGACTGGGCCGGTGATTCCGAGCAGGTCACCCGGTCGATCGCCCAGTTGGCGCTGTTCGGTGTGCTGAGCGGGTTCCTGTTCACCTTCGGGGTCGGTGTGGCCGACGACCGGGAGATGCCCTGGGACCCCTACCTGCGGACGCTGCCCGCGCCGCCGTCCGCCCGGATCGCCGCCCGGCTCGCGGTCGGTGCGGCTTTCGCGATGCTCGGTGTCATCCCCGTGGTGGCGTTGGGGGCGCTGTTCACCCCGGCGAGCGCCACCGCAGGCGAGCTGGCCGCGGCGTTCGCGATGCTGCTGGTGGCGGGCCTGCCGTTCCTGTTCGGGGGGCTCGCGATCGGCTACTCGATGCCGACGAAGGCGGCCCTGCCGGTGACCCAGCTGGTGTTCTTCCCGATGGCGTTCGGCGGTGGCCTGCTCATGCCGCCGGAGATCTTCCCGGAGTGGCTGCAGCGCGCCACCGAGGTGCTGCCCACCCGCGGCGCCCGGGACCTGCTGGTGTGGACGCTCGGCGGGACACCGCCCTCGGCGCTCGCGACGGTCTCGTTCGCACTGTGGACGATCGCGCTGGCCGGCGTCGCGGGCTGGGCCTACCGGCGCGACGAGGGGCGCCGGTTCCGCTGACCCGCTGCGGCCCCGAGGGGGGGTCGGGGCCGCACCGGGGCGGGCCGGCCCTCAGAAGTGCCGGCCGGCGAACGTGTAACGGGTCCGCACGGTCACCGACCCGGCGGTGGTACGCCCGTAGATCCGGAAGTGCGGTCGCCCGTGCACCGCGCGGGACGGCACCTTCGACCGCACCGAGCCGAACGACGACACCAGGCCGTCGACGTCGGCGGTGGCGTTCTCGGGCACCAGCAGCCGGGCCGAGCCGGCACCGAGTTCCAGTTCGATCTCGACGACCGGCATCGGCAGCTCGGCGTCGCAGAAGTCGAGCAGCACCGCCCCGATCGAGCTCTGCACCCGGAGCCGGGCGGGCACGTTCCAGGCGCCGCGCCGCTTGAGCTGGCCGACCCCGCCGCGCAGCACCGTCGGCGGACCGACCGGGGTGGCCAGGACATCGGCGCTCAGGTTCAGCGGATCACCGGGCAGATCGGACAGCACCGGCAGCAGGTCCGCCCCGAACCGCGCCGCGTAGACGGTGCTCAGCCGTTCCTGCAGTTCCTCGACCGAGATGCGTCCCTCCGCCATGGCCCGGTTGAGTCGTTCGGCGGCACGCTCGCGATCGGCGTCGGAGATCCTGATCTCGCGCCGCTCGTCGGGAAGCCGCCGACCGTCCACCTGTCCAGGGTAAACGGCTGCGGGCGTTCAGCCGACCGGGGCGGCGTCGGCGAACCGGAACAGCCACGCGCCGCCGTCGAACCGGCCCGGGTCGCCGGTGACCCGCCGCGTCCACTCGACGACGCGCTCCTCGTCACCACCCTCGACCGCCCGGCCCGGCACCATCACCACCGCGGTGATCCCCAGCCCACGCAGCTCGGCGTGCGCCTCGGCGGCGTAGCCGTCACCGGGATCGTTCTTGCCGTCGGCGACCCACTGCGCGCCGATCTGGTAGCGGTTCCACCGGCTCTGCACGACGACGTCGTCCTCCGGGTCGGAGGCGATGAAGTACCCGCCGCGGATCCGGAAGTCCGGCCCGGACGCCGCCTGCCAGCGCAGGCCCTGCGCGCCGTCGTCCCAGGCGGCGGTGATCCGCGGGTAGATCTCGACGACGTCGGCCGGGCCGAGCTCGCCCGCACCCGCGGCGAAGAACGGTGGGACCGGGGCCGGGCGGACCTCCTGCGCGTCCGCGGGCAGCCAGCTGAGGACCGCGAACCCGGTGAGCGCCAGCGCACCGACCCGGGTACCGGCCGGGCGCAGCGGCATCCGGTCGATCCAGATCGCGACCACCGCGGCCACGCACAGCGCGGTGACGACCTGGATCCGCACCGGCTCGATGTCGCTCAGCAGCGGCACCCGGGCGAACGCCAGCCACGGCAGCGGGATCCCGGTGTCCCGGCCGAACAGCACCACCCCGGTACCGAGCGAGCACAGCCACGACAGCGCCGCCACCGCCGCCAGCACCCGCAACGCCGTGGAACGCACCACCACGACCGCCACCACCAGCAGCGCCAGCATCGCCATACCGACGTAGCCGCCCTGCTCACCGATGTGTCCATGGAGCTGCTCGCCGGTCACGTCCGGGATCGGCCGGAGCGCCGTCATCCGGGTCGGGACCAGCACGTTCGCCAGGTCGGCGCCGGTCGCGTGCACGTTCCGGATCGCCGAGCGCGGCCGGCTCGGCCCGGCCAGCACCAGGTACAGCGGGTAGGCGCCGACCACCGCGAACACCCCGACGCAGGCCACCCCGGCGCGGAGCAGGCCGGGCAGCTGGGCCCGGACCCGCCGTGGGAACCACAGCGCCAGCAGCACCGCAGTGAGCACCAGGAGGATCACGCCGATCGCCAGGGTCTGGGTGTACAGCACGAGCTGCCCGGCGAACGCCAGCCCGGCCAGCCCGCCGACGAGCCACGGCCGCGCGATGGGGCCGCGGGCGAAGAGGTGGTGGCCGAGCAGGAGCAGCAGCGGGGGCAGCACCGACCAGGTGAGGTTCAGGTGCCCGGCGACGGCGTGCGCGAGATGGAACGGCGAGAACGCGTACAGCGCCCCGGCAATGCCGCGGGCGACCCACCCGCGCGGCCCGGTGGACCGCACGAACGGGCCGAGCGCGGCGACCAGCAGCAGCCCGGACACGACCGGCCCGAGCACGACACCGACGTTGAACGCGGTGATCGGACCGGCCGCCACCGTGACCGGGGCGAGCAGCACGCCGAGCAGCGGCACCGCCGTGTTCCACAGCGCGTTCAGCCCGTACGGCCAGTGCATCCAGTCGGTGAGCAGCGGGTTCTCCCCGTGCGCCGTCGCGAACGGGAGCCAGTTCAGCCACCAGGCGAACATGTCGGCGTCGGCAGTGACGTGCCCGATCAGCACCCCGCCCGGATCGGCCAGCGCACGCCGTTGCAGCCACAGCGAGACCAGCAGGTAGGCAGCACCGAGCAGCAGGTACCAGCCTGCCGCGCCGGCCCCGCTGCGCCGCGGCGGCAGCGAGCCCAGGGCACACGGGGCCCGCCGCTCGTCCAGCACCCACCCAGTGTGGCGCCTCCCACCCGCAGCCGGTCACCGCGGTGCCGACACGCGGTCCCCACCGCTGTGCCCACGCGCGGTCCCACCACTGTGCCGACGCGCGGTCCCACCACTGTGCCCACGCGCGGTCCCACCACTGTGCCGACGCGCGGTCCCACCGCGGCGAGCCGGCTGCGGGCGGGTGTCTACCCTGGGCCCGGTGACGGACACGACCGTTCCCCACAGCATCCGTTCCGGGGCGCCCGCCCGCCGGACCGCCGCCCTGCACGGTTGGGGACGGACCGCGCCCACGCTCGCGCAGCTGGTCACCCCGCGCGGCGTCGAGGACGTCGCAGAGGCGGTGCGCACCGCAGGCGAGCGCGGCGTGATCGCCCGTGGCCTGGGCCGCTCCTACGGTGACCCGGCGCAGAACGCCGGCGGAGTCGTCCTCGACATGCCCGGTCTGGACCGGATCCACGCGATCGACCCGGACACCGGCGTCGCCGACGTCGACGCGGGCGTCTCGCTGGACCAGCTGATGCGCGCCGCGCTGCCGCACGGATTGTGGGTCCCGGTGCTGCCCGGCACCCGGCAGGTCACCATCGGTGGCGCGATCGGCGCCGACGTGCACGGCAAGAACCACCACACCAAGGGCAGCTTCGGCAACCACGTCGAGTGGCTGCAGATCGTGCTCGCCGACGGCTCGGTCCGGGAGCTGACCCCGGACTCCGCACTGTTCTGGGCCACCGTCGGTGGCATGGGGCTGACCGGGGTGATCGTCCGGGCACGGATCCGGTTGCACCGCACCGAGTCCGCCTACTTCGTCGTGGACACCGACCGGACCGACGACCTGGACGGTCTGCTGGAGCTGCTCACCGACGGCTCGGACGACACCTACGGCTACTCCGCCGCCTGGTTCGACACCACCTCGACCGGGGCGAAGCTGGGCCGCAGCGTGCTCACCCGCGGCTCGCTGGCGACCGTCGACCAGCTGCCCGCGAAACTGCGCCGCGACCCGCTGAAGTTCGACGCGCCGCAGCTGCTCAGCTTCCCCGACGTCTTCCCGAACGGGTTGATCAACAAGCTGTCGGTGCGCGCGTTCAGCGAGCTGTGGTTCCGCAAGGCGCCCCGCCGCCAGCGCGGCTCGGTGCAGAACATCACCGCGTTCTACCAGGTGCTCGACGTCTTCGGCGGTTGGAACCGGATCTACGGGTCCAGGGGTTTCCTGCAGTACCAGTTCGTCGTGCCGCGCGGGGAGGAAACCGCGCTGCGCCGGATCGTCGAGCGGATCTCGCGGTCGCCGTTCGACTCCGCGCTGAACGTCTTCAAGCGCTTCGGCGCCGGGAACGACGCGCCGCTGTCGTTCCCCACCGAGGGTTGGACGATCACCGTCGACTTCCCGATCACCGACGGCCTGTCCCGGTTCTGCACCGAGCTCGACGAGCTGGTGCTGGCCGCAGGCGGGCGGCTGTACCTGGCGAAGGAGTCGCGGACCTCACCGGAGGCGTTCGCCGCCGGCTACCCCCGGTTCGACGAGTGGAAGGCGATCCGCGACGCCGCCGACCCGGCCGGCGTGTTCGCCTCCGACATGTCCCGCCGCCTCAAGCTCACCCTCTGACCTGGGAGTTCCCGAACCATGATCGACGCCGTGGGCAACCCGCAGAGCATCCTGCTGCTCGGTGGCACCTCCGAGATCGGCCTGGCCACCGTCCGCGCGTTCGCCTCGGACCGCCCGATGCGGGTGGTGCTGGCCGCCCGGCCCGGGCCCCGCCTGGACGCCGCCCGGGCCGAGCTGGAGGCGCTGGGCTGCGGGGTCGAGACCATCGAGTTCGACGCCACGAAGCTGGACACGCACGCCGAGGTGGTGCGCAAGGCGTTCGCCGGCGGCGACATCGACGTCGCCATCGTCGCGTTCGGACTGCTCGGCGACAACGAGAAGGCCTGGACCGACGTCGAGCACGCCGTCGAGCTCGCCCAGGTCAACTACACCGCGACGGTGTCGACCGGGGTCGCGCTGGCCGAGCGGTTCCGCGAGCAGGGGCACGGTTCGATCGTCGCGATCTCCTCGGTCGCCGGGGAACGCGCCCGCCGCTCGAACTTCGTCTACGGCTCGACGAAGGCCGGGATGGATGCGTTCTACACCGGACTGACCGAGGCGCTGCGCGAGTACGGCGTGACCGTGACGATCGTCCGCCCCGGGTTCGTGCACTCGAAGATGACCGACGGCCTCGACCCGGCCCCGCTGGCGACCACGCCGCAGGCCGTCGCGGACGTGATCACCGACGCGGTGCGCAACCGCAAGGAGCTGGTGTGGGCACCGGCGCCGATGCGGTTCGTGATGAGCGCGCTGCGGCACGTGCCGCGACCGATCTTCCGGAAGCTGCCGATCTGACCCGGCTCACCAGCCGTCGACGTGCAGGACGGTGTCCAGCGGCGCGCGCGGCGCGGGCTTGAAGGTGTCCCCGGTGTAGTACGCGACGGGCAGCAGGACGCCCTGGCGGACGTGCTCGGGGACACCCAGGAGCTGCGCGATCTCCTTCTCGTACTTCAGGTGCAGCGTCGTCCATGCCGAGCCCAGGCCACGGGCGCGCAGCGCCAGCTGCAGGCTCCACGCAGCCGGCAGCAGCGACCCCCAGAGGCCTGCCTGGTTGGCCGCCGGCAGCTCGGCCGACGCCTCCAGCGCGCCGATCACCAGGACCGGGACCTCCCCCATCTTCTCCGCGAGGTAGGTCGCACTGTCGGCGACCCGGGCCTGGGTGGAACCTTCCTCGGCGCCCGCGCCCGGGTAGCCGGCGGAGTTCCGGTAGGCGGTGTAGGACTCGCGGTAGTACTCGCCGATCACCTTCCGCTTCTCCGCATCGGTGACGACCAGCCAGTGCCAGCCCTGCCTGTTGGAGCCGCTCGGTGCCTGCAACGCGACCTCGAGCGCGTCGCGCACCACGTCCAGCGGGACCTCACGGGTGAGGTCGAGGCGCTTGCGGACCGACCTGGTGGTGGTGAGCAGCTCGTCGGGGCTCAGGGGAAGAACGTCGCTCATGACGACCATCCTGCCCCGACCCGTTCTCAACCGGGTTTACGAACCACGAACACAGCACGCTCACCGCTTCCCACGGCCATGCTCAGACGTCCGGACGAGCGCTGTGCCAGGGTCGCGGCCAGGCGCGGGTCGAGCACCGCCGGGATCCCCCCGTAGGGCGGCCGGGTCAGCCCGTCGGAACCCTCGCGGACGATCTCGAACCCGGCGGCGGTGAGGATCTCCCGGATGCGGACGTGTCCCCGCGGGTGCCGCGGCGGGACCCAGCGCGCACCGGCCAGCTCGCGACCCCGGCCCTCGGCGTCGGCGGCGACGACGAGTGCGCGCCCGCCCGGTTCCAACGCCCGGAACCAGCCACCGGGCCCGGTGTCGCCGGACAACGCGTCGTCCGGGAGCCGGTCCAGTACCTCGACGGCGGTCAGTGCCGCCACCGCGCCGGGCAGGTCCTCGATCCGGCGGTGTACCGGGCAGCCGGGTGCACCGGCCCGCATCGCGTCGGCCTCCGCGTCGGATCCGGCCAGGCCGTACACCGGGCCGAGCCGGGCCAGACCGGCGAGCAGACGCCCGCCCGCCCCGGTGACGTCCAGGTAGGGCCCACGGCCGAGGTGACGGCGGACCAGGCGCAGGTACCAGTGCAGCGCCGCGTCGTCCGGCAGCGGATCGGCGCGGGAGGGGCTGGTCGGGATCATCGGTCCACGGGGCTCGGGGGGATCGGGGCCCGATCATTCTCCCCCGGCCCGGTCGCCGGGCCGATCCCGGCCTCCGGCGCCGATCAGGCCCCGTGCGCGGGCCGCTTGCGCCGTCGGCGCGCCGCCTCCCCGGAGGCGGCGACGATCGGCGTGGCCGCGCTGCCGTGCGCCACGTCCCGCCGGTGCGACCCGCGGCCGCAGTTCTCGGCGCCGCTGCGGGTCCCCGGCAGGGCCGACGCGGACCGGATCGCGCGCGGTGCCGGCACCACCCCGCCGCGCGGGGCGTCCTTCGGGCCGCGGGCCGCGCGCTGCAGCGAACGCAGGCGCTCCACCCGGTCGGTCCCGGTCACCGGTCCCGGCCCGTCGACCAGCGGGCTGAACAGTCCCTGGCCGCGGGCACCGTCCTCCCGGGTCCGGGCGAGCGCGACCAGATCCGCCGCGATGCCACCGGCAGCCGCGCCACCGGCGACCGGGCCGCGTGCAACTGCGTCACCGACAGCCGCGCCACCGACAGCCCCGTCACCGACAGCCGCGCCACCGGCGGTCACGGCGCGGGTGGCCGCGAGCCGGTCCAGTACCCAGCGCGCTGTCCCCGCCGGTACGACCCCGCCGGAGGGCAGCGGCACCCGGCCGTCGTCGGAGGCCGGTCGCGCCTCGCCGAGGGGTGCCGCAGAGAGGAGCAGTGGGGCCGGGTCTGCCGGCGCGGCCCCCCGGCTCGGCTCGACGTCCGCCGGGCGCGGGACGGACCGGGTCTCGGGCACGGTCACCGGCGACTGCACGGACGCCACCGGTCCGACCACCGGGATCAGGGCGGTCTCGGGATCGGTGCGCGCATCGTCGGTGGTGACCCGATGCCCGGTCGCAGCGGTGACGGCGGCGAACACCGCCGTCTCCGGGTCCCGGCGGGCAGCGTCGGTGTCGACCCGCGGGCCGGTGCAGCGCGGGCGGGCGCCGACGAGCGGCTCGACGGGCGCCGGAGCCGCCGCACCGTGCTCCGCGGCAGCGGACCGGCGACGGGGCAGTGCGCGCATCCACCGGCGGGCGGGGCGTTCGACGAGCGTGTAGAGCAGATGTGCCACGGGCAGTGTCCCCACGAAGACGGTGAGCGCGATCAGATGCCCGGCCACCCCACCTGCGGGGACGGCACCGGAGTCGCTCAGGAACCAGTAGACCTCGAACATCGGGATGTGGACGAGGTAGAGCGCGTACGAGATGCGGCCACCGTGCACGACGGGACCGCGGGACAGCAGACGGTGCACCGGTCCACGGTCGGCGAGCGCGAGCGCTCCGACCAGCACCGGGAACAGCAGCACGGTGAGCCCGTGCAGCCCGTGGCCGACCACGCCACCGGCGAGGAGCACGAACGGCAGCGCGGCGAACGTGAACGTCGCCACCGTCGACGCGGACGCGGCGGTCCGCGCATCCGGCCGGTCACGCAGCTTGCGCACAGCCAGCATCGCCAGGACGCCTGCCGAGAACCCGCCGAGGATCCGGACCAGCCAGCTGTACGGGTAGTAGGGCGACCCGACGACGAGGAACGCCGCCGCGAGCGGCGCCACACAGAGCAGCGATCCGGTCGCGAGCACCGCGAACGGCAGGTTCCGCAACCGGAAGAACACCACCGCGAGCAGCGGGAACAGCAGGTAGGCGAGCCACTCCGCGCTGATCGACCAGGTCGGCCCCACCCAGGACGCGCCGTCCAGGTACGGCTCGGTCCACATCTGGACGAGCAGTAGTTGCTCCAGCCAGTCGCCGAACCCCAGCTCCGGCTGCACCGCCTGGTAGGCGATCTCGTCGGTGCCGCCGAACACCGCGCGGGCCACCAGCCAGACCCCGAACAGGTGCAGGACCACCGCGTAGGCCGGCCACATCCGGGCCGCCCTGGCCCACACGAAGCCGCCCGCGTCGCGCATCCGCAGCCGGGGGCCGAGCTGTTCGAGGTAGGTCCAGGCGATCACGAAACCACTCAGGACGAAGAACAGATCGACCCCGAGCGCACCCTGCGTGACCAGCGGGCCGAGCCAGTCGTTGACCATCGCCACGCCGGCCAGCGGGGTGAAGTGGAAGTGGAACGCCACCACCCACAGCGCCGCGACGATGCGCAGACCGGTGAGTGCCCGCACTTCGGTCCGCACCTCGCAGGAGGCCCGTTGGTCCCGGTCGACACGGGTGTCACCGGTGCCGGAGGCGCCCTGGGCCGGGATGTCCACCGACCGGCGCTGCGAAGTGCGGATGCTCACGTGAAGGGCCAACGAAAGATCGGGACCACCGTCACCGGTGACCCCCGAAGAGGGCCCGAATGTCGCATCCGGTGACACAGCGTGATCAAACCCCGTCGTGAGCCCTCGGGCGGGCGACGCCCGCGAGCGGTCATCACGGGGGCGTCACAGTCGATCTTGGGCGTCGGTCTAGCCTCGGCCGCGTGGTGAGCGTCGAGAGCGAACCCGACCACCGGGTCGGGCCCCGGCCCGGTGATCGCCGATCCCGTGGCACCGACCGGCTCCTCGCCGCCGCGCTGGGGTTGCTCTCCGCGGTGTTCGCGCTGCTCGTCCCGTTCCTGCCGGTCGTGCAGAGCACCGCGACCGTGACCTGGCCGACGGCGCAGACCGGGACCGCGGCGATCGACGCGCCGCTGGTCGCGTACCGGCCGGAGTCGCTGCGCGTCGTCGTCACCTGTGACGCGATCCGCAACCTCGACGAGCGCACGCCCGGGCCCGCGACGGTGCTCGCGACGGTCCCGCCGCAGGCCCCGCACGGCACGGCCGTCGGCCTTCGGATCGGCGTCGCCGACGGCGTCCTCACCGTCGACAACCGCGGCGAGCGGACCGTCACCGAGCCGCTCCCGGCGCCCGGCCCCGGTTGTGCGTTCGAGCTGACCTCGACCGACGCCGCGACGACCGCGACGCTCGGCGGTGCCGGCCCGATCGACCCCGGGACCGGCACCGGGACCGTGATCGATGCCGAGGGCGACGTACGTCCCCAGGTGGTCGGGATCCACTCCGATCTGGACGGCGCGCTGGACCCGATGGCCGGCACGTCGGTGACGTTCGACGCCGACAACCGCTACGACATCACCGCGACCTGGCTGAAGACCGGAGCCGGGGTGCTCGCGGCGCTCGCGCTGGCCGGGTGCCTGTGGTTCCTGCACCGGATCGACGACCGGGACGGCCGCCGGATCGTGCACGGCCGCAGGCTCGCCGGGGCGCTGCGCGGGCGGGACTCGGTCCGCGACGCCGTCGTCGTCGGGGTGCTCGTGGTGTGGGCCGTGATCGGCTCGATGACCTCGGACGACGGGTACATCCTCGCCATCTCCCGAGGCAACGACGCGGCAGGCTACATCGGCAACTACTACCGCTGGTTCAACTCGCCCGAGGCGCCGTTCGGCTGGTTCTACCAGCTGTACTCGCTCTGGAGCGGCGTCTCCGAGGCGGTGCTGTGGCTGCGGCTGCCCGCGCTCGCGATGGGCATCGCGTCCTGGTTCCTGATCAGCCGGGCGCTGCTCCCCCGGCTCGGCACCCGGGTCCGCCGCAGCCGGTCCGCCGGCTGGGCGGCCGCCGGGGTGTTCCTGTGCTTCTGGCTGCCGTTCGACAACGGCCTCCGCCCGGAGAGCGTCGTGGTGATCGCGTCGCTGGTGTCGTTCGTGATGCTGGAGCGGGCGCTGGCCACCCGGCGGTTGCTGCCGGTCGCGGGGGCGCTGGTCGCGGCGGCGTTCGCGGTCGCCGCGACCCCGACCGGCCTGATCGCGCTGGCACCGTTCCTCGCCGGTGCACGGCCGCTGCTGCGGCTGCTCACCGAACGCGCCGCGACCACCGGGTGGGTGCCCACGCTGGCTCCGCTGCTGGCGGCCGGCCTGATCGTGCTGCTGGCCGTGTTCGGCGACCAGACCTGGGCGACGATCGCCGAGGCCACCCGGGTCCGTACCGAGCTCGGCCCGAACCTGTCCTGGTACGAGGAGCTGTCGCGCTACGAGCTGCTGTTCACCGAGAGCCGGGACGGATCGCTGCAGCGTCGCTTCCCGGTCCTGCTGCTCTGGCTGTGCACCGCGGTCGCCGGTGCGGTGCTGTTGCGCCGCGGCCGGATCCCGGGGGCCGCGCTCGGGTTCTCCCGGCGGCTGCTGGGCAGCACGGTGCTCTCGTTCGCGGTGCTGGCGCTGACCCCGACCAAGTGGACCCACCACTTCGGCGCGTTCGCCGCGCTCGCCGCCGGGGTCGCGGCCCTGGCGGCGCTGGCCAGCAGCACCGGTGTGCTGCGGTCGCGCCGCAACCAGGCGCTGTTCCTCGCCGCCGTCCTCGCGGTCACCGCGCTCGCCTTCACCGGCCCCAACACCTGGTGGTACGTCTCGAACTGGGGCGTGCCGTGGTTCGACAAGCCACCGTCGGTGTCGGGGTACTCGGCGACCGGCCTGTTGCTGGTGCTGGCCGGGATCTCGCTGATCGTCGGCATGATCGAGCACCTGCGTACGCCCGGGGTGCCACGCCCGGTGCCGCCGCCGCAGGCCGGTGGACGCCGGAAGCGGCGGCGTGGCGGGCAGGCCCGCGCCGTACGGCTCGGCTCGGCTCCGGTCGCCCTGATCTGCGCGTTCATGGTGCTGTTCCAGGTGGCGTCGCTCGCGAAGGGCATGGACAAGCAGGCCGGTTCGTACTCGCTGGGCGCCGACATCATCTCCGACCCGACGGGCTCGCAGTGCGGCCTCGCCGGGCGCCTGCTCGTCGAGACCGACCCGGCCGCCGGTGTGCTCCCGCCCGCACCGCCCGGCCCGCTCGACGAACCGCCGCTGGAGCAGGGCTTCGTCCGCGACGGTCTTCCGCCCACCGGGCCGGGATCGCTGCGCGACGGCGACGGCACCGGTCAGGCCCGGCCCGGGATCACCGGAGCCGGCCCGCAGGGTGGTCCGGTCATCGGCAGCTGGTCCCCGGATCCCGCACACACCGGTGACTACCGCTCGGGTTGGTACGCGCTGCCCGCCGCCGCCCGCCGGGGGGACGCCCCCCTGGTGCTCGGGGTCGCCGGGACAGTCGGCGGCGCCAACTCGCTGACCCTCGAGTTCGCCGCCGGTGACCGTCCGCTGGAGACGATCACGCCGTCGGGCAACGCGGGCACCGTCACCTCGGTCGCCGACAACGCGGGCACCGCGGCCGGTGGCACCGCCTGGCGCGACATCCGGCTCGACCTGTCCGGCACCGGCGCCGCCGAGGCCGACCGGGTCCGTGTCGTCGCATCGGACCGGGGGCTCGGGCCGAGCGCCTGGCTGGCGGTCGCCCAGCCGCGGGTCCCGCAACTGACGCCGCTGACCGAGGTCGTCGCCGGCCGGCCCGGCTACCTGGACTGGCCGACCGCGTTCGTGCACCCGTGCCTGCGCCGGTTCGAGGTGAACGGCGGGATCGCCGACGTGCCCGCGTACCGGCTGCTCGCCGACACCCAACAGCGGTCGGTGGGTGACGAGTGGGGTGCCGCGTCCGGCGGCGGGCCGCGTGGCTGGACGTCGTTGGTCGGGGCCGAGCGGGTGCTTCCGACGTACCTGCCGGGCGCGTGGGACTTCGACTGGGGCCAGTTCCGGGTCTACGAGCCGTACGCACCACGGTCGGTCCCCGCGCCGGTGGAGCGCGGCGAGCGCACCATGTGGGGGTGGGAGCAGGTGGGCGGGATCGGCGCCGCACCGGGCGACCCGCCGCCGCTGCCCGGCTGAGCGGACGGCAGACTCTTCACCCGGCCCACCTGACCCGAGAGGCGCTCCCGAGACATGCTGGACACCGCGCGTCCCACCCGCGACGGAGACCCCGCTCCCGCCGTATCGCAGGGGGGTGATCCGCGGCCCGGCAGGCTCGTGGTGCAACGAGGCCCGTTCACCGGCCCGACCCCGCTGGTACCGGAGGACCTGTACGCGGAGGTGCTGCGCGGGGCGGCCCGCCGCGAGCGGGACCGGATCGAGCTGGCGCCGGCCACCCTCGTCACCACCAACACCTACTGGGGCAGGCTGCACGCCACCTACTGGCAGCGCTGGACGGCGGTCCCGCAGGTGCAGGTGTCGCTGCGCGCGGCGGGCCGCGGCCGGGTGTGGCTGATGGCCTCGGACACCAACAAGGTCGGCCGGGCCGTCGCCTACGCCGACGTCGACGGCCCCCGGCAGGTCGAGCTGACCGGTGCGATCGACCGGTTCGTCGACGGCGGTGGGCTCTGGCTCGAGTTCGGCACCGACACCGGTGAGCTGACCGTGTCCGGTGTGGAGTGGACCGTGCAGGTGCCCCGCCCACCCCGCCCGACCTCGATCACGATCTGCACCTACAACCGGGTCGAGGACTGTCTCGACACCCTGCAGGCACTGCTCGACGACCCGGTCGCGCTGGCCAGGGTCGCGCTGGTCCGGGTGGTCGACCAGGGCAGCGACCCGCTGGAGTCGCGGGACGGTTTCGCCGGGGTCACCGCGGCGTTCGGCGAACGCCTCGTGTACCAGCGCCAGCCGAACCTGGGCGGTGCCGGCGGGTTCAGCCGCGGCCTGTACGAGGCGACCGCCGGGGACCCGGCCGACGACCACGACGTCCTCCTGATGGACGACGACGTGCTGCTCGATCCCGAGATCGTGGTGCGGCTGACCGGGTTCGCCGCCTGCACCAGCACACCCACGATCGTCGGCGGGCAGATGCTGAACCTGCTGCACCCGGCGCACGTGCACATCACCGCCGAGTACGCCGAGCCGGAGAAGCTCCGCGTCGGCAGGCCGGTGCCCGGCGCGCTGGAGGAGGGTTTCCTGCTCGGCCGCGACGAGCGGTTGCTCCCGGTCGTGCAGGAACGCCGGGTCGACACCGAGTACAGCGGCTGGTGGTCCTGCCTGATCCCGGCGCCGGTGGTCCGCGCCATCGGCTACCCGCTGCCGCTGTTCTTCCAGTGGGACGACGTCGAGTTCGGCTACCGCGCCCGCGAGCACGGCTTCCCCACGGTCTCCCTGCCCGGCGCCGGCGTGTGGCACGCCGACTTCGGCTGGAAGGACTGGGACGAGTGGCACCGCTACTTCAACCAGCGCAACGGCCTGATCACCGCGGCCCTGCGCACCGGCTTCGACCGGCGCACGGTCGCCGCGACCGTGGTCGAGCTGCTCGCCCAGTACCTGGTGGCGATGCAGTACGGGCTGGCGGCGACCCTGCTGACCGCGGTGGACGACTTCCTGGAGGGCCCGCAGATCCTCGACGACGGTTCCGTGGCCGCCGCCGCCACGATCCGCCGGATCCGCGCCGCCTACCCCGAGACGACGGCCGTGCCGATCGCCGAGGCCGGGTTGGACCCGCGCGAGGCCGTGGTGCACCTGGCCGGTGGGAAGCCGTCGAAGATGATCATGACCTGGCTCAAGCGGGCCGTGCTGCAGGCGTCCGGGCGGGTGCCGTTCCGGAGCGGGATGGTGCCGGCCGGTGAGGCTCACTGGTGGCACGTGGCGTTGTTCGAGCGGGCGATCGTGACCGACATGGCCGAGACCGGCGTACGGATCCGGACCCGCGACCGCGAGCGGCTCCGCGAGCTGGCCACCCGGGGTGTGCGGACCGTGCGGCGGCTCTACACCGAGGGCCCGGACGCGGCCCGTGCCTGGAAGGCCGCCGAGCCGCGGCTCACCGCCCGGGAGACGTGGGCACGGCTGTACGGCGAGGCCTGAGGGTCGCGTTGATCACCGTGGTGGTGCGTAGGGCCGCGATCCGCGCGGCCGTACGCACCACCACAGTGATCATGGCCGCGGACCGTCAGCCGAGGAAGTCCCGGCCGGTGTACTCCTTGTTCGCCAGGCTCGGCAGGCGCTCCCAGCCCCACCGCCGTTCGGTCCCGACGGTCAGGTCGTAGCCACCGGTCGGGTGGTCGTACACCACCCGCTCGACGTGCCCCCAGTCGAACGCGGCCCGGCCGGGCGGCGGATCCAGCCGGGAGGGCAGCTCGTCGAAGGTCGCGGTCCGCCCGATCCCGGCGAGCACGCCGCCGTTGGGCACGAAGAACGCGTTGTCCTCGGTCGCGCCCTCCAGGCCGTCGCCGACCCGCAGCCGCCACTGCGGGGTCTGTGCGATCCCGTGCCGCACGACGATCTGGTCCTGGCAGGGCCACAGCAGCGCCGAGACCTGGTCGGCGAAGACCGGTTCGCCGCGGACGACCTCGGACGCCGGGCGCTCGCGGGCGGGCACCGGGGTGCCGACGCCGGACAGGGTCCCCGACGGGCTCTGCACGACCAGCCGGGCCCGGGTCACCGGTACGGCCTCCTCGGTGAGGTCGACCTGCACGTCGTACCAGTCCTCCTGCTCCGAACCGGGCAGCTCCGGCGTGACCGTGGTGACGGCACCGGCGGGATTCCCGGAGCCCGCGGGGCCGGCGGGGCCGGCGGGATTCCCGGAGCCGGCGAGGCCGGCGGAACTGTCGGGACCTTCGAGCCCAGCGGGGCCCTCGGCGCTGTCGGAACCGCCGGAGCCGGTGGGGCCGGCGGCGAGCTCGACGGTCACCGACGCCCCCTCCCCGGTCACCGGGACGAGCAGGTGCGACGCACCCGGCGGGACCTCGAACCAGCCGGTGCGCAGCTCACCGGCGTCCTCGGCGAACCAGACCGGGCCGGGCGGGGCCGGGCGGCCCGGTGGCACGCCCTCGATCATCGCGCCGAACCGTTCGGCCGGGCCGTCGGCCTGCAGCGGGGGTCCGTCGTCGGGCGTCAGCACGGCGACGGCGTCGGCCAGACCGCACGGCTCGCCTCCCAGCGACGCCAGGTTCATCGACGCCACCGACGCTCCGGGCGCCTGCTGCACCGGTGCGAGCGTGAACACGAGCAGCATCAGCGCCACCCCACCGGCGGCGGCGGTGCGCAGCACCATGCCGTCCGGCCCGGGCCCGGACGCCCGTCCGGCGCGCCTGCGCCGGTGCGCCCACCACAGCGCGGCCACCGCGACCAGCAACCACAGCAGCGGGCTGCGCAGGTACAACGGGCCGAGGTGCGGCGCGAGGACCTGCTGGTGGATCGGCGCGTCGACGACCGAGTGGTTGCCGAAGGGCTGCCCCCAGTCCCCGAACGGCCGCCAGAGGTTCGGACCGGCGTAGATGACGGCGGCGACCAGGCCGAGCGCCGCCGTTCCGATCGCGACCAGCCGGCCCGGCGCCCGCCGCGGCAGGGGGCCGCGGGCCAGCGCGATCGCGAGCAGCAGGGTGGCGGGGGCGGCCACGGCGCCGAAGTGGTTGACCCACTTGGTCGGGCTCAGTGCGACGGCGACCAGGCCGAGCGCGGTCGCCGCGAGCGCGAACCCGAACGCGCGCCCGAGCGGGCCGCCGGTGCCGCGCCGGGTGACCAGCCGGGTCGCCCCCAGCGCGACGACGGCGAGCGTCAGCAGCACCGGCAGCCGCCGGCCCCAGGTGCCCTGGTCGTCCGGGCCGAGCAGGTTCGCGTAGTGCACGATCTCCTGCCACCACGGGTACTGCAGGTAGTACCAGCGGTGCACGGCGATCGACTCGCGCACGTCGGCGAGGGTGGCGTCGGCCAGCCCGAGCGGGACGACGACGCTGGCCGCGGCGAACGCGACGGCGACCGTCGCGAGCCGGGTGGCCCACCCGGCGTGCACGAGGTGCCACCACACCAGCGGCAGCGCGAGCAGCAGCGGTGCCGCGGCCACCAGCGCGGCGGGCGCGGCGGTCACCCCGAGCACGGCGACCGCGGTCGCGGGGGCGAGCAGCCCGACCGCGCCGGTGCGCAACGCGGCGGCGACCCCGAACAGGACCCCGGCCGCGGCGAGCGTCCCGACCGGCTCCGGACGCAGCGTGATCCCGTAGGGCAGGAACCAGGCCAGGTGGGCGACGGCGAGGGCGGCGACCACCCCGGGCCGCGCACCGACCCGGTCGGCGAGCGCCACCATCGTCAGCCGCAGCAGGACCCAGGTGCCCAGCCCGAGCAGCACCGGGACCGCCCGCATCGGCAGCAGGCCCCAGCCGGCGAGGCTCCCCCAGAACTGCATCAGGTACTGGCCGGTGGTGAACGGCGCCTCGGTGACGTTGAACTGGTAGATCGCGTTGCCGATGGCTCCGGTCTCCGCGCCCTGGCGGGCCATCAGCGCGTACCAGGAGTCGTCGATGTTGACCGGGCCGAGCACCGCCCAGGCCAGGGTCACGACGACCACGACGGCGTCGGCGATGCCGGGGCGCGGGCGGACCGCGAGGATCCGCCGGGTCCCGGTCCAGCTGCGGACGGCGACCGCCAGGGTCGCGGCCAGCGCGACCAGGTGCGCGACGAGCAGGCCGACCTTCAGCGGGGCCGGCGACGACTCGTAGCGTGCGTCGGTGTGCAGCTGCACCCCGAGCCCGTCGGCCGCCGGGCCGGTGACGGTCGTGGACAGCTCCGCGACCTGCGGCGGGGCGAGGTCCGGCCGGTCGGCGACGGTCTCCCCGTCGCGCTCCAGCACGGTGCCCCCGGCGTCCGCGGTCACCGTCCAGGTGCAGTCCCCGCCGGCCGGGCCGGTGTGCAGCACCTCGTCACCGGAGCGGATCGTCAGGGTCCCGCCGGTGACGGTCGCCGACAGCCCGGGCGCGAGAACCGGGTCCTCGACGGCGGCGGGCATCGTCCGGAGCACGTCCCCGTCGGGGGTCGCCCCGGTGGCCGCGCACGGGATCGTGGCGGTGAGCTGCAGCGGGCGGTACGGCGAGAGCGGGAGCACGGTCGACGTCGGCGGTTCGCCGGCCCGGGGCCAGCTGACCACCGGGTCGTCGGCGTCGACCGGGGCGAGCGCCGCGGCCAGCCCGAGCAGGCAGGTCAACCCGCCGAGCAGGAGAAGGACCAGGCCGCGCCGCGAGCGGTCGGCCGAGCTCACTCGAAGATGCGCTTCCAGCCGTCCCGGCCGGTCAGCGTCGGCTCCGCGGCCCGGTAGCGCCCGCGCAGAACCGCCCAGTCGGCCGCGACCGCGCGGTGCAGTCGCAGCGACTCGGCGACCATCTGCTTGAACAGCAGCGGGTCACGACGCCGGAAGGTCACGCCGCGCCCGTCCGGTGTGGACACCGTCGCCGAGTCCAGTCCGGCCAGGACGAACCACTGGGCGTTCGCCCACGGGACGTTGCGCTGCGGGCGTTCGCGCAGCGCCGGGTCCGGGGTGCGCAGGTTGCGCAACACACCTCGGGCCAGGCCGAGGGCGGCCTTCGCCCGGCCGCCCGGCGGCTCCGGGAACAGCTGGGCGCCGAGCGCGTCGAGTTCGGCGAGCGGGACCTCGGTGGCGGAGTCGAGCGGGCGGCCGTCGTCGTAGCGGGCCCGCAGCTCGCGGATCTCGTCGAGCACGACCGGGAGCTTCGGGAACAGCGCCTCGGGCCCGGCCAGGAAGTCGGTGTACGCCTTGAGCTGCAGCGCCACCGCCGAGTACTCCATCAGCATCAGGTGCCGCAGGGTGCGCTTGAACGTCTCCCGTAGCAGCGCACGGGGGTCGTCCGGGCCGCGCAGCGCGGCGGCGACCAGCCGGTTGCGGTAGTGGAAGTACGCCTGCCAGTCCGACGAGTCGTCCTTCTCGATGAACGACATGTGCCAGATCGCGATGCCGGGGACGGTCGCCGTCCGGTAGCCGGCGGCCCGGGCCCGCAGGCCGTACTCGGCGTCGTCCCACTTGATGAACAACGGCAGCGGCAGGCCCAGCTCCTCGGCGACCCGGCGCGGGATCAGGCACATCCACCAGGCGTTGTAGTCGACGTCGACCCGGCGGTGCAGCCACGGCGACCGGCGCAGGGTCCGCTCGGCCAGGTCGTGGTGCGACTCGGTCCGCGGCGCGGGCCGCCACATGAACTGGTTGCGGTCGACGACCTCGCCCATCGTGGACAGCTGCGACCGCGCCTGCAGGGACAGCATCTGCCCGCCGACGAGCATCGGTGAGCGGGCGAACCGGGAGAACGCGACCGCGCGGAGCACCGAGTCGGGCTCCAGCAGGATGTCGTCGTCCATGTAGAGGATCTGCTCGCAGTCGATGCCACCGGCGTGCGGTCCGGTGCCGTGCAGCACCTCGTACATGATCCGGGCGTACCCGCCGGAGCCGCCGAGGTTGGGCTGGTCGATGATCCGCAGGCGGTCCCCGAGCAGCGCGGCGGCCTGCTCGTAGCCGACCTCGTCGCGGACCTTGCGGGTGCCCTGGTCGGGCAGGATCACCGCGGTGACAGTGTCGAGCACCTGCGGGTCCGATCCGAGCGCGGTCAGGGTGGCGACGCAGTCCGCGGGCCGGTTGAAGGTCGGCATCCCGACGACGACGGCGGCCCGGCCGGGCGCGTCGTGCGGGGCGTGCCAGCCACCGCCGTGCAGGGTCAGCCGGCCGTCGGTGTCGTTCTGATCGGCCGACAGGTCGAACCAGTACCAGCCGCCGTCCTCGAACGGCCGCAGGTCCAGCTCCAGGTTCACCTGCCTGCGACCCTGCACGAGCTCACCGGTGACGAAGATCTGTGAGCCGTCGGCCTTGGTGCGGTACACGTCGACCCGGCCGGCGCCCTCCAGGTCCAGGCGTAGCTGGATCGTGGTCAGCGTGGACCAGGCCCGCCAGTACCCGGCGGCGAAGGCGTTGAAGTAGGAGCCGAAGGACACCTCGGTGCCCGCCGGGACGGTCGCGCCGGTGCGGCCGTGCACCCGGGTACGACGCCCGGCGACGGTGGAGACGGTCAGCGACAGGGGGCGGTCCTTCTCGCCCCGCAGCGGTTCGACCGGGGCCAGCGTCGTGCCGGGGCGTTCGTCGAGGTACAGCGCGCGCACCGCGAGCGGGTCCGCCGGGCGGGGCATGATCACCCGCTGCAGCAGCGTCTCGCCGGTCGTCGGGGACTGCGCGGTCTCGGACACCTGTGGGCCTCGTCGATCCGTGGGGGCGGTGGTCATCGCAGAAACTGCCTCGGGGTCGGCTGGTTCCGGTCGTTCCCGCGGGCGGCCGCGTCGCTCGGCCCGGCGGGGTCGCCCGAGCGTAGCCGCGGGTCGCGGGCGTGCCGGGAGGCGGGCGGGCGCGCCGCGCAACCGGCGGTGGTACGTCCGTTTCGCCGGGTCGGCCGGGGAGCCGGGTCCGGGCCCCCACGATCGACGTGCTGCGGACGATCCCCGGCATGGTGAAGACTGGCCTCGTGTCCGGCACCGAGCAGGAGACCCGGGATGCCGCCGTCGCGGCGTTGCGGTCGGCCGGTGCGCGGTTCGCGCTGGTGCACGGCAGCCGGGCGCCCGGCGGGTCCCCGCGGCCCGGCTCCGATCTGGACGTGGCGGCGTGGTGGGCCGCGGACCCGCCGGCGCCGTTCGAGGTGGACCTGCCCGCCGGGGTCGACCTCCTGGTGCTGAACGACGCCCCGCTGGAACTCGCCGGGCGGGTCGCCCTGCACGGCCGACTGCTGTTCGACGACGACCCACCGGCCCGGGTGCGGTGGGTCGCGACCACCCGCAAGATCTACTCCGACGAGCTGCCCCGGATCACCCGCGCGCACCGGGAGTTCCTGGACGCGATGAGGAGCCGGGATGGTCGATGAGGTCCGGGTCGCCCGGCTCCTGCGGTCGATCAGCGACGACCTGTCCGTGCTCCGGGCCGAGTCCGGTGCGAGCCCGCAGCGGCGCGCCGATCCGCTGTGGATGCGCGGGATCAAATACCTGTTCGTGACCGCCATCGAGGGATGTGTGGACGTCGCCCAGCACGTGTGTTCCGCGCAGGGCTGGGGTCCACCGGCCACCAACGCGGACGCGGTCCGGCTCCTCGGCCGGCACGGGGTCCTTCCGATGGACCTGGCCGACGCGGTGGGCCGGGCCGTCGGCTTCCGGAACGTGCTCGTACACGACTATGTGGACGTCGACGACCGGATCGTGCTGGCGAGGCTCGCGGACCCGTCGGACCTGGAGCGGTTCGTCGGCGCGGTCGCGAGGTGGCTGTAGCTCGGGCGGCCCTCGTGGAAGGGGACGAGGGTCCGAGCCCCGCTGCCGAGCAGCACGACGCCCGTCGCGGGTCGCTCGACCGTGATCAGGTGACCTGCCGTGGACCGTCGGTTCGCACGGCACGCGGGACGCCGCGACGGGCAGGCCCCGTGGGTGCCGGGGCCAGCCCGTTGCCGGAGGGTCGGCGCGGGTGCGCCGGTCCGCTCACCAGGCTGCGGCGAGGATGTCGCGGACGTCGGCCTCGGTCGGGCGGCGGGGGGCGTTGGCGGTGACCGGGTCGGCCACCGCGGCGGCAGCCAGTACGGGAAGCAGGTCACGGGTGGCACCCAGCTCGCGCAGCGGGCGGCGGAGGCCGATGCCGCAGGCCAGCGCGGTGACGCTGTCGATCGCCGAAGCCGGCGCCGCAACCGCAACCGCAGCCGTCTCCGGAGCCGGAGCCGGAGCCGGTGGCAGAGCCGGAGCCGGTGGCGGAGCCGGGGCCGGGGGTAGAGCCGGTGGCAGAGCCGGGGCCTGATCCCCAGCCGGAGCCGCTGCCGGGTCGCCGGGCCGGGCGGACCCGGTGGGCCCGGGGCCCGAACCACCCGGTCGCCCGGGCCCTGTGCCCGGGCGACCGGGGTCCGCGGGCCCCGCACCACCACCCAGGGCCAGCCGCACCCGCTCGTACGGTCCCGCTGCCACGTCGGCGCTGTAGCGCATGACCTGCTCGCTCACCGCGGCCAGCGCCACCCCGTGCGGGGTGCCGAGGTGCGCGGTGACGGCGTGCGCGATGCCGTGCACCAGTCCCAGCCCGGACACCGTCAGTGCCTGACCGGCCAGGTGCGCGCC
Source organism: Pseudonocardia sp. NPDC049635 (assembly GCF_040659795.1). NCBI lineage: Bacteria > Bacillati > Actinomycetota > Actinomycetes > Pseudonocardiales > Pseudonocardiaceae > Pseudonocardia > Pseudonocardia sp. NPDC049635. Next base: position 115,782 of record NZ_JBFAON010000016.1, read on the forward strand.
GAGCAGCAGCTGGGACCGGGCCTCCAGGTCGCCGCCGTCCTCCACGGCGACCGGCAGCCACCGCCCGACCAGCGCCACGGCCTGCGCCGCGGCGGCGTCGGACACCGGGTTCGCCCCACGCGAGGCGAGCGACTCGACGCCGTGCACGAGCGCGTCGAACCCGGTGGCCGCGGTGATCGCCGCGGGCAGCCCCAGCGTCAGCTCCGGGTCGAGCACCGCGACCCGCGGCCGGACCGACGGGTGGCCGAGGTAGATCTTGCGCCGGGCGCAGGTGTCCTCGACGACGCCGAACCCGTTGGTCTCGGCACCGGTCCCCGCGGTGGTCGGGACGGCGACCAGCGGCAGCCCGTCGACGGCCGAGTCCCAGAGCGGGTCGGTGGCGCGCGCGGCCGGGTGCGTGGCGAGCAGCGCGATGCCCTTGGCCGCGTCGAGCACCGAGCCGCCGCCGAGCCCGATCACGACGCACGGCCCGAACTCGCGCAGCGCGGCGGCGCCGGCCTCGACGGCCGTCGTGGACGGGTTCGGCCCGATGCCGTCGAACACCGCGGTGCGCAGGCCGCCGGCGGTCAGCCCGCCGAGCACCCGGTCGACGATGCCGGTGCCGCGCAGCCCCGCGTCGGTGACGACGAACGCGGACTCCGCGCCCAGCCCGTCGACCAGCGCGGGCAGCCGGGACACCGATCCGGGACCGAACTCCAGCGCGCAGGACGGCGCGATCGAGAAACCGGGTCGCGTGCTCATCCGATCCGCCACCGCGCCACCGCGTCCTCGTCGAGCTCGACACCCAACCCGGGGGCCGACGGCACGGCGATCGTGCCGTCACCACCGACGACCGGGCCGCCGGCCAGTGGGAAGTCGCGACGGGCCGGCGTCCAGTCCGGCGGGTCGTACGGGAACTCGAACCACGGCCCACCACCGACACCGGCGGCGACGTGCAGGTTCGCCAGCACCCCGATGCCGTTCGTCCAGCTGTGCGGGGTGAAGCCGCGGTGCCGCAGCATCGCCAGCTCGGCGAGGGTGCGGGCCCGGCTCATCCCGACCGAGAGGACGACGTCCATCTGGTAGACGTCGAGGACGTCGTGGTGGATCCAGTCCAGGATCTGCGGCACCGAGTGCGCCATCTCCCCGGCGGCGATCCGCAGCCCGGGGTTCTCGGCGCGCAGCGTGCGGAACCCGTCGGCGTCGGCGTAGGGCAGCGGCTCCTCCACCCAGAAGACGTCGAGATCGGCGAGCCTGCGCACCAGCCTGCGGGTGCCTGCCAGGTCGGTCGCGGGGGCGGTGTCCCCCGCCATCCGCCAGGACTGGTTGAGGTCGACCATGATCGTAAAATCGTCGCCGAGCGCGGCCCGGACCGCGGCGACGGTCGCGACGCCCTCGTCGACCCGGTCCCGGTCGATCCGGATCTTGACCGCACGGAAGCCCTCCTCCGCGACCCGGTGGGCGACCTCGACCCGCTCCGAGGCCGGTCGCGGCACGCAGAACGAGGCGTAGGCGGGCACCCGGTCGTGGGTGCCGCCGAACAGCGTCGCCACCGGGAGCCCGGCGGCCTTCCCGACGACGTCCCAGAGGGCCGCCTCCAGCGGCCAGTAGTTGCCGCCGTGGAAGGTGCAGGTCTCGATGGCGCGGACGTGCCGGGCGATCGCCAGCGGATCGGTGCCGACGAACAGGTCCCGGAAGGCGTCGAAGCCGTCCATCGTGTCGCCGGATCCGACGCCGACGATGCCGTCGTCGGTGTGCACCCGCACGATCGTGGCGTCGAAGACCCGGCGCGGGACCGGGTCCCAGGCGGCGTGCAGCGGCGGCTCCAGCGGCAGCCGGAGGTGGTCCAGGGTGATGTCGGTGATCTTCATGGGTTCCCGGTCGGCGACGGCGGCGGATGCCGGCCCGGGGCGCGATCGGGGGGCCCGCGCCCCGGGCCGGTCGGCGCCGACGCTAGGGGTCCGTCGGACGTCCGACCACCCGGCGGCGGGCATCGCAACAGTCGTTGCGCTCCCGGCAACCCCGCACGTCCGGCTACTGTCGGAGGGGTGACGCGGGCGCCGCACACCGGGCACGGGCTGGCCCGGGACATCGACCTGCTGGAGGCGCTGGCCTCGCCGCAGGCGCACCGCACCGGTGGCCTGGGCGTCGCCCAGGTGGCGCGGCTGACCGGGCGGGAGAAGAGCCAGGTGTCACGGGCGCTGCGGGCGCTCGCCGACGCCGGTCTGGTCGAGCGGGACGCCGACAGCCTCGTCTACCGGCTCGGCCGGCGGTTGTTCTCACTGGTCGCACGGGGTACCGACGGCGGGCTCACCGGCGTCGCGGAGCCGGTGCTGCGCCGGCTCGCGGTCGCGACCGAGCAGACCGTGCACCTGTGCGTCCTGCACGACGACGCGCTGCTGACCGTCCGCACGGTGTCCGGGCACTCGTTCCGCACCCCGGGCTGGGAGGGGCGCCGGGCCCCGCTGGCGTGCACGTCGGCCGGCCGGGTGCTGCTCGCCGACGCCACGCCGGACGAGCTGTACGTGCGGTTCGGCGCGGTCGACGACCTGGTGCCCGACCACCCGGGGGCGACCGCACGGACCGTGCCGCAACTCTGGCAGGCGATCCGGCTGGCCGCCGATCGCGGCTGGGCCGAGGTACGCGAGGAGTTCGAGCCCGGTGTGTCCGGGGTGTCCGCACCGGTCCGGGACTTCCGCGGCCGGGTGGTCGCGGCGATCAACGTGATCGGACCGAGCGAGCGGATCGGCGACCGGCTCGCCGAACTCGGCCGGACGACGGCCGCCGCGGCCCGCGCGGTGTCCGTGGAGCTGGGCTGGGCTCCCACGGCCCCACCACCCGCCCGGTGACCCGCGCCCGGCGCCCGGTCAGTCCTCGGCGTCGGTCCCGGACAGCGGCCTGCCCTCGGTGAGGTGCGGGACCAGACGGTTCTCGTACATCGTCAGGGCCGACCCGATGGCCATGTGCATGTCGAGGTACTTGTAGGTCCCCAGGCGCCCGCCGAACAGCACCTTCCGGTTGGCGGTCTCCTTGCGGGCGAGCTCCCGGTAGCGTTCCAGCTTCGCCCGGTTGTCCGGGGTGTTGACCGGGTAGTACGGCTCGTCACCCGCCTCGGCGGCGCGCGAGTACTCGCGCACGATGACCGTCTTGTCCTTCGGGTAGTCCCGCTCCGGGTGCATGTGGCGGAACTCGAGGATGCGGGTGTAGGGGACGTCGGCGTCGTTGTAGTTGATCACCGAGGTGCCCTGGAAGTCGCCGGTCGGCTCGACCGACATCTCGAAGTCGAGAGTGCGCCAGCCGAGCTCGCCCTCGGCGTGGTCGAAGTAGCGGTCCAGCGGGCCGGTGTAGACGATCGGCACGTCGGCCGGGAGCCGGTCACGGACCTCGAAGAAGTCGGTCTCCAGCACGACGTCGATGTTCTCGTGGTCGGCCATCCGCTCCAGCCACGCGGTGTAGCCGTCGACCGGCAGTCCCTCGTGGGTGTCGTTGAAGTAGCGGTTGTCGTAGGTGTAGCGGACCGGCAACCGGGTGATGATCGACGCGTCCAGGTCCTTCGGGTCGGTCTGCCACTGCTTGGTCGTGTAGCCCTTGACGAACGCCTCGTAGAGCGGTCGGCCGACCAGCGAGATCGCCTTCTCCTCCAGGTTCGTCGCCGCCCCCGTCTCCACCTCGGAGGACTGCTCGGCGATCAGCTCCCGCGCCTGGTCCGGGCTGTGCGCCCGCCCGAAGAACTGGTTGATCAGCGCGAGGTTCATCGGGAAGGCGTACACCTGCTCGCCGACCCGGGCGAACACCCGGTGCTGGTAGTTCGTGAAGGACGTGAACCGGTTCACGTACTCCCACACCCGCTCGTTGGACGTGTGGAACAGGTGCGCCCCGTAGCGGTGGATCTCGATCCCGGTCTCCGGCTCCGGCTCGGAGTAGGCGTTGCCGCCGATGTGGTTGCGGCGCTCCAGCACCAGCACGCGCTTCCCGAGACCGTGGGCCACCCGCTCGGCCACGGTCAGTCCGAAGAACCCGGACCCGACGACGATCAGGTCGTAACGGGCGAGGTCATGTCCGGCGAGATCGCGACTGAAGCTCACGACCGACGAGGGTAGGGCAGCCGTGATCGAGGGCACCGAGTGGCTTCGGTACCCTCTCAGACGGGCCGCAGAAGCGGACGTAACCGGCATTCCCGCTGTGCATCGGCCCCTCGTGACACCGGAGGACGAGGAGGAGTCGGCCCGCTGTGAGCTGGTTGTCCGCCGTTCCCCTCGTCGTGCTCGCCGCCGCCTGGGTGACCCTCCCCGGGCTCGCCGTCGGCGTGGCGGCCGGGCTGCGCGGAATCGCCGCGTGGGGCGCGGCACCGCTGCTGTCGGTCGGCCTGATCGCCGGCTCCGCGGTGGCCGCGAGCCTGCTGGGGATCGGCTGGAGCGGGGCGGTGCCGGTCGCCGCGGCGGCCCTGTTCACGCTCGTCGTCGTCGGGACGCGGCGGGCGGTGGCCCGGCGACCGCTGCTGCCCTCACCCGCCCGGACCCGGGAGCGGGTCGCGGCCGCGTGGGAGACCCTGCGCAGCGGCGGGCCGGACCGGCGCTGGACCGGGCTCGCCGCGTTCGGCGGCATGCTCATCGCCGGGGTGCTGGGTTTCCGGGCCGCGATCCGCGGGATGGACCGGCCGGACGCGCTGTCCCAGACGTTCGACGCGAGCTTCCACTACAACGCCGTCGCCCGGATCCTGAACACCTCCGACGCGTCCTCGCTGACCGTCGGCGGGCTGGTGAACTCCCCCGGCTTCTACCCCGCGGCCTGGCACGACGTCGTGTCGCTGGTGGTGCCGCTGACCCCGGGACCCGGTGAGATCGTCGTCGCGTCGAACGTGGTCGCGCTGGTCACCACGCTGCTGATCTGGCCGCTGTCGGTGCTGCTGCTGGTCCGCACACTGGTCGGGCGCTCCGCCGGTGCCGCGCTCGCCGCACCGGTACTGGCGCTGGGTTTCGTCGCGTTCCCCTGGACGCTGGTCACCTACGGCGCGCTGTGGCCGAACCTGCTGGGCGTCGCGCTGGTCCCGGCGGCGCTGGCGACCGTCGCGATCGCGGCGCGCCCCGGCCTGGCCCCCGAACCGGTCAGTCCCACCCGCGCCGGCCCGTACCCGCCCGGCCGGGTCGCCCGCTGGTTCCCGCTCGCCGTCGCCGTCCCGGCGCTCGGCTTCGCCCACCCGAACGCGCTGTTCGGCATGGTCGTCGTCGCCACGCCTGCGGTGCTGTGGGGCCTGGCGGGTGCGGTCCGCCGCGCCTACAAGGTCGACCGGTGGACGAACCTGCGGACACTGGCCGCGGTTCCGGTGGTCCTCGCGGTGGGCGCCGGACTGGCCTGGTTCATGTTCGTCTCGCCGATCCTCGACGGCATCCGCGGGTACTACTGGGAGCCGCAGGTCGGCTTCCTCGGCGCCGTGCGGAACGCGCTGCTGCACAGTCCGGACGGCAACGACCCGGCCTGGTCGATCGCGCTGCTCACGCTCGCCGGTGCGGTGGTCGCGCTGCGCCGGGCCCGGACGGCCTGGCTGGTGGTCTCGCACGTGCTGGTGTGCACGCTCTACGTGATCGGGGCGAGCACGTGGTCCTCGGTGTGGACCGGGGTCTGGTACAACGACGCGCCCCGGATCGCCGCCCTGATCCCGGTGACGGCGGCTCCGCTGGCCACGCTCGGCCTGGTCGCGCTGTGCTCGCTGGCCCGGCGGGTCGCCTGCCTCGCACGGGACGCGCTCACCCGGACCGCCCCGTCGGTGCAGAGCCTGCCGCGGCCACGAGCCGCGGTGCTGGTGGCGATCGGGGTGCTCGCCGTCGTCGCCACCTCGGGCGGGCTCTACCAGCGCTCCCACATCGACCAGCTCGCCGGGATCTACCAGACCCCGGAGGAGGTACTGGTCGACCCGGACCAGGCCCAGTTCCTCCGCTATGCGGGCGAGCTGCTCCCGCCGGACGCCGTGGTCGTGCAGAACCCGTGGGCCGGCACCGCCATGCTGTGGCCGCTGACCGACCGGCAGGTGCTGTTCCCGCACCTCACCGGGGTGTGGTCGGAGGAGCAGCTGCTGATCGCCGAGCGATTGCGGGAGGCCTCGACCGATCCGGCGGTGTGCGCCGCCGTCGCCGAGACGGGCGCCGGGTACGTGCTCACCGCGCCGCCGACGTTCTGGGAGCCGGACCCGCTGGCGTCGAACTGGCCGGGGCTGGAGGGCCTGCACGAGGCGGAGGGCTTCGAGCTGCTCGCCGAGGAGGGCGACAACGCGCTCTGGCGGATCACCGCCTGCGACGCGGGCCGGGTCGTCGGATCTTGATCATCCGGACGGGTGTTCCCGCGGCACGCCGGGATCGGCGCCGATAGGGTTCCGGGGCCCGTCGCGCTCCGCACCGGGAGCGCCGGGCCGGCCCACCGGACGACGGCGGGCCGGGCACCCCGAGCGCCGGCGTCCGCCGCCGGGAGAGGAGCAGCGACCCCCTGATGGCCGCACCCACCTGGCTGTCCGCCCTGCCCGCCGCGATCGCCGTGGTGTTCTGGGTACTGGTCCCGGGCCTGCTGGTGACCCGGTCGTCGGGGTGGCGCGGTATCACCGCGTGGGGTGCGGCCCCCCTGGTCTCGGTGGCGCTGATCGCGACGTCCGCGGTGCCGGGCACGGTCATCGGGATCCCGTGGGGGCCGTGGGTGCCGCTCGGTGCCGCGCTGCTGGTGGCCGGCCTGGTGCTCGTCCTGCGCGGGTTCCTCGCCCGGCGCCCGGCCGGGAGCCCGCTGCACCGCGGCTGGGGACCGGCGCTGCGGACCTGGGAGCCGGCCCGTCGTGCGCGGGCCGCGCTGATGGCGCTGACGACTCCCCGCGGCCGGTTCGCCCGAACCCCGGAACCGCTCACCACCGCCCTGCCGCAGGTGTGGCGCACCTCCGCGCAGCGTGCGGGCCCGGACGGCAGGCACGCCGGCACCGCGGCGCTGCTCGGCACCGCGGTCGCCGCCGCGATCGCCTGGCTGACGGTGGTCCTCGGGTTCGGCCCGGTGGACCAGCTGTCCTCGACCTACGACGCCGTCTTCCACTACTCGGCGATCGCGCACGTCCTGGCGACGGGGGACGCGTCGTCGCTGACCCTGGGCACCCTGACCAGCCCGACCCGGGCGGAGGCGTTCTACCCGGCGGCGTGGCACGGTCTGGTGGCGCTGGTGGCGATGAGCTCCGGCTCCGGTGTGCCGATCGCGGCGAACCTGACCGCATGGGCGGTGGCCGCGCTGGTGTTCCCGCTGTCGGCACTGCTGCTCGCCCGCCACCTCGTCGGCCGGTCGGCGGGGGCCGCGTTCGCCGCACCGGTGCTCGCGACCGGGTTCACCGCGTTCCCGTGGGCGTTGATGGCGTTCGGCGTGCTGTGGCCGAACCTGCTCGGCGTGGCGCTGCTGCCCGCCGCGCTCGCCGCGGTGGTGGCGCTGCTGGGCCTGGCCCGGGATCCGGTCCTGCGCCGCGGAGGAGCGGTCGCGCTCTGCGCCGCCGGCGCACTGGCGCTCGGCTTCGCACACCCGAACGCGGTGTTCAGCCTGGCCGTGCTCGCGCTGTTCCCGCTGGTGTGGGCGCTGTTGCGGCTGACCCGGCGGCGGCTGTTCACCCGCCGGTTCTACCAACCGCTGGCCGCGCTGGCCGTGACCGGCGGCGGGATCGCCCTGGTGATCTGGCTGATGGTGGCGTCGCCGCTGCTCGCCGGGGTGCGGGCCTTCGACTGGCCGGCCTTCACGAGCACACCCGAGGCGATCGTGCAGGTGTTGCTGCACTCGACGAACGACCGGCCCGCCCTGTGGGTGCTCGGGGTGCTGGTGGGTGTCGGGGCGATCGCGGCGCTCCGCCGGTTCGCGACGTCCTGGCTGGTCGCGGCGCACGCGGCGGCCGGCGCGTTGTACGTGCTCGCCGCGTCCCGGGAGGACGCGCTCACCGCCGGCCTGACCGGTGCCTGGTACAACGACTCGTTCCGGCTGGCCGCGGTGGTACCGGTGACCGGCGTCGGGCTGGCGGTGCTCGGCGTCGTCGCTCTCGCCGGGCAGGCGTGGGCCGTGCTGCAGCGGTTCACCGGTCCGGCGCCGCTCCGCCGTGGCGCGCCGGCGCTGCTCACCGCGGGTGTCACCGCGCTGGTGCTGCTGGGCACCGGTGGGCTGTACGTCTCGACGCACTCCTCGGTGCTGGCCGGCCCGTACCAGCGGCCCGGGGACACGCTGCTCGACCCGGGCCAGCGCGAGTTCCTCGAACGGGCCGGGACCATCGTCCCGGAAGGGGCCGTGGTGGCCGCCGATCCCTACACCGGGAACTCGCTGCTCTACCCGCTGACCGGGCGCGAGGTGCTCTTCCCGCACCTGATCGGCAGCTGGACCCCGGAGCAGACGGTGATCGCCACCCGGCTGCGCGACGCCGCGTCCGATCCGGAGGTGTGCGCGGCCGTCGCGGCGACCGGGGTCGGCTGGCTGCTCAGCGGCCCGATCACGTTCTGGCCGTGGCACGGCGGGGCGACCTGGTACCCGGGCCTGCACGACATCGAGCCGGTCGAGGGCTTCGAGCTCGTCGCCACCGAGGGCGACACCACGCTGTGGCGGCTGACCGCCTGCGACGACCCGTGGGGCGTCGCCGAGCCGCAGCCCTGACCCTCGTACGGTGGGTGCCCCGCCCGGCCGAACGAAAGAGCTCCCTCGACGTGGACCCCCACCCCCAGACCGGCCTCCCCGAGTACGAGCGCTCCCTGCGCATGGTGGAGCGTCGCCGGCTCGCCACCGGTTTCGCGAAGCAGATCGCCCTCACCACGGAGCCGTTCCTGGACCGGCCGTTCGCCCGGTGCCGGGTGGCCGACATCGGCTGCGGTTACGGCTACACGGCGTTGGAGCTGGCCGGTCTGTGCCGCGAGGTCGTCGGCATCGAGCCCAACAGCGCCCTCGCCGCCCAGGCGAACACGCTCGCGAAGGAGGGTGGTGCCGACAACTTCACCTTCCGGGTGCAGGGCATCGGCGAGTTCGGGCACGGTGCGGACGCGGGCGCGTTCGACGTCGCGGTGCTCGACAACGTCCTGGAGCACCTCGACGACCAGCCGGACGCGTTGGAGCGCATCTCCTCCTGTCTGCGGCCCGGTGGCGTCGCCTACATCCTGGTGCCGAACCGGTGGTGGCCGATCGAGGCGCACTACTCGCTGCCGTTCCTGGCGTGGCTGCCGCTGCCGCTGGCGAACCGCTACCTGCGGTTCTCCGGCCGTGGCAGTGACTACACCGACGCCAGCTACGCCCCGAGCTACCGGCGGATGCGCAGGTTGCTGGCGCAGCGCCCGGAGCTGGACGCCCGGTTCACCGTGCCCGGTGACGTCAGCCTCGCCGAGGGTGGCGGGTCCGCGCTCTACTCGATCGGGGTGCGCGCGCTGCGCCGGTTCCCCGCGCTGTGGGCGATCTCGAAGGCGTTCCTGGTCGTCGCGGTGAAGAAGCCGGCCTGACCGACGTGCCGGACCGGGATCGGGGTGGTGCGGGCACCGTCGGGCGGGGTGCGGGGCCGGGTGCCGTTCCGTGGGACCGCTCGGACCGGCGGGCGCACGACGCCCGCGGTGCAGCCGGCCCCGACGGTCCGGCCGCTCCCGGGGCCGGCCGGCACCGGCGGCTCGCCGCGCTCGCCGACCTGCTCCTCGGCCCGCTGGTCGCGGTCGCCGTGGCCGCCGGGATCGTGGCACTGGTCGAGGCCCTGCCGATCCCGGCCGGCTCGAACGTCGCGCTGGCGATCACCGCGACCGGTGGCGCCGCGATCGCGGCGCTGCTCGCCGCGGCCGCACTGAGCACCCGCTGCACCGTCGGGCTGAGCTGGGTCGGGTTGGCCGCGCTGCCCGCCTGGCCACTGGCCCTGCTGCAGGCGAACACACCGCACTACCTGTTCGGCGTCTCCGGCGACCAGCAGTTCCGGGTGCAGTTCCTGACCCGGTTCGCCGACTCCGCCCGGCTCGCCGACTTCGCCTACGCCGATCTCCCGCCGTACTACCCGGTGGCCTGGTTCTGGCTCGGCGGGCGCGCGGCGGCGCTGCTCGGGGTCGAGGCGTGGGTGTTCCACAAGGCGTTCTCGATCGCGACGCTCGCCGTCACCGCGGTGCTCGCCTTCGCCCTGTGGTCGCTGGTCACGACCCGCCGCCGCGCCCTGGGCGCCGCGGTCGCGACCACGCTCGCCGGGCTGGCGACGCTCGCCGCGTACACCCCGTACTCGTGGCTGACGGCGGCGCTGGTGCCGCCGCTGGCGGTGCTCGGGCTGCGCCTGGTGCGCCGCCGCCCCGGTGCCGCCTGGGTGCGTACCGCCCTGCTGGTGGGCGTGGTCCTCGGGGTCGCCGCGGTCACGCACACCCAGATCCTGGTGTTCGCCGGGTTCGTGCTGACCGTGCTCGCCGCCGACGCCCTGCTCACCCGGGCCACCCGGCCGGGCCCCCTCGCCGCGACGGTCGGCGTGGTGGTGGCCGCGGCGCTGCCGCTGACGCTCGTGCACTGGCTGCCCTATCTGGCCGCCTCGGCCGGTGAACCCACCTACAGCGCCGGACAGCACTTCCTCGCCGAGGCCGGTTCGCGCTGGCCGCTGCCGATGCTGGAGCCGACCGCGCTCGGCGCGCTGTGCCTGGTGGGCACGGTGTGGATCGTCGCCCGCGCCGGCCGGTCCCCGGTGGCCAGGGCGCTCGCCGTGACCGCGGCCTGCGGTTACGCCTGGTACCTGCTCTCGACGCTGCTGCTGGCCGCCGGGACGACGCTGCTGGCGTTCCGGATCGAACCGATCATCACCGCGGCGCTCGCCTGCGGATCCGTGTGGGCGGCGGCCGACGGACTGCGCCGCCTGCGCGGCCCCGCTCACCCGGCGACGGCGTCACCCGACGCGGCCCTACCGTCCCGCGGTGCTGCCGGCTCACGTGCCCGTCCTGCCGTCGCGGTGCTCGCCGTGCTGGCGGCGGTGACCGTCCTCGCGCAGGTCCAGACCGTCCCGCAGACCTACTCCTGGGCCGGCACCGCGCAGGACCACCGGCCCGACGGCACCCGGCCCGACGGCACCCGCGACCCGGCCGACGCGGACGCCTGGCTCGGTGAGCTGCGCAGCACGATCGCCGGGCTGACCGGGCGGGTGCCGCGTGAGGTCGTGGTGGCGAGTGCCAACCAGAAGCTCCTCACCTACACCCCGTACTTCGCCTTCCAGACCTCGGTGGCCCAGTACGCCAACCCGCTGGCCGATTTCCCGGCGCGCACCGACGAGCTGCGCCGCTGGGCGACCGCGGCCGGGCCGGGGCAGCTGCTCGCCGCACTCGACGGGAGCCGGTTCCGGGCGCCGTCGGTGTTCGTGTTCGACCGGGCACCCGACGGCGGGTTGCAGCTCCCCACGTCGGTGGACCGGTTCCCGGACCCGGACACCGGGGCCCCGCCTGCGACGTTCGCCCCGCAGCTGTTCGAGGACCCGGCGTGGCAGCGGCGCGACGTCGGGCCGTACACGGTCCTGGTCCGGGCGGCCGTCCCGCCGGTGCCCTGACCGCCGTCCCGGGGCCGCGCTGCCGACGGGTCCGGCCGGTAGGCAAGAATCCTGCGCATGCTGACCGCGCCCCGGGTGACCGACCAGCCACGGGGCACCGGACCGCGGCCGTCCGGCGGTGGGCGCACCACCCTGCTGGTCGCCGCGCTGGCCGCGCTGGCCGCCGGGATCTGGGCGTGCTGGTCGGTGACCGTCGACGACGCCTACATCACCTACCGGTACAGCGCGAACCTCGCGAACGGGTCCGGCCCCACCTGGAACCCCGGCCAGGACCCGGTCGAGGGATTCACCAACTTCGCCTGGATGCTGTGGCACGCGCCGTGGGTGTGGCTCGGGGTGCCGCTCCCCCTGGTGTCCAAGGTGACCGCCGCGGCCTGTGCTGCCGCGACCGTCTGGATCCTGGTGAGCGAGCCGCGGACCAGGTCGGGCGCCTTCCTCGCCGCCGGGAGCTTCGCGCTGTTCCTGCCGACCTGGGTGCACGTCGACTCCGGCCTGGAGACGGCCCCGTTCGCGCTCGTCGTGCTGCGGGCGGTGGTGCTCGCCGCCCGGTTGCTCACCGACCGGGACGCACCGGTCCGCCCCTGGGAGATCCCCGCGCTGCTGTTGCTCGCGGGCACCCTCCGGCCGGACGGCGTGCTGGGTGTCGCGCCCGCCCTGCTGGTGCTGCTGTGGGTCCGGCGCCGGGACCGGGCGGTGTGGGTCTGGACCGCCGTCGCCGGCGTCACCGGAGCCGCCTACCTGGCGTCCCGCTGGGTGTACTACGGCCATCCGCTGCCGAACACCTTCTACGTGAAGGTCGGCGTGGAGGCCGCGACCGACGGCCGCTGGATCCAGCTGACGGCCGCGACGTTCCTGCCGCTGCTCGCGTTCGCGGTGGCGGCGCTGTTCCGGGCCCGCACCGCGGCACCGGCCGCGCTGGTGCTGGCGAGCTGCACCGCGCTGTGGATCATCCCGGCGCTGTCGGCCCCGGCGATGGACTACCTGTCCCGGTTCGCCTGGCACGGCCTCCCGCTGCTCTGCCTGGCCGCCGCGATGGCGCTGGACACCGTGGAGCTGCGCCGGGTGGCCGCCGTCGCCGCCGTGGCCGGGGTGGCGTGGACGACGGCCGCCGGGTTCCTCGCCCCGGACGCCCGCACCCTGGTGCACTACGGCGACGACCTGCGCCGCGCGCACGTCGCGATCGGGCTCGCACTGGCCGACACCGACCTGCCGGCGGACCGGCGCACGCTCGCCGTCTCCGACGCGGGCGCGATCCCCTACTTCTCCGGGTGGACCACCACCGACTACATCGGGCTGAACGACGAGCGGATCGCACACGGGGCGAGCCCGACCGAGGTGCTGCTGGCCGACGACCCGGCCGTCCTGGTCGTCACCAGCGCGTCCCCGCAGCCGCCGCCCGCGTCCTGGCGGACCGACCTGCCACGGGTGCTGGGCGAGCGCGAGCTGGTCGGCGTCGCGCAGATGCGGCCGGAGTACTTCCAGCTCGTGTACGCGAAGCCGGACGTGGCAGGCGAGGTGCGGGCGGCGCTGGACCGGCGGCTCACCGAGGCGCGGGAGGTGACCGACGCGCGCCTGGACCCGGGCTGGTCCCGGTGGGCGCAGCGGCTGCTCGGACTCACCGGGTGAGCAGGTGCGTCCCCAGCGCGCGCAACGCCCCGGGATCGCGCCGCAGCAGCGCCCCCGGTACCTGCACGGCGGCGTTCAGCCGGGACGACACGTGCGCCCGGGCCGCCCGGGCCGCCCGGTGCCAGCCGCGGGCGGCCATCCGCTCGGCCTCCGCGGCGAAGAAACGCCGCTCCTCGGCGAACCGGTTCCCGGCGGCCGCGCCGGAGCCGGAGTCGCTGGTGCGGTGGCGCCGGTAGCGGAAGCACACGTGGTCGTCGACGACGATCGAACCGCCCTCGGCGACCACCTGCAGCGGCAGCGCCAGATCGAACACGTCGGCGGACTCCGGCATCGTCACCGCGCGGACCGCCGCCGTCCGCCAGCACAGCGACGGGTTGTAGAGCCAGTTCCCGCGCAGCAGGCTGACCGCCAGATCCTCACCGGCGACCTCACGCGGCCCCGACCCGGACGGCGCCAGCAGCGATTTCACCCGGTCCGCGAGCGGCCGGACGGCCTGGTCCCGGTCGTCCATCACCGACACGCCCGGCTGGACGACGGCGGCGTCGGGCCACCGGTCGTGCAGCGCCAGCACGGTGTCCAGGTAGTGCGGCAGCATCAGGTCGTCGGCACCCATCATCACGAAGTACTCGAGCTCGACGTGATCGATGCAGTACCGGTTGTTGCCCTGCGCGCCGAGCCGCTGCGGGTTGCGCCGGTAGCGGATCCGGTCGTCGCCGAGCCCGGCGAACCACCGTCCGACGGTGTCGTCGGGATAACCGTCGTCGACGACGGTGAGCCGCCAGTCCGCGCGGTCCTGACGCTGCACGCTGCGGACCGCCCGGCGCAGCAGGTAGGGGTCCCCGAAGAACGGGAGCATCACGTCGACGGTCGGCGCAGGCACGCCCGCGACCGTAACGGGCCGCGCTCACCGGCCCCGGGGGGCCTCGCACCCCGGCACCCCGCTCGTGCGCCACGGCCCTCGTTACGATCGCCCGGCCCCGAGCACACCACGAGCAGCAGCGATCCGGAGCACGGCCTTGGACATCCAGAACCACTACTACGGCCACTCGGCCGTGCTGGCCGCGTACGCGGGCCTGCCCCGGCCGCGGCACATCGCCGGTCTGCTGCAGCACGGCTGGACGGCGACCAGCCCTGTCGCCGCGCACTTCGCGGACTTCCCGCACGTCGGTGAGGACCCGCGCCGGCGCCGGCTGCTGGTCTGGTCGCACGACTGCCGGGGCTGGTCCCCCACCGCGGAGGACCGGGCGACCACCGCGGTCGGTGCCCCCGTGCTGTACCTGGAACGGCTGCTGCAGGCGCAGGGCTGGTCCCGGTCGGACCGGCTGGGACCGGTGTTCGTGCCGTTCCACGGCACCCGGCTGGTCCGGGTCACCGGCGCGCACGCCGACCTGGCCCGCCAGGTCGCGAAGGTCGACGGGCCGTCCACGGTGTGCATGCACCACGAGGACCTCGCCGACCCGGAGATCACCTCGGCCTGGGCCGACGCCGGGCACCGCCTGGTCACCGCCGGCCGCCGGGACGACCCGCGGTTCCTGCTGCGGATCATGCACCTGATCGGCAACGCCGCCCGGGTGTCGTCGAACCGGTTGTCCACCGCGGTGCTCTACGCCGCCGCGATCGGCACCCCGGCCGCCGTCTGGGGCGACCCGCTGACGTTCGGCGCGCAGTCCGCGTCCGCGGTCGACGAGCTGCGCGCCACCTGGCCGGAGTTCCACGCGACCGATCCGGACGGGCAGCGGCCGGACACCGGGGCCGCCGCGGCCGACACCGCTGCGACCACCCTGGCCCGCCGCGAGCTCGGGGCCGATGCGCTGATGGAGCCGGACGCGCTGCGGGCCGCGCTGGGCTGGGGCCGCACCCCGAACGTGGGCCCGGCGATCCAGTACTACGCGGCGTCGCCGCTGGCGAAGGCCGCGATGGTGCTGGGCCTGACGAAGCGCTCCGAGCAGAGCACGCAGGCGATGGCTGCAGGGAGCTTCAACCCGATGCTGTGGCTGCGCAACCCGCTGGCCGCGCTGCCCCGGCCGCTGCCGAAGGGCCTCCGCACACCGCTGACGACCGAGGAACCCGCCGAGGCCCGGCCGCTCAGCTGAGCCGTTCCGGCCCCGCCGGCCCGACCCACAGCGCCGACCCACAGCGCCCGGCCCACAGCGCTCCACAGCACCCGGCCCCGTGGCGGCCCGCCGCCACCGACGCTCCGCCGCCCGCCCGGTCCAGCCCGCCGGGTCCAGCCCGTCTGGTCCAGCCCGTCGGGTCATCAGCCCCGGAAGATCCGGCGCACCAGCCACAGCAGCGCGACGCCCAGCAGCACCGCCAGCCCGAACCGCACCGCGAGCCAGGCCACGCCCTCGGCCGGGAGCAACGCCGCCCCGCCGCACACCGCGAACCCGGTGAGGACCGGCCCGAGCAGCACGTTCTCCCGCCATCGCGTCTCCGACACCCGGCGACGCAGCAGCGACGTGCCGAGGGCCAGCGCCAGGTAGGTCACCGGGAACCCGGCCGCGACCGCGGTCAGCGACCCGGTCCCGGCCAGCAGCACGGCGGCGACCAGACCGGCGAGCAGGCTGAGCGGGCTCGCCAACGCCAGTCCGCCGCTGCGGCCGGACGCGAACACCAGGTGCACGTTCGCCAGGTACGCGACGCTCACGACGGCACCGATCGCCGTCACCCCCACCACCGGGACCAGCTCGACCGGGTCGAACTCGGCCGGGGCGAGGAAGCGCAGCAGGAACGGCGCCAGCAGTGCGACTCCCCCGGCGAGCGCGACGGTCACCGCGGCGACGTCCCGCGCGGTCCGTTCCAGCGCGGCGCCGCGCTCCTGCGGCGCGGTCCGGTAGACCACCGGTGCCCAGGCGTTGTTCAGGGCGGACACGATCAGCGCCGGTGCCGCACCGAGCAGCAGTGCGATCTGCATCCGGCCGCCGTCCTCGGCGCCGAAGTACCGGGTCACGATCAGCACCAGCGCGTTCTGCACGAGCAGCAACGCGACCAGGTGCGGCACCGCGGGCAGCCCGACGCGCAGCGCCCTGCCCAGGTCGCCGCGCTCGCTGCGGGGCCGTCCGCCGTGCAGCGCCAACCCGATCCCGGTGAGCCCGGCGGCGAGGTAGCCGAGCAGCAGGCCGAACAGGTAGTCGTCGGCGTCGCTGGCATGCCAGCTGACCAGGGCCAGCCCGACGAGTGGGCCACCCAGCGTCGCGACCCCGGACATCACCACGAACGGCACCGGCCGGTCCTGCACCCGCAGCAACGACTGCGCGTTCAGCACGGCGACGAACCCGGCGGCCGCCAGCGCCGCCCAGGTGAGCCCGGGCTGCCACGGGACGGACAGCAGCGGCGGGCCCCACAGCGGCCCGGTCAGCATCGCCGCGACGACGAGCACGGTGGACAGCGCGGTGCCCTGCAGCACCAGCGCGCGGGCCCCGGCCTCCCCGGAGCCCTCCAGGATCCCGTGCCGGGTGATCGCCGATGCCAGACCGAACCCGACGACCATCGCGCCGACCTGCACCAGGATCAGCCCGATCGCGACGACGCCGTACTCGCCGCGGCCGAGCACCCGGGTCACGATCGGGGTGACCGCGACGTTCGCCAGGATCGGCGCGACCGTGCCGAGGGTGTAGAGCGAACCGCGCCCGAGCACCTCCCTGCTCGCGTTCACCGTGCTCATCCCCGGTGCCCGAAGAACTCCCGCACCAGCTCGATGACCCGGTCGACGTCGGTGTCGGTCAGATCCGGGAACAGCGGCAGCGACAGCTGCTGGGAGTAGTACTCCTCGGCGTTCGGGCACAGGCCACGGCGGTAACCGAGGTCGGCGAACACCGGGTGCCAGTAGGCCGGGATGTAGTTGACCTGCACCCCGATCCCCTGCTCGCGCAGGTGTTCGAACAGCTCGCGGCGGCGGCCGTCGAGCACCCGCAGCGGGTAGAGGTGCCAGGCCGGGTCGGCACCGTCGCGGCGGGCCGGGGTGCGCAACTCGGCGACGTCGGCGAGCGCGGCGTCGTAGCGGGCGTGGATCTCCGCGCGCCGCGCGGTGAACGCGGCGAGCCGGCGCAGCTGCGAGGATCCGAGCGCGGCGAGCAGGTCCGGCAGCCGGTAGTTCAGCCCGAACGCGTGCACCTCCTGGTGCCACGGCCCCTCGTCCGGGAACCGTTGCACGGCCCGGTCCCGCACCAGTCCGTGGTTGCGGAAGGAACGGGCGCCGTCCACGAGATCGGCCCGCGGCGACACGACCGCGCCGCCCTCCGCGGTGGTCAGGTTCTTCGTCGGGAAGAAGCTCAGCGTCGTCAGGTCGGCGAGGTCGCCCACCGGACGCCCGTGCCAGGTGCCGCCGACCGAGTGCGCGGCGTCCTCCAGCAGCAGCGCCCCGGCGCCGTGGGCGATCTCGCGCAGCGGGCCGGCGTCGATCGGGTGCCCCGCATAGTCCACACCGGACACGACGGTGGTGTTCGGGGTGAGCGCGGCCTTCGCGGCGTCCGGGTCCAGGTTGCCGGTGTCCGGGCTGACGTCGGCGAACACCACGTTCGCCCCGAGCAGAGCCGCGGTGCTCGCGGTCGCGACGAAGGTCAGCGGCGCGACGACGACGTCCTGACCGGGGCCGACGCCGGCCGCCGCGTAGGCGACGTGCAGTGCCGCGGTGCCGCTGGTGACGGCCACCGCAGGATGGCCGCAGACCGCGGCCAGGTCCTCCTCGAACCGGGCGACCGCCGGGCCGGTGGTCAGCCAGTCCGAACCGAGGACCGCGGTGACCGCCTCGACGTCGTCGGGCGAGATCGACTGGCGGCCGTAGGGAAGCATCAGTCGAGTGCCTCGACCATCTCGCGCAGCTGCTGCGGGGTCAGCCACAGGTCGTTGGTGTCGCTGCGGTAGGCCTGCCCGTCGGGTACCGGCTCGCCGTCGGCCGGGGAGGTGTAGCCCCAGCCGGCGATGTAGGGCTCGACCACGTAGCGGTCGTCGAGCCGCAGGGTCCGCCGCGAGTCGTCCGCGGCGATCATCTCCTCGTGCAGCTTCTCACCCGGCCGGATCCCGATCTCGTGGGTCGCCGCGCCCGGCGCGATCGCCTCGGCCAGGTCGGTCATCCGCATCGACGGGATCCGCGGGACGTACAGCTCGCCGCCCTGCATCCGGTCGAAGGAGTCGATCACGAACTGCACAGCGTCCGGCAGGGTGATCCAGAACCGGGTCATCCGCTTGTCGGTGATCGGCAACGAGGCGCCCTCGGCGGCGAGCCGCTTGAACAGCGGGACGACCGAGCCGCGCGAACCCAGCACGTTGCCGTACCGGACGACCGCGAACCGCGTCTCGTAGGCGGCCGCGTAGTGGTTGGCGCTCACGAACAGCCGGTCGGCGCACAGCTTCGTCGCGCCGTAGAGGTTGATCGGCGACGACGCCTTGTCCGTCGACAGCGCGACGACCTTCTTCACGCCGGAGTCGATCGCGGCCTCGACGACGTTCTGCGAGCCCTCGACGTTGGTCCGGATGAACTCGAACGGGTTGTACTCGGCGGTGTCGACCTGCTTCAGCGCGGCGGCGTGCACGACGTACTCGACGCCGTGCATGGCGCGCTTGAGGCGGTCCCGGTCGCGCACGTCACCGAGGAACCAGCGCAGCCGGGGGTCGTCGCCGAACAGCGACCGGCACTCGTACTGCTTCAGCTCGTCCCGGGACAGGATGACCAGGCGGCGCGGGTCGTAGCGGTCCAGCAGCGTGCGCACGAACGCCTTGCCGAAGGACCCCGTCCCGCCCGTGACCAGGACCGACGAGCCCTTGAGAACCGACATCACGCCTCCAGATCCGCGGATTTCTCCCGCCCGGCATGATGGCACGCGGGTAGTCGGAGGAAAGGCAGCAGGTGCGGATCAACGCGGTCGTTCAGGCCAGGACGGGCTCGACCCGGCTCCCCGGCAAGGTCCTGCGGGAGCTGGGTGGGCGTCCCGTGCTGGACCGGGTCGTCGACGCCGCCCGGGCGGCGCACGGCATCGACGACGTGCTGGTCGCGACGTCCACCTCGGCCGGCGACGACGCGGTCGCCGAGCACGCCGCGGCGCTCGGGGTCGGGGTGGTGCGCGGTTCCGAGGACGACGTGCTCTCCCGGTACGTGCAGGCTGTCGACGAGCACCCGTGCGACGCCGTGGTGCGACTCACTGCCGACTGCCCGCTGCTCGATCCCGACCTGGTCGGCCTGGTCGCCGCGACCTGGCGATCCGCACCCGAGCACGACTACGTGGCGACCACGCTGGTCCGGACGCTGCCCCGGGGTCTGGACGTCGAGCTGGCGACGGTTCCCGCGCTGCGCACCCTGGCGGCCGGCGCGGCCGGCTACGACCGGGTGCACGTGACCTCGGGCCTCTACGGCGACCCGGAGCGGTTCCGGTGCCTCGGTGTCGTCGTCGCCCCCGCCGCGGACGACCTGCGGGTCACCCTGGACACCCCCGAGGACCTGTACGCCCTGCAGGGCCTGGTGGAGGCGCTCGACGGGCGCACCGGCTGGCGCTCGGTGGTGTCGGTGCTGCGGTCCCGGCCGGACCTGGTGGGCCGCAACGCGCACGTCCGCCAGAAGTCGCTCGCGGAGGGCTGATCACGTGCGTCTGCTGCTGCGCTGCGACGCCGGCCGGTCGACCGGTGTCGGGCACGCCGTGCGCTGCGCGGCGGTCGCCGAGGCCGCCGCCGCGGCCGGGCACGAGGTGCTCTGGTCCGGGCGGCTCGACGGGCTGGCCTGGCTGTGGGCCGGGCTCGCGGGCGCCGACGGTCACCGACCGCCCGGCACGGTGCTGCCTCCCGCGGACGACGCCGGGTCGCTGGCCGGGCTCGCCGGTGAGCACCGGGCCGACGCGGTGCACGTCGACCACTACCTGCTCGGCGACGACCTGCGCGGCCCGCTGAACTCGGCCGGGATCGTGCTGTGCACCGTGGAGGACTTCACCACCGGACGGCGGCCGGGTGACGTCGTCGTCGATCCCAATCTCGGCGCCGACGGTCATCCCCGGCCCGACGACGGCAGCGGGCTCCTGCTCCGCGGTCCGGCCTACGCCCCGTTGCGGGCGGCTGTCCGTCGTGCCCGGCGGGAACGTGACGCCGCCCGCCCGGCCGGCCGCCCGCCGCGGGTGCTCGTCGTGATGGGCGGGACCGACGCCGCGGGCCTGCTCCCGCGCGTCGTCGCCGCCCTCGACGCGGCCGGTGCGCCCGCCGAGGTCGACGTCGTCGTCCCGCCGGGACGGTCTCCGCGGTTGCCCGCGGCCGGCCCGGCCCGGTTCCGGCCGGTCGCCCCGCTGCCCGATCTGCCGGCCGCGATGGCGGGCGCGGACCTGGTGGTCAGCGCGGCCGGGACGACGGTGTGGGAGCTGTGCTGCGTCGGCGTCCCGATGGCCCTGGTCCGCGCCGCCGACAACCAGGCCGAGGGGTACCGGACGGTCGTCGCGAGCGGCGCCGCGGCCGGGCTCGGGGGGATCGACGATCTCGCCGAGCCGGAGCCGGCGGGGGCGGTGCTGCGCGCGCTGCTCACCGATCCCGACCGGCGGGCGGCGCTCGCCCGCCGGGCCAGGACCGTCGTGGACGGCGAGGGCGCGGGCCGGATCGTGGACGCGGTCGCGGCTGCCGTCCGCCGCGGGCGGCCCAGGCGGGAGCACCCGAGCCCGTCCGGCCTGCACACGCGACCCGCGACGCTCGACGACGCCGAACTCCTGCTGGCCTGGCGCAACGACCCGGACACCCGCCGCAACTCGCGCTCCGCCGGTGAGATCGACCTGGACTCCCACCGGCGCTGGCTCGCCGGGTCGCTGGACCGCGAGGACCGCCATCTCCTGATCGTCTCCGACGCCGCGGGACCGGTCGGGACCGTCCGCTGGGACCGGGAGCCTGCGGGCTGGGAGGTGTCGATCACCGTCGCCCCGCAGCGGCGCGGTGGCGGGCTCGCCGGGGCCCTGTTGCGGGCCGGTGAGGACGCCCTGCGGGAACGCACCGGTTCCGGCACCCCGCTGATCGCGGTCGTGCACCGGGACAACATCGCCTCCGCGAAGCTGTTCGCCCGCGCCGGGTACACCGACGACGGCAACGGCCCGGACGACGACGGTTTCCGGACACTGCGTCGCATCCTCTGACCGGCGGCATCCCCGACGACCTCGCGGGGCGCCCTCGCCGGTGCTCCCACTGCCTGCCGACCCCCACCTCTGCCCGCCGTGTCCTGCCCCGCCTGCCGTGTCCCGCCCTGCCTACCGTGTCCTGCCCTGCCCTGCCCTGCCCTGCCGTGCCGTGTCCTGCCGTGTCCTGCCGTGCCGTGTCCTGCCCTGCCCTGCCCTGCCCTGCCCGGCGTGTCTGCCGTGTCCTGCCCTGCCGTGCCGGGTCTGCCGTGCCGTGTCCTGTCCTGTCTGCCCTGCCCTGCCCGGCCCGGCGTGTCTGCCGTGTCCTGCCCTGCCTCCCGTGTCTGCCGTGCCTGCCCTGCCGTACCTGCCCTGCCGTGTCCGGCCTGCGCCCGTACCGCTGCCGGGCACCGCTACCTCTGCCGTCGTCGCGGCCGCACTGACCCCGGACCCCCGGTTGAGCCATTCGGGTGGGGTTGCCCGGGCCCGACCGCCGAGGCACCGGAACTGTCAGGGGTCCACAGCAGAATCGACCACATGTTCGACCACGGTGCCACCACCAGCGCTTCGACCATCACTCCGGCCGCCACCCCGGCCGGCACTCCGCCCCTCACCGCGACGGCCGACGAGGCCGTCCGCCTGTCCGAGGTGCCGCCCGGCCCAGCCGTGGTGGCGGCCCTCGATCGACCACCCGATCCCGGTGTCTCCTCCGCCGAGCGCCTGGAGCGCATCGGCGCTTTCGAACGGCTGATCAACCGGCTGCAGGCGCTGCAGAGCTGCGAGATCGCCGCCCTCGTCGAGGATGCCGAGGCCACGATGGCCGAGCAGCTCGCCCGTCACGATCCGGCCACCGATCCACCCCTGGGGTTGTTCGACACGGTGCCCGACGCGCTGCGGTCGATCGTGGCGGAGCTGCGGCTCATGCTGCGGCTGACCACCGGATCCGCGTGGTACCGGGTCGACGAGGCCCGCGCCCTGTCCGCCGCGGAGCTCGCACCGACCGCCGAGCTGGCCCGGGCAGGCCTGTTGTCGCGACCGAAGGTCACGCTCCTGGTCGACGCCGCCGCGGACCTGACACCTGAGCAGACCGGGCGGCTTCTCGCCCGCGTCCTGCCGAAGGCCCCGGAGCAGACCACCGGTCAGCTCCGGGCGGCGATCCGCCGGTTCCTGGCCGGGCTGCCGGAGGGTGTCCGGGCCCGCCGTCGCGAACGCCGGGCCCTCGAACGCGGGGTGCGGGTCCAGGCCGAGGCCGACGGCATGGCCACCGTGCGCGCCTTCCTGCCCGCGGCCGCGGCGACCGGCATCTTCGCCGTGCTCGACCAGCATGCCCGCGGTTGCGCCGGAGCGGATCCCCGCGGGATGGACGCCCGGCGGGCCGATGCGCTCGTCGACCTGGTGCTGCGCGACACCGGACGGATGAGTGCAGGAACCGCGCTCGCCGCCGGCGCGAGGGCGGAGCCGACCGGGGTTCCCGGGGTGACCCCCGCTCCGGCGGAAGGCAGCCCGTTCGTCCGGAACTCCGTGCGGGTGAACATCCATGTGACCGTCCCGATCGACACCCTCACCGGCGCCGGCGACGAGCCGGCCGAGCTCGCCGGGTACGGCCCGGTCCCCGCCGAGGACGCGCGGGCCCTCGCCTTCGACCCCGCCTCCGTGTGGGACCGGCTGCTCACCGATCCGGTCACCGGGAAGGTTCTCGACCACGGCACGCAGCGCTACCGACCACCGGCCCATCTGGCCCGGCTGGTGCGGTCACGGTACGGCTGCTGCGCCCATCCCGGCTGCCGGACGCCGGCACACCGGTGCGACATCGACCATGTCGTGCCGTTCGATCCGGTGCGGGGCACCGGGCCGACGTCCGCGGACAACACCAGCCCGCTCTGCCGTTCCCATCACCGGCTCAAGCACATGCCGGGCTGGCACGTCGAGATGCGGCCGGACGGCACCCTGGTCTGGACGACTCCCTCCGGCCACACCTACGAGGCGGAGCCCGCACCGATCGGTCCGGTCCGGCCCGGCCCAGGGCCGGATCGCAGGCCGAGCCGGTGGGCCCGCGCGGAGGGTGGCGACGCGCGGGCGCGGTTCGCCGAGGACGTCGCGGAGCCGCCGTTCTGACAACTCCTGGCTGACGACCATCACGAACCCCGCTCCGGACGCGGCCGCAAGGCCGCCCTGTGGCTGGTCGTGCTCGCCGTCCTCGGTCTGCTCGGCGTCGTCGGCTACGTCGCGCTGAATGCAGACGACGGTTCCTCTAGTGCCTTGTCAGGCAACGTTCGGTAGGTAATCGGGTCTGCGGATCTTGGACTCGGGTGCGAAGCGCCGTTTCGGGGTGGCGTGGCGGTTGGC